>NZ_MJKB01000009.1:0-19284 GCF_002139495.1 Campylobacter sp. P0085 | reverse complement strand
ATCTCGAACCAAGAAGCTAAGCTTTTCATGGCCGATGATACTCTCCCTTACTGGGATGCTGGAAAAGTAGGTTGCTGCGAGCTTTGTTTTTATTCTTTATATCTTATATTTATTAATCTGTAGTTTTAGTATTTATTTGTTTTTACCTTAATAGATGAAATGGTATAAATCGCTTTTTACTTTATATCTTTTAACTAATTTATTAATTCTTGGATATTTTATTATTATAAGTTGTTAAGTTTAGATGTTTTAGTGTTTTTACAAAAATACTGCTATATTTGTAGTATTTTTTGGTAAGTACTTTGCATATGATTTATATGTTTCATTTAAACCTTTATGACCAAGTATTTTGCAGCTAACTCAAAGCAACTCATCTTTTTAGAAAATATAATGCTTGCAAATGATGTCTTGTTTTATATAATGCAAATTCAATCCTAATGATAGATACTATGAGACAAGAAGTTACTCTTATGATTGTGATAGTAAAGGATTTATGAGTGGTGAAAGATTTTTTAGAAGCAATGATAATCTTAGAACTTTCCATGTAAAAGAAGAGTATTACTATAAAAAAGTAAAAATACCAAAAACTTGTTGAAGTTATAAGTAAAGCAAGAGTAGTATAAATGATCTAGCCATAGGGGGATTGCATCCCCACTTTCGTGGGGCAAGGCTAGTAAGCCTTGACAACGATTATACAAAGTTGTATAATTACGATGAATGCAAATGACATATATCGATATCTTCTCTCTATGGAGATAGAAAATTTGCCGTAGGGGTACCACCCTATGGCATAATCCCCATAATATAATTATATTATTATCTACTAATTTTTCTTAAACTCTATCTTTTTAATAATTGAAGGATAAATAATATGGATGAAAACATAAACCAAGATATTAAAAAATTACCACTTGATAGAATTTTAATTAACAATGGATACTATTATGATAAAGAAAAAACATCTCAAAACTACAAAGTAGTCAAAAACGATAATGAAAATAAAATTATCATATCTCAAACTAAAAGCGGCAATTATCTATATTTTAATAAAACTGCTAACAATAACTAATCTGCTTTGAATTGTATAATAAATCTGATAAAATAAATATTATTGATAATAAATTTAATGTTTATAATTAGAAAAGTATAAAAATAATAATGATTTTTATCAGCATAAAGTTATTTAAAAAGATTGTTTTATTTTTTATTTGAATATCAATTCATATAAGTCTTAAATTTATAGCTACATCAAAGACTTAAATTTACAATACAATAAAATAATTTATATAAATATAATATTAAATAAATTAATTAATATATTTTTCTAATCTCGTTTTTTTTTTTTTGATATCCTGCTGATTGCAAATCTAATTTAGGAATTTAATTAAATGAAAAATATTGTTTTATTAGGTGGTAGTAACTCTGTAATGGTAAATGGCTTGCAAAAAGGGTTAAAAGAGTATGCAAATGTGACAAATTTAGCTTTAGGTGCAACAACCAGCATTCAAAATCTATATGAGATATATAGGCCAAAAAATCAAGAAGCTATACAGAATGCCGATTTAATAATAACTGAATCTGTAATTAATGAACTTATTGGTCATAATCATCCAAAGGAAAATTTATCTTTAGATATAATATTTAAAAATTTGCAATATTTATATGCAACTCTGTATGAGTTTAAAAAGCCAGTTTGTATATTATTGTTGCCATATAGGTCTAAAAATTTTCAAATAGTTATCAATATGCATAGATATTTAGCTAATTATTATGGTTTGAATATTGTTGATATGCAAAGCTACTATCAAAACAATGAAATAATCCAGTTTGGAAATAAATTTGGCCCTCATCAGTTATCAGTAGTAAGTAGAAATCTTGGTAAAGAGATTGCTAAAAATGTTGATTGTTTTAAAGTTTCAAATAAAAATTTAGATATTAATCTACCTGAATTTAAAATCTTAACGCCAGACAATATGCAAAGAAATGGTAATTTTAAAATATTTAATCCTAGCAACTCGATGTATAACGAAATTGTTTATCGTTTAGAACAAGGAAATAGTTTAGCAATTAATAATTGCGATGGATATGAAATTATTGGAATGCATAGCTGGAATTTAGAAAATAATGGAGAGATTACAAAGCCAAATTCTGGTATTTTTGCTGCTGAGCATTGCGGCTCAATTCATTTAAAAAATATAAATGAAAATATTGTTAAGTCAACTACAAAATCGAATATATTTTGTGAAATTCAAGCTGAGCTGATAATTGATAGCAGTCTTATAATTAAATTTAATGATGAAAAATTGCCAAGCACTGAATTTTATTATGGGGCACATAGTTGGCTTCCAAATTCAATATCTCTCCCATATTTCGACCTAATTGCCTTTTTCTTATGCAAACCAAACCCAAAGATGAAGCTGTTTGATTTGAGTGTTATTCCGACCGATATAGATATAGAGATTGATAAAGATATAGATCGCTCTTATTTGATACCAAATATAGTATTTTTCAAAGATTCTATGGAGTTTATAGATGAGTATATTAGTCATCTTTACCCAAATATTGTTAAACATATTGATAGTGTTCTAACACCGCAAATTATTAAAAAAACTGAGGCTCAAATCTTATCACAATTAAACAAAAATACGCCACAAATTCAGCTATCGCTAGAAGCAGAAAATAAAATTCTAAAAGATAAAATCAAAGAGTTAGAAACTAACTACCCAAATATTGTTAAACATATTGATAGTGTTCTAACACCGCAAATTATTAAAAAAACTGAGGCTCAAATCTTATCACAATTAAACAAAAATACGCCACAAATTCAGCCATCTATGCAGCTATCGCTAGAAGCAGAAAATAAAATTCTAAAAGATAAAATCAAAGAGTTAGAAACTAGCTACCAAAAAGCCATAAAAGTTAAAAATCACCTAAGCTATAAACTAGGTCAGGCTCTAATAAAAGCTAATAAAAACTGGTATAAAGGTGGATATATTAAATTTATATTTGAAGCTATGAAAATTAAAAAAGAACATAAAAATAAAGATAAATCTAATATATAAAATAAATTTAGAAAATATGTTTTATCATGCAAGGCTTACAATGACAAATTTGGCGTAGTTTTTATTATTGCAAGCTAAATTTTTAAAAATTTCACCAAATTTGTTCTAAATTTCTATTAACTAAAATCAAATTCACTTAAATCTTTATCGCATATTAAATTTATTTTATGTTTTGTTTTTTTATGTTAGAATGTAAAGATCCAAAATAAATATATTTAAATTGAAAAAAAAAGGGGGGGGGTACGATGAATTCTAAAGTTTCAAAAATCATTATTTTAGCATGTACTTGCTCATCTCTATCAGCGAATCAGTTTTGGGCTAGTGGCGTGAGTATAAATAGTGGTTGGAGTGCGTATTTGCAGCACCCAAATCAATGCTGGGGCGCCGTAGCTGGTAACACTCTTGGCTGGTGGCAACAAAATGTAGGCATTGATCTAAATTTAAAAGAAGGCGCACCGCAAGGTAATGAAGCTATCACGGATTGGTTTTATCAGAAATATCCACATATTCAAGGCGGATTACAGCCGTATCGTGGGATGATCTATTATCTTGAAGAGTTTTCGCCAAATGTCAAAATCTACGAAAATAACAACAACCCAACATATTTAGAAAGAGAGTATGGCCCAACCAAGATTAGTGGAGCGCCATTTTGGACTGAGAGATATAACTATCAAAGTGAAGGTATCACAAAATCTTTGATAGAAAACTTCCAAACAGGCAAGGTCGTAGCTGCACTTACTGATGATACTCACACGGTTACGCTTTGGGGGATTGAAGTCGATGAGAAAACTGGCAAGATCAAAAAAGGCTATGTGAGCGACTCTGTCAAAGATAAGGCTGGCCAACTCACTTTAAGAGAGGTTATAGGCAACTACGCCCCTGATAATAAGGGCAATGAAACTTTCCGCTTTCTTTATAGCTATTATGTATCTAGCACTAATACTTATGTTACGGATCTTTATGAGATTTATAGTATTACATATCTAAGCATAGATGAAGCTAGAAATAACGGCACATATGTAGATAGCTCTAATAGAAAAGATTGCTTATTGAGCGTTTTACCTGGTAGTGAGTGGGCTTGCGGAATTTCAACTAATGAAGGCAATCAAGGCTCAAGTAGCACCGAAAATTCAGGAAATTCAAATAATCAAGGCTCTACTGGTAACCAAAACACAAATCAAGGTAATACCGGTAGTGGTAGCACAGCTCCAGAAAATGGTAACAACAACACCGGAAATTCTAATAACCAGGGCTCAAATAATAACGGCAATCAAAATTCCAACAATCAAGGCTCAAATAACACCGAAAATTCAGGAAATACTGAAAATTCAGGTAGCCAAAATAGCGGTAACCAAAGCAATAACGGAAATTCAAGCAACACTGGAAATTCAGGAAATTCAAATAATCAAGGCTCTACTGGTAACCAAAACACAAATCAAGGTAATACCGGTAGTGGTAGCACAGCTCCAGAAAATGGTAACAACAACACCGGAAATTCTAATAACCAAGGCTCAAATAATAACGGCAATCAAAATTCCAACAATCAAGGCTCAAGCAACACCGAAAATTCTGAAAATACTGAAAATTCAGGTAGCCAAAATAGCGGTAACCAAAGCAATAACGGAAATTCAAGCAACACTGGAAATTCAGGAAATTCAAATAATCAAGGCGGTGTCTCTAGCGAAAATGGCGCAAATTTAATTACTCAATCTGTCCAAAATGAGGTAAATAAACATAGCGAGCTTAATCTAGCCTTAGAAACAATAGGTAATACAACCCTATACAAAATCCAAAAAAACGGCAAAGATATAGCCTTATATAACCCAAATTTAAGCGCTCCGCTTGTGCTAAATAGAGGCTTGGTTAATTACAAAATTACAAAAAATGATAATGGTGGCATAGAGATAACCAAATCTACAAACCAAGCAGCTCTAAAAGAAGCCAACGACGCTTCTAAGCTAAGTATGGATATAAACTACGCCGACATCAATAACCTAAATAAAAGGATGGGTGAGTTAAGAGGTATTAACGCAACCGCTGGTAGCTGGGCTAGGATTTTGGGTGGACAGGGCAGTAGTGATGGATTTGAAAATAAATTTACCCATGTTCAAGCTGGTTTTGATAAACAAAGTCAAATTTCAAGCGGATCTATCTTTAGCGGTATTACAGTAACTCACACAAGTAGCGATATAGATGGTGATAACGCAAAAGGCGATGTCAAAACAATCGGCGGTGGATTTTATATCTCTGGAGTATTTGATAATGGCTGGTATGTGGATGCCATCGCAAAATACACAAGAAATAACCATAAAATGGATTATAACTTCCCAAATATGAGTTTGAGCTTTTTGGATACAGATTATAATACAAACTCGCTTTATTTGGGTGGAGAATTTGGATATAGATTTGATTTTAATAATTTTTATATCGAGCCTCAAGCCGAGTTTGTCTATCTCAACACTAGCGGTGCAACTATAAATAGCAATGGGTTTGAAATGGAGATTAAAGACTCTGATTTGCTAGTTGGTAGGGCTGGATTTAACTTTGCTAGAGAGGTTTGGCTAGGCAAGATTAGAGCTTATGCGCTTGGTGGGCTTAGCTATCAATGGGAGATGGTGAAAAATGCTGAAATCCTAATAGATGGCGATAGCGCCAAAAACAATGATAAAGACTCTAGAATGCTTATGAATTTGGGTCTAAATATGGTAGCTAGTGAGAATTTAAGAATTGGCTTAACTTTAGAAAAATCTGCATTTGGTGATTATGATACAGACTTAGCTGTAAACTTAAATGCTAGATATTCATTTTAAGCTGGGTAGAGTGAGATATTTTTAAATTTTTATTTAGTGTTAAATTTATTTTGCTAGACTTATACGCAAATTTAAATTGGAGGAAAAATGAGTCTATATAATAGAAATCTCTCATCGCAACAAAATGAGTTTAGTCGCACTTATGAGAGTGAGCAATCTTTTAGCGCTAGAGCGACTTTTGTCAAGCAAACTTATCAGCTTCTTAGTGCTTCGCTTCTAGCGGCAACTGTGGGTGCATATATCGGCGTTGATTATGTCAAAAGCTTTAGTTGGATGCTTTTAATCCTTGAGCTTGGAATGCTTTTTGGGCTATTTTTTACACGCAAAAATCCAACTCTAGCTCTATTTTTGCTATTTGGATTTACCTTTGTAAGCGGTCTTACTCTTGGCCCAGTGCTTAATACCTATATCGGTGCTGGTATGGGGCATATCATCACTCAAGCATTTTTGATGACTACTGTGGCTTTTGGTGGGTTAACAATTTTTGCTTTTAATACTAAGCGTGATTTTTCATCAATGGGTAAAATGCTATTTATCACACTAATTGTAATTGTCGTAGCTGGGCTTTTAAATTTATTTTTCCAAAGCACAATGTTAGCTACTATCATTTCAGCAGTTGGTGCGATACTATTTAGTGCTTATATCTTATATGATACTCAAATGATTTTGCGTGGCGGATATGATAGCCCTGTGCTTGCTGCAGTTTCGTTGTATCTTGATATTTTAAATTTATTTATCTCTCTTCTTAATCTTCTTGGTATATTTAACCGAGAATAATCAGAGCCACCGCTGTGGTGGCTTAACTAAATTTTTAACTTTTTTTGCTATAATCACGAGCTAATTACACCAATCAAAGGATACTCGTGAGTTCAATTCTTCTTATTATACAAGTTTTGCTAGCAGTGATTTTGACTATTGTCATATTACTACAAAAGAGTGCTTCTATGGGTCTTGGAGCTTATAGCGGAAGTAATGAGAGTCTATTTGGCGCTAAGGGTCCAGCTGGATTTTTAGCTAAATTTACATTTTTTATGGGGTTTTTGTTTGTTGTTAATACCATAGCCCTTGGATATACATATAATCAATCTTTGCGTGATTCTGTAGTTGATAGTGCTAAATTTGACTCAATCCAAGCACCGCAAGCCCCAAATACCAACATAATACCTGCAGCACCAGCGGCACCAACAGCTGAAAATAACACAACAGCCAACTAAAAGGATAGATATGCTAAATGAAATTTACAACAACCAAAAACTACACAACGACAAAGCGCTAGAGGCTCTAAAGCGTGATTTTGCAACACTTCGCACAGGTAAGGTAAGTATTAATATCTTAGATCATGTACATGTAGATTACTATGGAAGCTCTACTCCATTAAATCAAGTTGCCACCGTTTTGGCTACTGATGCTAGCACAATTACCATTACTCCATGGGAAAAATCTATGCTAAAAACTATCACTGCGGCGATCCAAGCGGCAAATATAGGCGTAAATCCAAATAACGATGGCGAGAGTGTTAAGCTATTTTTCCCCCCTATGACAACTGAAGATCGTCAAAAAAATGCCAAAGAGGCAAAAGCTATGGGCGAAAAAGCAAAAGTAGCTATTAGAAACATTCGCAAAGATGCTAATGATGATATCAAAAAAATAGAAAAAGATAAAACTCTAAGCGAAGATGAGATCAAAAAAGGCTATGATGAGGTACAAAAAATTACCGATAATTATATCACCAAAGTAGATCAAATAGTAAAAGATAAAGAAGCTGAACTTTTAAAGGTTTGATATGAATTTAGAACAAATTTACAAAGATGCTGGAGCATATTTAGAGGGACATTTTTTACTAAGTAGTGGTAACCACTCACAATTTTATTTGCAGAGTGCAAAGGTTTTAGAAGATCCGATTTTAACAGGCGTTTTGTGCGATAAGTTATTTGCTAAAATTGCTGAGGCTGGGGTTGAATTTGATAGTGTTTGTTCGCCTGCGCTTGGTGGAATTTTGGCCGGATATGAGCTAGCTAGAGCTGGTAAAAAAAGATTTATTTTTACTGAAAGGGTAGATAGCGTGATGAGCCTTAGACGTGGATTTAGCGTAAAAGAGGGCGAGAGATTTATAATATGCGAAGATATAATAACTACTGGAGGCTCAGCCTTAGAAAGTGCTAAGATTATTGAGAGTTTAGGTGGCGTTGTAGTAGGGTTTGCGGCGCTTGCAAATCGAGGATTTTGCTCTGTTAGTGGATTAAATAATGAGAGAAAAGATAGCTGTAAGCTCCCAGCTGATAAACCGCTTTTTGCTCTTGGGAATTTCGAATTTGAAATTTATCCGCCAGAGTCTTGTCCATTGTGTAAAAATGGCTCAAAAGCATTCAAGCCTGGGAGCCGTGGCAACGCATGAGTAAGGCAGTAGCCGCAAATATTTTTAGCAGGGTAAAGGCATTTATTATGGATATGTTCTTTATCGCTGCCCCTCTTTTGTATATAATGACTTATGTAGTTTTAAGCGGCAAAGATGAATTTCAAAGTAATCAGTTGGCTATATTTTTGGTTTGGCTAGTTTTTGGGCTGATACAATCTCTATTTTTTGCTTTTAAGGCTCAAAGTCCTGGGTATAAGGCACAAGGGATCTACCTAGTTGGCCTAAATGGCAAAAAGGCTAATTTGCTTATTTATATTCTTAGATACTTTTTCTTTATAACTACCTTTATTATAGGGGGATCATTTTTTTGCTTTTTTAGAAAGGATAAGCGAAATTTACATGATCTTTTAGCCGGGACAATCGTTGTACAAAAAGGCTAAATTTAGATATTAAGAGTTTATTTATCTTAATTTTGATATTATTGCATTTACAAATTTAATTAAGGATTTAATATGTCAGTAACTTTCAAAGGTACAGCAGTAGAATTAGAAGGAAATGTTGTAAATGTAGGCCAAAGAGCACCAGAAGTTGATCTAGTAGCTAAGGATCTATCTAGCCTAAAAGTAGGCGGTGCAAGTGGAAAATTCCAAGTCCTAATAGTAGTCCCAAGCCTAGATACAGGAGTTTGTGCGACTGAAGCTAGAACATTTAACCAAAAAGTAGCTAGCAAAAGCAATGTTGAAGCTACGGTTATATCGCTAGATCTTCCATTTGCTATGGGAAGATTTTGCTCGACTGAAGGAATCGAAAATTTAAGAGTGGCTAGTGATTTTAGAGGTGCTAAATTCGGTAAAGAGTATGGTGTTTTGCTAGCTAGTAGTCCGCTTGCTGGATTGCTAACTCGTGCTATTTTCGTAATTGATCCAAATGGTGTTGTAGTTTATAAAGAGCTAGTTAGCGAAATCACAACTGAGCCAAACTACGACGCAGCATTGAAAGCTATCGGCGGTGGTTGCGGTTGCGGCTGCTCTCACTAACTGAATTTTAGCGTTATTATATCACGCTTTTTAGCGAAATTTGGAGCCATAATCGCTTTTGAATTTCGCTAATCTATCGCTATTTCAATCCATTTTCTACTATTTAGCTATTTAAAGATTTTTATTATTGTATAATTTCACTCAACCATCATAGATAGAAGGAAAAATATGAATTTAAGCCTTAAATTTAGACCGACAAAAATCAGCCAAATGGTAGGTCAAGATGATATTAGAGAAATTTTTACGAAATTTATAGAGAATAAAAATATACCACATAGCTTGTTTTACGGCACAGCCGGAAGTGGAAAAACTACGATGGCTAAGATCATTGCTAAGGAGATGGATTATGAATTTTTCGAGCTTGATGGGGCGAATTTAAAAAGCGAAGAAGTCCGTAAAATCATAGCTAAATTTGATGGTTCACTATATTTGCCACTTATATTTATCGATGAATTTCATCGCCTTAGCAAGACTCAACAAGAGACGCTTTTAATCCCAATGGAAGATAAAAAATGTATTATAATTGGCGCCACCACCGAAAATCCCAAATTCTCTGTAAGTAGCGGAATCCGCTCTAGGATGATGATATTTGAGTTTAAACCGCTATCATATAGAGATTTGGAGCTTTTATTAACTGATATTCAAAAGAGTGTATATTTTGAGATTGATGAGAGTGCTAAGGATTATCTCATTAGCTCTAGTGGTGGCGATGCTAGAAGTATGCTAAATTTACTAGAATACGCTCTAAGTGTGGATAAAAATATAAATTTAAAGATTTTAAAAACCTTAAGATGCTCTAGCTTTAGCGAAGGTAGCAGCAGTAAAGATACTCATTATAACCTAATAAGTGCGATGATAAAGAGCCTAAGGGGTAGTGATATCGATGCGGCGATATACTACCTAGCAAGACTCATAGCAGCTGAGGAGGAGCCTGAATTTTTGGCTAGAAGGATGGTGATTTTTGCTAGTGAGGATATAGGCAATGCCAATCCAAATGCCCTAAATGTAGCCACAAATACCATGCTAGCAGTATCAAAAATAGGCTATCCAGAAGCTAGAATTATCCTAAGTCAATGTGCCGTCTATCTAGCTAGCTCGCCTAAATCCAACTCTAGTTACAAGGCTATAAATTTCGCACTTGATTATATAGCTAAAAATCCAGCCTTACCAGTGCCACCATATCTTATTAATACAGATGAGGCCAAAAAAGACTATCTATATCCGCATGATTTTGGTGGATGGGTAGAGCAAAAATATATGCAAAAAGATATTAAATTCTATTATAGCAACTCTATTGGATTTGAAAAAACTCTAGATGATTGGATAGAAAAAATCAAATTTAAAAACTAGTTTATAGTGAGGCTAATAGGGTATTTTTAATCTTAATTTAAGTATTGATTATGATTAAATTTGCTAGAATAGCCGCTTTATAAATTTCATAATTAATAAAATAAAAATAGGGGGGTGTAGTGCGAGAAGTGTTTTATATAGCTGGATTTGATCCTAGAAGCCCAAAATACTACTACTCCATCTTTAAAAACAATATCCATAAAACAAGCGCAATAGAACAAAATGAGCTAAATATAAGCAAATTCCAAATAGATGATTCACCATATTTTAATGTCGATTATAAGGGCGTTAAAACCAAATATAATTTTCTCATTTGGAATGATATAGTAAAAGAGCATTTCTGTAAAAGATTTTTTGAAGTTTTTGGGGCTTTATTTGTGGCGCTCTTTAATTACCCTATATCCGGCGCTGTCTATATGGTAGCTAGATACTCACGCACTCAATTGATTGCTGGATATTATCCTATAGTTTTTATATTGTTATCATATTGTTTGACGGGATTTTTTTGTTACGGGCTTAGCTATTTTATCCAAAATTATATTTTGTGGATTATTTGTTCTATTTTGCTCTTTTATCTAGCTACTAAAGGGATATTTTATCTAGGAATGAATGCGGGGATGTTTTGGCTACTTAGCATTTATAGATTTTGTTATAAATATGCTAGAAGCGAGATTAAAGGTGCAGATGAGAGAAATGAGAGCTTTGCTAATGAGATTATAAAAAGCTTAAAAAATAACCAAAATACCAATGACGAAGTGATGATAGTAGCACATAGCGTTGGGGCGATTATAGCTATTAGTAGCGTGGCAAGAGTGATAGAAAAAAGCAAGATTGAAGGGCTAAATATATCAAATTTAAAGCTTGTTTTAATAGGCGGATGTATCCCGCTTGTATCATTTCATAAATACGCAGATAAATTTAAAAAAGAGCTTGAGATAGTAGCAAATTCTGGCATCACCTGGCTGGATTTTAGCTCTAAGATTGATGGAGCGTGCTTTTTTAAGGTAGATTATATCAAGCTTTTAAGACAAAATGCTAAATCACCAAAGCTAATATCAGTTGGATTTTTTAAAATTTATGATAAAAAAACATACAAAAATATAAGATATAAGTGGTATCAAGTTCATTTTTTGTATCTTAAAGCAACTCAAATTCGTGGCGGGTATGATTATTTTTATCTAACCATAGACCCAGATAAACTTGAAGATAAGAAATTTTAAGGAGTCAATTATGGGAGTTTGTCCATTTCACCCAAAACCGCATAGTAGCAAAGCTGGGCTAATAACGACATTTTTGCTCAAGCGCAGATCGTGGCTAGATGGTTTATATGAAAAAAGCTATAAGATGAGAGCTGGCAGAGTTAAGATGCCTGGATTTGACCTTTTTGTAGTAAATGATCCTAAAGAAGTTCGTAAAATTATGGTAGATAATGTCAAGGAATTCCCAAAAAGCGATATGCTCCATGAGCTTTTAAAGCCCCTTTTGGGCGTTAGTATTTTTACTACTAATGGCGAGGTGTGGAAAAAGCAAAGAGAGCTTTTGCGGCCTAGCTTTGAGATGACTAGGATTAGTAAAGTTTTTGATCTGATGAGTAGTGCGGCTGCTGATATGATGGATAGATTTAGAAAATATCCTGATGGATCTATTATTGAGGTTGATGAGCATATGACCTTTGTAACTGCAGATGTAATATTTCGTACTATTATGAGTTCTAAGCTAGATGAGATAAAAGGCAAAGAGATATTGCATGCATTTGTAACATTTCAAGAAGAGACTGCTAGAACAGCTATTAGGAAGTTTTTTTGTGTGCCACAATGGCTTTCAAATATTCTTGGAGAAAATAAAAGAATGAAAGCTGGAGCTGTAATTAGAAAGAGTCTTTCAGATATCATTAAACCTAGATATGAAAATTATGAGAGCGATACATATTGTGATATTCTCTCATCGCTTTTACATACAGTAGATGCTAGTAGCGGGGAGCGTTTTAGTTTTGAAGAGATTTTAGATCAAGTATCAATGCTATTTTTAGCAGGCCATGAGACAACAGCAAGCTCTCTAACATGGACTCTATACTGTTTAAGCCTTGATCAAGACGCTCAGCAAAAAGCATATAATGAGATAATTAGCATTAATAAAGATGGCAAATTTAGCATTTCAGATATTAAAGAGATGAAGTATTTAACTAATGTCTTTAAAGAAGCTCTAAGACTATATCCGCCAGTTGGATTCTTTGCTCGTCAAAGTAAAGGCGAGGCTAAAATACGAGATAAGGTGCTGCAAAAAGGTTCAGGAGTTGTCGTTGCACCATGGCTAATTCATAGGCATGATGATTTTTGGGATGCTCCACATGAGTTTAGACCAGATAGACATAATGAAAATATTCCAAAAGAAAAATATATGCCATTTGGGTTAGGTGAGCGAATTTGTATCGGACAAGGCTTTGCTATGCAAGAGGCGATTATAATTTTAGCTAATATTTTACGCGAATTTAAGTTGGAGCTAAAAGATGGGTTTATCCCTGATGTTGTCGGTAGGCTCACAGTTCGCTCAGCCAATGGAATGATGATTAAGATGAGCAAAAGGTAGCAAGTTTGAGATTTAAAGAGAAGTTAGCTGGGACGGCGCTTTTATGCGTACTTGTCCCACTAGCTGTAGTGGGTTATATCTATATTGCTATTGTAGGGACTTTTGGTAATCCAGCTCGTGCTAGACAGGCAGTTAGAGCGCTTGATCACTTTGTCAATGCAGCTGTATTTAATGGATATGCATGGGAGTCAGTTTCTAGTCACGCATGGAGAATGCGTCATAAAAGATGGGCTAAAATTGTTATTTTCATCACCGATAAATTTCAAAAAAACCACTGCCAAAGAGCCAATAAAAGAGAGCAACCAATTATAGATCTGATGCTTAGCAGGAGGCTAAATGAACAGACAATAGGTATAAAGAAAAAATAATAACAATTTAATTTGGATATGTAAATATTTAAAAACATAATTTTAAGCTCTTTATTACTTGATTTTAAGTAAAATTTAGCACTTAGTATTTGGAATTTGAAAGATTAAAAAATGAAAAAAATATTATCAATTTTGACTATTTTTGCTACTGCAGCAATAGCAATTGCACCTGTTAGTTCTATAAATTCAGTCAATTCAGCTACGGTAAATTCTCAAGCTCAAATTGCAAACTCGCAATCTCAAGCTGCGCTAATCCCACAAGATGCCAATCTCACTATAAGTGCCACAGAGCCAATTCAAATGGTTTTTGGTGAAAATTTATTTAATGGCAACTTTACAATGGTAAGCCAGCATATTTATAATCCTGATTATATTTTAGCTATTGGCGATATTGTAAATGTTAAGTTGTGGGGCGCATATGAGTTTGAACAGCAGCTTACTATCGATTCACAAGGCAATATATTTTTACCAAAAGTTGGGGTTATTAAGCTTCTTGGTGTGAAAAATTCAAATTTAGTTAATGTAATTTCAAAAAGTGTAAAAAAAGTATTTAAAGAGAATGTGCATGTATATGCTGATATGGGAATTTATCAAAATGTATCTATATTTGTTACTGGTAATGTAAATAAGCCAGGCCTTTATCAAGGGCTTAGTTCAGATTCTCTTATACAGTTTATAGATAAAGCTGGCGGTATAAATCCACAATATGGAAGCTTTCGCAATATTACTGTAGTGCGAAATAACCAGCCATATAAGAGTATAGATCTGTATGATTTTATGGTTGATGGCAAGATTGAGATGTTTGCTTTAAAAAATGGCGATGTGATCTTGGTTGGTAGTGTGGGAGCATATATGAGTGCTAGTGGCGAAGTGCTACGCTCATATAGATTTGAGGCTAAAAATAACTCAATGAGCCTAAAAGAGCTAGCAAGACTAGCAGGAATTAAGCCAGTAGTAACCCAAGCTATAGTAAAAAGCTATAATAATAGCCAAATTCAAATTACTAGTTATCCTTTAACAAAATTTGATTCTGTGAAGTTAAGGGCTGGAGATGCTGTGGAGTTTATGACTGACCATGCTGCAACTGAAGTGCGTATAAATATAGATGGCGAACATAGCGGAGCTCGTGCGATTGTTGTACCTAAAGGGACTACGCTTGGCGAGCTTATGGAAAAGATTGGATTTAATGCGCAGTCTAATGTAGATGCTATTCAACTTTTTAGAAAAAGTGTAGCAAAAATGCAAAAAAATCTTATAGATTCACATCTAAGGGAGCTAGAGTCTATCGCTCTTACGACATCATCAGCTACTACGCAAGAAGCTCAAATCAGAGCTGCTGAAGCTAAATCTATTTTGGAGTTTATAGAACGCGCTAGGCAGGTTGAACCAAAAGGTCAAGTAGTAATTAGCAATAAAGATGATATAAATCAGATTGTTTTGCAAGAAGATGATACGATATATATCCCAACTAAGGATAACATAGTAATTGTCCAAGGCGAAGTCTCTATGCCAGGGGCGTTTACTCATGTGGCTGATTCTGATATAGAAGATTATATCGAGATGGCCGGAGATCTAAGTGCTAGAGCCGATAGTAGTAGAGTTATCCTAGTATCAGCTAATGGCAAAGCTGGTAAATTTAGAGCTTCAAGTGGCGAGAATGTCTATCCTGGAGATTCAATTTTGGTATTACCAAAAGTCGAGGGTAAAACTCTTCAAGCTACAAGTATCTTAACTCAAATTTTATATCAACTAGCAATCGCTGCTAAGGTTGTGGTAGATTTATAATAGCAATTAGATAAACAGATTTTGTTTATCTAATGCTTAAAGTTATATTCTAACTAATCTATCGACTATTGCTCTCTTAACTTTATAAGCGTATCATTTAAAATTGTAGAACTGGTGCCTTTGGTATATGGAAAATAGACAATCCGAACGTCAACTTCATTAAATTTAGCCTCCATCTCTTTCCAACTTGGAGCATTAAACCAATCATCACCAACAAAAAGAACATCAAAATGTAGCTTCTCCCACATTTTAAACTTATCTAGTTCCTCTTGTGGTATTGCAGCATCTACATATTTTATATTTCTTACTATCTCTATTCTTTCTTCAAATGGTATTACTGAATCGCTTGCACTTTTACCCCAAGCAAATACTCCATGACTTCTTACTAAAACACCTGGAATTACCATATAATCTATATTAGTAAAGGTTTCTATTATCGCTTTTCCAGTATTTTTCTCATAATTTTCTATTGCTTCTACTTCATTTAAATGACGAGCAATAGGAATGGAGTCGTAAAAATAATCAGCATGTGTAGTACTAAAGCTTTTATCTCGCAACCAGCTTGAGCAAATGAGATGCATAGTTAGAATGAGTATGTGTAATACCTTTCATATTGGGAAATGCTTTATATAGTTCTAGATGGATTGGAGTATCAGAAGATGAATTATATTTTCCTTCAATTTTATTTCCATCTAAATCCAAAACAACCATATCATTAACTTTCATTTTATCATATTCTACGCCAGACGGCTTAATAACAATGCAATCTCCATCTCTGGCTGACACATTGCCCCAAGCAAATATCACAAGATTATATTTAACAAGATCTAGATTCGCTCTAAAAACTTGTTCTTTTAGCTCTTTAAACATCTAATTCCTTTTTTATTTTAAAAGTATTTTCTAAGCTAATATTTATGTCATATAGTGGACTCCATCCTATATCAATCAGCTTTTGAGCTGATAAAACGGAATCTGCTTGTTTAGAATATCCTTTTTGTTTTATCTCATCTGGTAATTCAAATTTAAGATTTACCTTGGCTATATTTGCTAAGATTTGAGCATATTGAGCTATTGTGGCTATTGAATTTGTATTAGCTATATTGTAAACTTCAGATTTTACACCATTTAATAATATAAAAAGCAAAGCACTAACTGCATCAGCTACATAAGCGATAATATTTAGAAAATATCATAGGATTATCATAAAAATATTTTAGATATTGTTTTAACCTAGATGGGACTAGGCTATTGATTTTACCGCCGTAATTAATAGTGCTATCTTTTCTTATTGTGTAGTTATAGAGCTTTTTAGGCAGGATGCTAATTTTATTAGCCTTAGCAAACAATACAATCCCAAAATAGTTATCCTCGCCGTGGATATCTAAAAATCTTAAATTTATATTTTTTAGATAATTAACATCTATCATCACCCAGCAACCACTAGCAAAGCTATGTAAATTCATATTTTGGCTTAATTCTAACCACTCTTTATTTGAGATGATAGTTTTGTTTTGTAGATTATAGCTTTCAATACTAGTTGGAAATATTTATATTAATTATTATGGAATATTATTTTTTATAATAATTTTTTTATATTTATTTAAAATAAATTTCGATATAATTTCGAATTAGTTAATCATTTTTAGGTTTGGTAAGAAATATGAGCGATAAAAGCGTCGGCGTGATAGTGCCTATTTATAATACTAGTCAATACCTAGATAAATGCCTAAATTCTATATCTTCACAAGCTTATAAAAATATCAAAATATTTCTCATAGACGATGGTAGCACAGATAAAAATGTAGATAAGATCATCCGATCTTACATCGCAACTGACGCAAGATTTACAACTACTAAAATACCAAATTCCGGTCAAGGTGTGGCTAGAAATTTAGGTATAGAGCATTTTTTAAACATAGATAAAACAGATTATATACTCTTTGTCGATTCTGATGACTATATAGATGAAAATTGCATAGAAGAATTGATAGCAAATGTTGGTGATTCTGACTTTATATGGTTTGATTTTAGATATAAATTTATCAATTCCAAACCGCATAATCACCCAACTAGTATTGAAAACTATAATCTTCAAGACAAAACCATCATCTCAAATAAAGAGTGGTTAGAATTAAACCAAAATATGAATTTACATAGCTTTGCTAGTGGCTGCTGGGTGATGATAGATGTTAATTATCTAAAAAATATAAATTTAAGATTTTTAGATATTCACGGCGAGGATAACTATTTTGGGATTGTATTGTTTGCTAAGGCTAATAAAATTAGCATCCTGCCTAAAAAGCTCTATAACTACACAATAAGAAAAGATAGCACTATTAATTACGGCGGTAAAATCAATAGCCTAGTCCCATCTAGGTTAAAACAATATCTAAAATATTTTTATGATAATCCTATGATATTTTCTAAATATTATCGCTGTGGCGGTGCTGCTGTTATGCTCTCATCTGCCATTAAGGATTTTAAAAACAATAAAAATACATATAAATTTTTAGAAAAAACCTTTTTAAATCGTTATTGTATGCTGACTTTGAATTTATCAAATTTCTCAAATGATCCGCTTGGGTATAAGAGATATCTACCTATAGCTAAAAAATACGCCAAAGAGCATAATATCGGAGCCTTCGCTCTAGTGCATTCTAGTGTGTATTACTGGATTGGCTTAATACTAATTAGCTCGAAAATTTCATTTTCACATTTTTTAAAAACCCCATTTTATATCTATCAAATTTTAAAAGACAAAACCTACACTAAAAAATATGAATTTGATATAGATAACTACTGGGATAAAGATTATGCATTAAGAGTGCTAAAACATAAATCTTATAAATTAGGAATTTTGATAAGTAAAATTTATTGATATATTGGAGCATAAATGTCACTACAAAAAAAGATTAATAAGCTAAAAAGAGAGCCAAAGCTATTTTTTAAAGATATGTTTTTAAAAAGATATATTCCATTAAAAAACAAAGTCAAATCCGCAACCCCAAAGAAAAAATATGGATATTGTAAATACGCTATTGTTTCTGCTATTTATAATGTAGAGAAGTATTTGGATGATTACTTTAAATCGATCATAAATCAAAGATTGGATTTTAAAAATAATATCCATATAATCTTAGTTGATGATGGCTCAATCGATAATAGCGCAAATATCATAAAAAAATATCAAAAAAAATATCCAAAAAACATAACATACATTTATAAAGAAAATGGCGGCCAAGCAAGTGCTAGAAATTTAGGGCTAAAACTACTCCAAGAAGACCCCAATCTAAAAGATAAATTTACTTGGGTTACATTTACTGATCCAGATGATTTTTTAGATAGGGATTATTTTTATGAAGTAGATGAGTTTTTGGCGAAGAATAGGGATGATAGCATCTCTATGATAGCTTGTAATCTTATTTTTTATTTTGAAAAGCATGAGGCTTATAAAGATACACATCCGCTAAAATTTAAATTTCAAGAAAATATAACTATATTGCCTAATTCAAATTTAAATAAAAACATTCAGCTTTCTGCTGCGACTGCTTTTGTAAATTTAAATACTATAAAAAATACAAAACAAATTAAACCAATTTTTAATGAAGAGATTTCAAATTTTGAAGATGGATATTTTTTAAATTTACTATTGATACAAAATTTAAATAAAAAAAGTGCTTTTTTAAAAAATGCAAAATACTATTATAGAAAAAGGGGAGATGGAAGCTCTACGCTAGATAACATAGAAGCCGCTTATAAAAAACAGCTAATCAAAAATGGATATCTACTACTACTACTACAAAACGAGGAGTTGCTTCAATCTATCCCAGTCTTTACCCAACAAACTATTTTATATGATTTGATTTGGTTTATTAAAGACAATATTAATAAAGATAATTTTAGTTTTTATTCTAATGAAGAAAAAGAAGA
>NZ_MJKB01000008.1:20741-25996 GCF_002139495.1 Campylobacter sp. P0085 | reverse complement strand
GGTCTACAACTGTACCACCGACATTTGTAAAGATTTTAAATTCATTTCCAACCCTAATATCATATCCATAACTAGAAAGCCCATAGCTGACAACACCACGACCGATATTCTCTTCGCAAAATGGAGTTATCATTTTGTGTTCTAAGCTCATTTGGCGTATCCATTTATCGCTTTTTAAACCCATAAATTTCCCTTTATGCAAATTTATTTAATTATATTTTATATATAATTTTAAGTTAAAGCTAAGTATTATACAATCTAGTTAATTTTGAAATGCTTAAAAAGGAGAATAAATGAGCGGACGCAAAATTCTATCTCTTGTGATTTGTGTTTTAATCGCTGCGGTGTTTTTTGTTTTACCTACGCCACATGGTCTAGAAGACAATGCGTGGCATTTTTTGGGTTTATTTATAGCTGTCATTTTGGCTATCATTTTTGCCATTATGCCACTTGGTGCGATCTGTTTGATAGCGATCGCAATCGTCGCTATTACTGGAATCACGACGCCACAAAGCACTCTTAGACAAACTCAGATCAAGACACTTACTGCATTAGCAGACAAAGTTGATATTGATAAAATGGAGTTAAAAAAACAGATTTTAAACGCTAAAATTTTAGCTCTTAAAAATGCACTAAACGATCTAAAAATCGAGATAAACTCACAAAATGAAGGTGAAAATTTGCTAAAAGAATTATCAGCTTTGCATCTTAAAAACACGACAAAAACGGCAAATTCAAAGCTTTTAGATGGTAGTGAGATTTCTGTTTTAAATAGTATTGCGTTGAATAAATTTAGTCAAAAAGAAATAGACAAAAAAGTCAAAGCTGCTGAGTGGAAACTCAAAGCCAAAACCGGTATAAACGATGCTTTAAGTGGCTTTTCAAATGCGTTAATTTGGCTCATTGTTATTTCAATCATCGTAGCTAAAGGCATCATAAAAACAGGGCTTGGCGAAAGACTTGCATATTATTTTATCTCTATTTTTGGTAAAAAAACGCTTGGAATTGCCTATTCAATCGCACTTAGCGAGACGATTTTAGCACCAGTCACGCCGTCAAATACAGCTAGGGCTGGAGCTATCATAAATCCGATTGTTCAAGCGATCTCAAAAAGCTTCAAAAGTACGCCAGAAGATGGCACACAAAACAAAATCGGAACATATTTGTCACTTGTAAATTTTCAAGCAAATCCGATCAGCTCAGCAATGTTTATTACCGCAACTGCGCCAAATCCTTTGGTCGTAGATCTTGTCGCAAAAGCTACAAATTTAGATATTTCGATCAGCTGGATTCAGTGGGCTTTGGGTATGTTTGTGCCGGGAATTTTAGCGATGATGATTATGCCTTTGGTGATTTATTTTTTATCGCCACCAGAGATCAAATCCAGCCCAAATGCTAGAGCTTTTGCCAAAGAAAAACTTGCAGAACTAGGTGCTATGAAACGCGATGAAAAGATTATGTTTGGCGTATTTTTATTTTTACTTATACTTTGGGCTGGTGCATTTGGATTTTTGTTTGGAATCACGCTAAATGCCACAACTATCGCATTTTTAGGTCTTAGTGTCGTGTTGGTGACTGGTGTTTTGAGTTTTGATGAAATTTTAGCCCAAAAAGCCGCATGGAATACGCTTGTTTGGTTCTCTGCACTTGTTATGATGGCAACTATGCTTGGCAAACTTGAAGTAACGACATTTTTGGCTTCAAATTTACAACAATTAGCACTAAATTTAGGTCTTGGCGAGATTTCGATTATGCTATTTTTATCGGTTGCGTTTTTGTATTCACACTACTTTTTTGCTTCGACAACTGCACATATTTCGGCAATGTTTTTTGTATTTTATAGCGCAGGTCTTGCACTTGGTGCACCACCGCTTTTGTATGCATTTATTATGATTACAGCTGGAAATGTGATGATGGGTATAACACATTATGCTACAGGAACTGCACCGGTCATCTTTGGTACTAACTATGTTAGTCTAAAAAAATGGTGGGGCATTGGTTTTGTTATGTCGGTCGTAAATATGGTCGTGATGATTTTGGCCGGTTTGGTTTGGTGGAAAGTTTTAGGATTTTATTAAATTTATGGCAAAAGTATGCGTTTTTCATACTTTTGCTATGTTAAATATTGTTTTTTACTATAAAATAAAATTGGGGAGGGGATTGATGAAGTATGTTTCGTATGTTTTGACTTTCGCGTTTTTTGTAATGGTTTTGGCTAAGACCGCTAGAGTTTTCAAATTTTTTGACAAATTTTTCTATACTGCGATTTTCATCTTTTACACCCCAAATTCCCAAAGCATAGCTTGAGATAGCGACTAAAAGAACTGCAGCAAAAAGAACAATTAGCCCAAAAATAGGATCACGATATTCTATAAAAAAGAAATCCAAATGCTAAACCTAATAATCAAATTTAAAGACCATTATAGTAAATTCAAGGTATAATTTCGCTTATGATAAAATCAAGTAGTATAGAATATCATCTTTTTTTAAAAATATATTAAGAAATTAATAAAATAAATAAGTTACATTTTTAAGTAGTGACCAACAACTCTTGTCTTTTTGATTGGTGCGACAATAACGCACTATTTTTTATAAAAAATACTGATTGTAATATTTAATCAAATCAATTAAATTCATAAATTTAAATCAATAAGGAGATTTTTATGTTCCTAAACAAAAATATCATTTTATTGCTTTTAGGCCAAGGTTTTAGTGGAGCCGTTGTCTCTTTGCTAACTTTTAGTAGTAGATTAGCTGGAAAGTGGCTGCTTGATGATATTTTGTATGCTAAGGCTTGTCTGCATTGTTATAATAGTAGTTTTGCCTCGCTTCCTATCTCTGCTACGCTTTGCGGGGCTTTTATAGCTGTATTTTTTATCAAATTTAATGCAAAAATTTGGTAGAAAAAGGTATTTTTATATGCTTCTTTGATTGGTTGTTTGGGCGCTAGTTTTGCTATGTTTTCACTAGTGTCTGGGCTATTTTATCTATTTTGTTTTGCGACTTTTTTGCTCGGATTTTTTACTGCGCTCAATCAATTTTATAGATTTTTAGCTAATGAAGCTCTAAATTTAGCTACGCAAAATGACAAAAACAGAGCTACAGCCTTTGTCGTAGCAGGCGGGATAATGGGTGGTATTTTAGGACCAAATTTGGCAAACATCGGCACTTTGATATTTGATACACCTTTTGTTGGCTCATTTTTATTTGCGCTTTTGCTTTGTGCTATCAATTTTGCTATTACTCTGCCATTAACGCTTACTTCACCAAATACTAAAAAACAATCTCAAAAAGTCCCTTTACTAACTTGCTTAAAAGAGCCAAATTTTATTCTTGCTACGCTAGCTTGCGTTTTGGATTTGCATTTATGACGCTTATTATGAACGCAGCGCCGCTTGCGATGAGTGAATATAAATTTAGCTATGACGAAGCTAAAAGTGTGCTTGTGTGGCACTTCATAGCTATGTATGCACCAAGCTTATTTTTAGCGTTTTTTATGAAAAATTTAAGTCCGTTTAGGCTTATTTTACTTGGGATTTTGTTTTATTTAATTGCTGTTTTGGTAGCACTTTTTAGCGTGAGTTTTTGGGGATTTTGGGTGAGTTTAGTGCTTGTTGGTATCGGCTGGGCTTTTAGTTTTAATGGCGGAACATTTATGCTAAATGCCATAAACTCAGAGTATAAACTACGCTTACAAGGTCTAAATGCTATTAGCATTTTTGGAGCAAATTTGTTAGCAAGTTCTAGCGTAGGATTTGTGCTAGCAAATGGTGGTTGGAAAGTGCTAAATTTGATTTCTTTTAGATTTATAGTGATATTTTTATCTATTATTTTCGGACTTAAAAAGATATGAGTTATAAATATGAGTTAAATTAAAGTAAATAGTTGGTATAATCCCCTTTATGATAGAACCAAGTAGTATAGAAAATTTAAAAGCCATAATAGATATAAGCGATGTCATAAGTAGCTACATACCGCTGAAAAAATCAGGTGGAAACTTTGTGTGCGTATGTCCATTTCACAACGATAAAAACCCATCAATGAGCATAAGCCCTAGTAAAGGAATATTTCACTGTTTTGCTTGTAAAGCAAGTGGTGATGCTATCAAATTTATAATGGACTATGAAAAACTTGCAAATATGTATAACTTTACCCTGACTTATACGAAAGAACAAAATAGCCATAAAATAGATAAAAAAGTACTTGAAAATCTAAATTTACACTACAAAAGCCTACTTTACAAAAATCAGGAGGCACTAAACTATCTATATAATCGCAGTATAAATGACGCTATGATAGAGATCTGGGAGCTGGGCTGGGCTAGTGAGAATCAAAACACGCTAAATTGACTTCAAAATGAAAATATAGACAAGGAAGCAGCCCTACAAATAGGTGCGATAAAACAAAACGAACACTCAAAGGTTATTTTTGCAGAATTTGGACTTAAATAACTTAGAGTGGCTTTTAGCTCCTCTTATTTTGAGTGCTAAAACTCTATGTTTTTCTTTGGTGTTGTTTATAACTATAGGTATTTTACTGGCATATTTTTTGGCATTTTACAAGGGTAAATTTAAAACATTTTTTGAACTAGTTATAATGATTTTTCCACCTATTGCTACTGGATTTTTACTGCTTTACGTATTTGGTAGAAATAGCTAGTTTTTTAAATTTAGAGATAGTTTTTAGTTTCAAAGCTTTAGTTATAGCTTCATTTTTAGCAAGTCTACCGCTGTTTGTAAAGCCGATTCAAGCCACATTTGAGAATTTCCCAAAGATCTTATTGAAGTTGGCTTGAGTATTGGAAAAAAATAGGTTTGAGATAGCTGTTTTTATTATTTTTCCAAACATCATTGGCGATATTTAATGCGGTTTATGATGGCCAAAACGAAAAAGCTCTCATTCTTAGCTCATTTATGTTTTGGATGATAGATAGACTAAAACATACGCGAACTTTTGAAGTTTGATAAATTTGGATTATTTTGATTATCTTACGCTTAAATTTAGCGTATAAATCCAAATTTTAGATATTTTTTTTAAATTTAAACCAAATCTTTTACTCAAATTTGATAAAATGTAAAGTTAATTAAATTTTAGGAGAACTATTATGACAAGAGATGAGATTAAAGAGCTTATGAGCTTTTTTGATGAGACAAACATTAATAAAATTAAGATAAAAGATGGTGATTTCGTAATCGAGTTAGAAAAACACGAGCCATGCGAGCAAGTAGCCCCAGCCCCAGCTTGCCCTACAATCC
>NZ_MJKB01000008.1:0-20421 GCF_002139495.1 Campylobacter sp. P0085 | reverse complement strand
TTGAAAAATTATGAGAGAGATTAAAAGAATCCTAATAGCAAATCGTGGTGAAATAGCCCTTAGAGCGCTTAGAACTATCCAAGAGATGGGCAAAGAAGCAGTTGTAGTGCATTCTACAGCTGATAAAGATGCTCTTTATGTCAAATACGCTGATGCTAGTATCTGTATAGGCGGTGCTAGAAGTAGCGAGAGCTATCTACATATCCCAGCTATTATCACAGCTTGCGAGATTAGCGAAGCTGATGCGATATTTCCAGGTTATGGATTTTTGAGTGAAAATCAAAATTTCGTAGAAATTTGCGAAAAGCACAATATCAAATTTATAGGCCCAAGTGTAGAGGCTATGGCTTTAATGAGTGATAAAAGCAAAGCCAAACAGATGATGATGAGAGCGGGAATTCCAGTTGTACCAGGTAGTGATGGCGCTATCAAAGATATAGAAGCAGCTAAGAAATTAGCCGCTCAAATAGGCTATCCTGTAATCATTAAAGCAGCTGCAGGTGGTGGTGGCCGTGGTATGAGAGTGGTAGAGAAAGAAGAGGATTTAGAAAAGAGCTTTTGGTCAGCTGAGAGCGAGGCTATGAGTGCCTTTGGTGATGGAACAATGTATATGGAAAAATATATCTCAAATCCACGCCACATAGAGGTCCAAGTCCTAGGCGATGAGTATGGCAATGTAATCCATGTAGGCGAAAGAGACTGCTCAATGCAACGCCGCCACCAAAAATTAATAGAAGAGAGCCCAGCAGTAATTTTAGATGATAAAACTAGAGATGAATTACACCAAACAGCCGTAAATGCTGCTAAAGCCATAGGATATACGGGTGCTGGGACTTTTGAGTTTTTATACGATCAAAGGGATAATAAATTTTATTTTATTGAGATGAATACAAGACTTCAAGTCGAGCATTGTGTGAGCGAAATGTGTAGCGGGCTAGACCTAATAGAGTGGATGATACGAATCTCACAAGGCGAGAGATTGCCAGAGCAAAAAGATATTAAATTAAGTGGCCACTCAATAGAGTGTAGAATCACAGCCGAAGACCCAAAAAGCTTCACCCCAAATCCAGGTAAAATCACAAAATATGTCGCCCCAGGCGGTAGAAATGTCAGAATGGATAGCCATGTTTATGAGGGTTATAGCGTTCCGCCGTATTATGATAGCATGATAGGCAAATTAATCGTCCATGATATAGATAGAAATAGAGCTATTGCTAAGATGAAAGTCGCACTTGATGAGCTAATCATACAAGGGATTAAAACAACTAAAGATTTCCATATAAATATGATGAATAATGATGATTTTATCAATAATTTATATGATACAAACTATTTGGCAAAGCATTAATTTAATTTTAATTCTAAGCTAAATTTATTTATGATAAATTCGATGGTGTCTAATTTATAAACTAGACACCTATTTTAAGCTGAGTTGATTTGTGGTATAATTTGCAACATAGAGAGCGTATTATTTAAGAATGATGAGCTAAGAACTGTTTCAAACCGAGTTGATTTGTGGTATAATTTGCAACTTTATGCTATACGTGGGCTTCTTCTAGCTTCCACTGTTTCAAACCGAGTTGATTTGTGGTATAATTTGCAACATAATAATAGATTTAAAAACTACTTCTATTTTAGGGTTTCAAACCGAGTTGATTTGTGGTATAATTTGCAACTTGTTTATACTTTAGAATATAAGCTTGGCCTAAAATGTTTCAAACCGAGTTGATTTGTGGTATAATTTGCAACAGAAAAATAGGTTTAAAAATAGACGCTCAAACATCAGTGTTTCAAACCGAGTTGATTTGTGGTATAATTTGCAACGCCTACTGAAAGCGTGTGGGAATATGTATTAAGAAAAGTTTCAAACCGAGTTGATTTGTGGTATAATTTGCAACCTAAAGCGTTTAACACTATGACTTGGAAAGAGATAAGTTTCAAACCGAGTTGATTTGTGGTATAATTTGCAACATAGCTAAATTTAGCCTATTTTATGGGCGTTTGGCTATAGTTTAAAGGTCTTAATTCTTCCACTTTGAAAAAAAATGCTAAAAATAGCGAATTTGTGGAAAAATTTAGCTATAATACAAACGCAAATTATACTATAGATTAACTCTTTAGCGTTTGAAATCACCTAAAGGTGTTAACAGATCGGGGCAACTGCCATATGGCACCCCCGGTATCATTCTCTATCATCACAGTAGTTTTTAAATTCACACTGCATACAAGCAGCTATACTAGCACAACTTTGCGGAAATAGCTCTTGATTTAACATTTTATTAATCTTATCTATCGTGCTATTAAATTGGGCTAAATCATCACTGTTTATATCAAATATCTTAAATTTAAGATTATTACTACAAATTAGCATTATCTTAAAAAATGGTTTATTAAAATGCTTACTAGCTAGCTTTGAGTAGGCTATAAGCTGCATTTTAGTGCCTTTATTTAGTATTGGCTTGTTTTGATTTTTAAACTCAGCTACAATTATCTCATTTTGGCACTCTAGCACCAAATCTGCTACTCCTTGCATAGATGAATCTTGCAAATATAGATTACTATATGCTTTTATAATTGGCAGCTTAAATTTGATAAATTTTCTATTTTTAAATAGTTCGTTTTGTTTATTGTGATATTGTGAGCCTGAGATTACATACTCTGGATATACTGGCTTAATATCGCAAAATGTATAAAAATATAAAATCCTAGGACAAAATACAAATTGTCTAATATGGCTAACTAAAATCATCTAAATAATCTCATATATTTTACTCTCAAAACACTCTTTGGTATAGCCTAAAGTATCATTAAAATCTAAATTTACAGATGCGATAATCGCCTTATCGCTTTTAGCACAATATTTAGATAAGAGTTCTTTAATGGCTAGCTTATCAGCTCGACTTAACTCCCCATAAAATACTGATTTTTGCACAGCTAAAAGCCCAAAATCTTTTAATCTTTCAAATAGCTTTGTCCTGTTTTTACTATTTTCTATATCGTAGCAGATTAGATATCTCATTTACCACCTAAATATGTATGATTTATACCTGCTATCACCACAAAAAAATGCTGAAATTTTATATACTTGGCGTTGGATAATACTTTCTAAAGTAAGCTTTTTGTGATTATAGATAAGTTTTTTATTTAATGAATTTAATATATTTGAAGCTATTACTTTTTTTAATTCTGCATTTAATTCGCCTTTGAGAGATGAGCGAATTTTAATAATATTTCTATCTACTATAAAGCTTCTGTACTCCTCCATAATATCTAAGGCTAAAGATGGCTTGGCGCTTCGCATAGTATGTAAAACTCCAAAATATGGATTTAATCCGGCATTTATAATACTTTTATAGATTATATTTAATAGTATTGCATAGCCATAATTTAAAGCTTGATTTGATATTTCACTGCTTGCTCTTTTGGTGCGGTGTTCAAAACTAGATGGCAAAAGAGAGTTAAATTTGAGAAATTCAAAATATCTATGAGCAGCATTAGCCTCAATACTAAATATATCATTTGTGTCTATTATTTTTGAGCTTTTTAGTGTATCAATTGCTTTTTGCATAGCAATTAATGCAGTGTTTTTTTGCTCGTTATTTTTATTTCTAGAAAAGTATAAAATTGTAGAACGTTGATTTTTAATCTTTCCGATTATTAACTCTTTTGCTAGTATCAATCCCTTGGTATTATCTTTAGATGAAAATTGCTGTTTTAATACATTTACTCCTTTATGTTCATAAAGTGTATGCGTAGCACTAAATGTGTTAAAGTTTTGATAGAAAATCTTTATTCCACGCACACTACAAGCAAAGATTAAATCGCTAGAAATGGTTATACCGTTTGAATTTATAGATATGGTTTTTAATGATTTAAGGGCTATCTCTTTTATTATCTCTTTATTTTGATATATTACTATCCTTTGAGACTTTAATCCTAAAAATAGCCCAAAACTATTAAGAACTAGATGTTTCATCGATTAAATTATCTAGCATTATTTTTTTATGTATAGCCGATGTTTGAGTGCAATATGTGATTATTAGGCTATTTTTTGTATCTTTGATTATGGTTATTTTCTTATCTCTTGGCTCTCCTAGTAGCTCTTTAAATTCACCTTTTAAATATTTATCTATAAACTCATCACGGCTAGTTTGGTCAAGTAAATTATAATCTCCAATTTGGCTTTTATCAAATTCAACCTCTATATTGTGTCTATTGGCTTGAGAGATTATAAACTCAAGTTTTATAATAGCTGATGGGAGATTTTTGGTTACTAGAAGTTTGTAAATTTGCTTTATATTTTTAGATTTTAATTCAATTATATTTATTATATCTGCTATTTTACGAGGTAATATATTTGTACTAAAAAATGGAATTTTGATTATATTTTTACTATCTAAATCTATATATGTTTTAGTGGCTATATCGGAATTCACAAGTCCAGCATATCCGCCATTTTGCCTTATGATATAGTTAGGACTTTTAATTGCTTTTATAGGCAAAGAGTAGATTATACGAGATTTATTTCTACTTCTTTTGGCTTGTTTGGTATAAAAACACTCTTTAAACAGCTCTTTTATCTCTTGGTGTTGTAATATATTTTTGCCATCTTTTATCTCTATAATCTTGCTTTCATTAGCTTTTAAGATATGATAGAATTTATCTATATTTTTGGTTTTTATTTTTGCATCTGGTACTTTTAATTTATTTTTATTATCAAAAAACATACTACTTTTATCTTCATCTTTTATAATAGCAAATATATCTTTTCGTATATAAGAACATAGATGATTGTCTAGAAATTTAAGTTTATTTAATAATTTAATATCGCCTTCATTAAAGGCTTTAAATAATAGATCAAAAACTTTATGTGTACTTATATAAAATTTACCTGATTTAAAATCGCTAGTTATAGCAACCTTTTTGCCATTTTCTTTAGTATGCAAAAGTCCAAGATCAAGCAAGATATTAAATTCCTTATCTTTTAATATATTAGCATTTTCATAAACTAAAGAATATACACCATCATCAAATAGCTTTTTACGAGATATTTTATTAGAGTTTAACTCTAGATATTTTTTGCTTTGCATAGTCATTTTATTGCTATACTCTGGCTTAATATGATTATAGTTATACTTAAACTCACGCTGACCTTTTGAGTTTTTTATTAATTTACTATTAGCATAATAAAATACTATACTAGCATCAATGCAGTGACTATGACTATCTTGAATTTTAGCTTTTTGTAGCTCTTTATCTTCTATGCTTAGTTCGCTTCTAATTGCGCTTACTAGTTCTGCATTGATGAAATTAACACTAAATTCAATATCTTGATTTGATTTATTTAGCTTATCTTTTACCTTTTGTATTAAAAGATTTACAAAACGCTTTTGAGTGCCATTAGAGTGAGTTTTGATTCTATCTAGTTTTAAAATTTCAAGCGCTTTAGTAAAACTATCTGAATTTTTATAAAATAGAGCATGTCTAAGTGCGATCTGTTCTATGCTATTAAGATTATCAAAATTTGTAAATTTATTAATATTTATCTTTGCCATCTGTGTATCTATAAAATTCTTAAATTCATCAAGATTTTGTACTTTTATAATTTTATAAATTGAATTTAGATAATTTTGATGTAAATTTTCTAAAGTATAGCTTTGATTGCCTTTTTGTAAATTAGCAGTAGAGCTAGCTGGGATTAAATTTGCCCTAGAATTATATAAGCCTTTAGAGCGAGGCAAGATATGATCATATTCGCAGTTAATCTCATCTATCTTTTGACCTGAGTATGGACAGATCATATCTTTTGATTTTTGGCGTTTGCTTATTAAATTTAAGTCGCTAGCACTATTTTCAAAACTAAATTTATTCATCTCTACATTTATAGTTATATATGAAATATCTTTTAAAATTTCTGGCTTAATAGCGGTGCTAATTTCATATGCTAAACGATTTAGATACATCTCTATTTTGCCATTGATAAGCCTAGCCGAATTAGCTGGCAATCTAGTACAAATAGCATTTTGTGAGCCAGAACGAATTAAATTTTCTAAAGTATGGCATTTGCAAGTTTTTAAAAATCCACGATTTTTTTCATCATAGATTATATCTCCTAACTGGCCAAGATAGTTGATATTTGTATTTAAATTATTTTTATCAAATGGATGCTTAAACTCAAATACGCTATTGTGGTTATTGATATTTTGAGCTACTTTTGGATATAACTCTAGGATTGTTTGAATATCTTTATCGTTAATTTCATCATTATTTAGATTATGATAGAAGCTATTTTGGTAACTCTTTTTTAATTCATTTAAATCTCTAAAAAACCCTTTATAGCTCCTATTGCCTTTTATCTTATTTTTTAGCATAAACTCTTCTAGGTTAATTACGTCATCTTTAGTGATATTTTTTCCAAAAAGAGCTGAAATAAGTTCATTTTTATTTCTATTTTTATGTGGCGTATTTTTGCCACATGGAATTAATAAATCATTAGTTATTATTCCTTTTTTTGCGTTATCTACTTCGTTATAGTATTTCCTAGCAAACTCCTTAAATTCCCTAATTTCATCACTATTTAACCTAAAAGTATCAGCAAATATTTTGCTATTATTATCAAGAGCTCTTGGATATAAGGCTACATCTATTAGACTCTCTTTTGAGATATCTAATACTCTTTGTAAATATTTAGCGATATTATTTTCATTTATATCATTAAGGCTGATTAACTGGCCATTTTCATCTCTTCTTATATGCGTAAAATCATCGCTATTTAAAATTTTATAAGTTAAATTTGCTAGACTAGGAGTAATTTTATCAATATTTAACATCAAAGTATTGCATTTTTGTGGATTTTTATTTTTACGATTTTCGTATGGCGGGATAGTAATTACTGGATCGATACTTTTTAAATACTCTAAAGCCGATTTTGTCTTTAAAGAATTTAGCATATTTAGTTTATTGTTATTTTGTATATCAGTTATATACTCCATATAATTGATATTTCTTATTATATTTTTCTTTAGCTTTGCATCATCAAAATTTATATTATCTAGATATTTATTATTAAAATACCTTCTTAAAATTCGAGTTTGAAAATTTGAAATATTTCCAACAAAATTATAAAATTCATCTAAATTATCAAATTTATCAGATTTTTGGATTATAAATTCACAATCTTTATAAATTAACTCTTTTATATCTTTTAAGTAGCTAATTCTATGCTTATTATTTTTATCAATTTCATTGCATATACTTTGAATTAGACTTTGTATATTTTTACTAGCTTTTATGGCTTTTTTATTTTCTTTATCTATATTAATTAAAATTTGACTTTGAGTATCTAAGATCTTTTTAATTTCATCATTTGAGTGATCTACAACTATCTCATTTATAATTTGTTCAAATTCATCTTTATTTTTACTAAGCCCAAATATATATCTATCTAAACCATTTAAAAACTCAACCACATCATCATCTAAGCTTTCATTAAATTCTATATTATGATAGTTAAAACCACGATTTTTAAAAAGCCCATAAATTGTCTCTATTTGACTTTGACTCAAACCATCTATAGGCAAAATCTCATTAAGCAATCTTAAAATAAATCTATCCCTATCATAACTACGCCTAGCATGGCGACGTGCTGTTCTATCGCTTTTAGAAAATGTTAAATTTTTATCAAAATATATATTAAACGCATTTTTATAAATTATAGAATTTTCATTTGTAATAGCGATAAACACGCCATTATTTGCAGCACCCATATCTACATTTATAGACAATTCATACATAAACAACTCCAACTATATAAATGATTTTGATTTTAATGAAATTTGGCTTACAATGGTTTAAAATATAAAATAAGATTAGAAAATTAAGAAAAAATTGATAACTAAATATCTATAATACTAACTAGCTTATCTATGTGCGATATTAAATTTATTAAGACTCAAAATTGCTACTAGCTTTTGATCTGCTAGTAGCTACAATAATTAAAGCGATTAGATTTTAATAAAATAATCTCTTTAATAATATCTCAAATATACTTGGTTAAAACCTAATTTCCTTTAACGCTTAACTCTTTTAAGAACTCTTCTATATTATACTTAGCTCTATAAGTTTCGCTCATTAAATGTATCATTATATCGCCAAGATCTATTACAGTCCAATCATCGCTACTTTCTACACCTAAAAAATTTTCACCGGCTGGTTTTAATTCAGTTTTTAAATCATCAAGCAAAGCAAAGCCATGACGAGCAGCCAAAGTGGTAGCTACAATTACAAATTTACTTAAATAATCCCTACCTTGCATATCTATAACTTCGATATTTTCAGCCTTTTTTTCATCTAAAAGCTTAACAATTCTATCTATTCTATTTTGCATTTTTATCCTTATAAAATTTCTCAACACTATCTAAAATAGCAGTTGGAATATACTTAAAATTTAACTCAGATTTAATCTTTGAAGATGAGATTTTAACATTTATATCAAGTTTTTGCAAATTTGTTTCAACCATAATCCCATCTCTACTAGCCACAACGAAGCTTACAAGCTCCCTTAACTCATCAAATTTATGCCATTTATCTAAATTTTTTAGCTGATCAGCACCGATTATTAGATAAATTTTCTTAGGATTAAACTCACGCTTAAAATATCTCACACTCTCTATTGTAGCCACCGGTCGATTTTGCGAAATTTCATAATCACTTATTATAATTTTTTCATCCAGATTAGACCAAAGCTCATTACACCACTGAAATCTCAAAAGCGGTGGCGCACCAAATTCGCTCTTAAAAGGGCTTAAAAATGTTGGAATAATAATAAGTTTATTAATATTTAAGCTCTTTAAAACCTCTTTTACGATCATATCATGACCCAAATGTGGCGGGTCAAAACTTCCACCAAAAATAGCTATATTCAATTTTTTTTAACCTTTTTTTTAGTAAAATAGCCAAATTATACCCAAAAAGGATGAAAATGGCACTTAAAATAGCAATTAATGGTTTTGGAAGAATCGGCAGATGTGCTGCTAGGATTATACTCAATAACCCAGCAGAGTATGAATTAAGCATTATAAATGATACTGCTGAACGCAAAATGACTAGATACTTACTAAAATACGATACAGTTCATGGCGAATTTAATCAAGATGTAGAGGTTTTAAATGATGATTATATCGCCGTTAATGGCAAAAAAATCAGAGTATATAGCACAAGAGATATAAATGATTTAGACCTAAGGGGAATCGATGTAGTATTAGAATGTACCGGTAAATTCCTTACAAAAGAGCAATGCCAAACCTACATCGCCAAAGGTGCTAAAAAGGTTATAATGAGCGCACCAGCTAAGGATGATACTCCAACATTTGTTTTAGGTGTAAATTCAGATAAATACGAAGGGCAAACAATCATCTCCAACGCAAGCTGTACTACCAACTGCTTAGGTCCTGTAACTAGGGTTTTAGAAGATCTTTATGGTATAAAAAAGGGTCTTATGACTACCATCCACGCCTATACAAACGGCCAAAGCCTAGTAGATGTCAAATGCCGTGATTTTAGGCGTTCTAGAGCGGCTGCTGCTAATATGATCCCTACTAGCACAGGTGCTGCCAAAGCTATGAAATTAGTAATGCCAAGCCTAGATGGCAAACTACACGGACAAAGCATTAGAGTTCCAGTCCCAAATGTATCAATTGTAGATTTGACTGCTGTACTTGAAAAAAGCGTAACAAAAGATGAGCTAAATAGCGCATTTGTAGAAGCTAGCAAAGGTAGCTTAAAGGGCATTATGGCTGTGGATTTTGATGAGAGAGTTAGTAGCGATTTTATCACCTCAAACTACTCAAGCATAGTAGCAGCTGATCTAACTCAAGTAATTTGCGGTGATATGATTAAGGTAATGGCGTGGTATGATAATGAGTGGGGCTATAGCAATCGCTTAGTTGAAATGGCTAAATTTATAAGCGAGAAGTGATATGAGTGAGATTATTTCTATAAAAGATATTGAATTTAAAAGTGGTAGCAAGGTTCTTGTAAGGTGCGATTTTAACACACCTATGGATGAATTTAATAATATTACAGATGATAGAAGAATCCGCTCAGTTATCCCAACTATCAGATATATTTTAGATCAGGGTTGCTCTGTTATCTTAGCTAGCCACTTAGGTCGCCCAAAAAATGGCTACGAAGATAAATACTCACTTCTACCAGTAGCTAAAAGACTTGGTAGATTAATGGATAGAGAGATTAAATTTGCTCACGATGTAGTCGGCCACGATGCTAAAGAAAAGGTTCAAAAGCTACAATCTGGCGAGATTTTGTTATTAGAAAATTTACGCTTTGAAAAGGGCGAAACAAAAGATGATATAAACTTGGCTAAATCTCTTAGCGAATTTGCTGATTACTATGTCAATGATGCTTTTGGCGTATGTCATAGAGCCCACTCTAGCGTCCATGCTATAACTCAATGCTACGATAGTGAGCATAAGGCCGCTGGATTTTTGCTAATTAAAGAGATTGAATTTGGCCAAAATCTAATCCGCCACCCTAGTCGCCCATTTGTCGCAGTAACGGGTGGATCAAAAGTAAGTGGCAAACTCCAAGCCCTAACCAATCTCTTGCCACGCATTGATAAATTAATCATCGGTGGCGGTATGGCATTTACATTTTTAAAAGCTCTTGGTGAAAATATCGGAAATTCCCTTTTGGAAGAGGAGTTAGTAGAAGAAGCATCAAACATTCTTAAAAAAGGCCGTGAGCTAGGCGTGAAAATTTATCTGCCTGTTGATGTCGTAGCGGCTCAAAGTTTTAGCAATGATAGTGCGATCAAGTATGTCCCTGTTCAAGAGATCCCAAATGGCTGGATGGGGCTAGATATCGGCCCAGCTAGTGTGAAGCTATTTAAAGAGGCGATTGCCGATGCTCAAACCATCTGGTGGAATGGCCCTATGGGGGTTTTTGAGATGGATAAATTTAGCAAAGGTAGCATAAAAATGAGCCACGCTATTGGCGAGAGCTTTGCTACTACTGTGGTCGGTGGTGGCGATACTGCTGATGTAGTTGAGAGAGCTGGGGATACTGATGAGATGACCTTTATCTCTACTGGTGGTGGTGCTAGCTTGGAGCTTATAGAGGGCAAGGAGCTGCCTGGGGTTAGAGTGCTTTTAAGAGAAGATGATATATGATTTACGCTGCGAATTTAAAATGCAACCACACCAAAAAAAGCTATGCAGATTATGCTAAAAAGCTTAGTAATGGACTTAGTCAAAATAGTAATAGCGTGATTGTATTTCCTCCATTTACTGCTTTGAGTGAAGATAAATTTAACTTCACTCAAGGGGCGCAAAACTTCTATCCAGCACAAAATGGCTCATATACTGGTGAGATTGGTAGTCAAATGCTAGAAGAATTTGAGATTACTACTGTAATGATCGGCCATAGCGAAAGACGCGCTCTAGGTGAAGATGAGCCATTTTTAAAAGCCAAATTTGATTATGCTGTAAGCAAGGGCTGGGATATTATCTACTGTATTGGCGAAGATGATATAACTCATATGAATGGAAGCACCAAAGAATTTCTAAGCGATCAATTAGCAAATATTGATTTAAACTATGAAAATCTAGTAATCGCCTATGAGCCAATCTGGGCTATTGGCACTGGAAATAGTGCTAAAGTTGAATTTATAGCTGAAATTTTGGATTTTATATCTAGCAAATGCTCAGCTCCACTTCTATATGGCGGTAGCGTAAATATAACAAATATAGATGAGATAAAAGCGATAAAATCATGCGATGGAGTTCTTGTCGGTACTGCTAGTTGGGATGCTGATAAATTTTTAGAAATTATCAAAAAGGGTTAATAATGATACTAGAAGGTAAAAAAGGTTTAATAGTCGGTGTAGCAAATAAAATGAGCATAGCCTATGGAATTGCTCAAGCTTGTAAAGCTCAAGGGGCCCAGCTTGCTTTTACATTTTTAAATGATGCAATTAAAAAAAGAGTAGAACCAATCGCAGCTGAACTTGATAGTTCGCTAATTTATGAACTAGATGTAAATAATCAAGAACATCTTGATACTCTAGCAGATAAAATTGCTAAAGATTTTGGCGAGATTGACTTTGTAGTTCATGCTGTAGCTTTTGCTCCTAAAGAGGCATTAGAGGGTGAGTTTATCAACACTACAAAAGAGGCATTTGATATTGCTATGGGTACTAGCGTCTACTCTCTTATCTCTCTTACTCGTGCAGTGCTTCCGGTGCTAAAAAGTGGTGGTTCTATCTTGACTCTTAGCTATCTTGGCGGGGCTAAATTTGTCCCACATTATAATGTAATGGGCGTAGCTAAAGCAGCTCTTGAAAGTAGCGTAAGATATCTTGCCCATGACCTTGGAGCTAAAAATATTAGAGTCAATGCTATCTCAGCAGGCCCGATTAAAACCTTAGCAGCAAGTGGAATTGGCGATTTTAAGATGATTTTACACTGGAATGAGTGTAACGCCCCATTAAAAAGAAATGTCAGCATAGAAGATGTAGGTAAAAGCGGTATGTATCTACTAAGCGACCTTGCAAGTGGTGTAACTGGCGAAGTGCATTATGTCGATGCTGGATATAATATCATGGGTATGGGTGATGTTTTAAGTGATGCTTTTGGCAATACAGTCTTAGCCTGGGATGCAAAGTAGGCTAAATTTATCATTTCAGTTTAACTAATATACTTACTTTAAAATACTATTTCGTCATTGCATTTGTAATGACGAAAATCTCCAAATTTAAATTAAAAATCCAATTTAAAAACTTCAAAAATATACTAAAATACTTAAAAAATTTATATCTAAATTCAAATTTATAGAATATTTACTTAATTTTTATGCAAAATTTATGTAAAATAGTATATTATTTCACATTAAAAAGATAAAGTTTATCCTAATTATTTTAGGAAGAGGAAGGATAGTTTTGAAAGTTTATTTAGACAACAACGCAACAACAATGATTGACCCTGAGGCTTTAGAGTTGATGCTTCCATTCCTTGGTGAGAAATTTGGCAATCCAAATTCACTTCACAGCTACGGAAGCCAAACACATCCAGCACTTCGCAAAGCACTAGATCAGCTCTATACTGGTATAAATGCAGCTGATAATGATGATATAGTAATAACTGGATGTGCCACTGAGAGCAATAACTGGGTATTAAAAGGTATATATTTTGATAAAATATTAAAAGGCGATAAAAAGCGTATAGTTACAACTACAGTAGAACATCCAGCTATCGGTGCTACCTGTGCATTTTTAGAATCTCTTGGAGTAGAGATTACTAAAGTAGATGTAAATAATCAAGGGGTTATCACTGCAGACGATCTACGCAATGTGATGAGTGATGATGTTGCACTTGTAAGTGTAATGTGGGCAAACAACGAAACTGGTATGATCTTTCCAATCAAAGAACTATCTAGCGTAGCACATGAATTTGGCGCACTTTTTCACACCGATGCAGTTCAAGCAATAGGCAAAATTCCCGTAGATGTACAAGATGCAAATGTTGATTTTTTAAGCTTTTCAGGACATAAATTCCATGCACCAAAAGGAGTAGGCGCTCTATATATCAAAAATTCAATGCCTCTTACTAGCCTTCTTCATGGTGGCGAACATATGGGCGGACGCAGAAGTGGCACATTAAATGTTGCTGGTATAGTAGCAATGGGTCAAGCATTAGAAAATGCAAATAAATTCCTAGCCTTTGAACAAAGCCATGTAGGAAGATTAAGAAATAAGCTAGAAGATGCACTATTATCACTACCAGATGTTACAGTAGTAGGTGATAGAGCCAATCGTGTGCCAAATACAATCCTAGCAAGTATTAAAGGCGTAGAGGGTGAAGCAATGCTATGGGATCTAAACCAAGCTGGTATAGCAGCAAGTACTGGCTCAGCCTGTGCAAGTGAGGATCTAGAAAGCAACCCTATAATGGAAGCCATCGGTGCTGATAGCGAACTAGCACATACAGCACTTAGACTATCGCTCTCTCGCTTTAATACTGAAGAAGAGATAGACTATACAATAGAAAAAATTAAACATGCCGTACATAGACTAAGAAGCATATCAAGTAGCTACGCATACGCCCCAAAATGGCATAAATCAGGACTATAAAGGAAATAATAATATGGCAAAAGGTAATTTAATAAGCGGAAATATATGGGAAGAGTACTCTCAAAAAGTTCAAAATGCAATGAACGCACCAAAAAATATGGGTGAAATTACAGAAGAAGATGCTAAAGCTCTAGGCTGTAAGCTAATAATTGCGGATCATGGCGCTGAGAGCTGTGGTGATGCAGTTAGACTATATTGGGCTGTTGATGAAGCTACTGATATTATTAAAGATGCTAAATTTAAAAGCTTTGGTTGTGGTACAGCAATTGCAAGTAGCGATTATATGGCAGAACTATGCAAAGGCAAAACAGTAGATCAAGCAGTTAAAATCACAAATATAGATGTAGAAAAAGCTATGCGTGATGATCCAGATATTCCAGCAGTTCCACCGCAAAAGATGCACTGCTCAGTAATGGCATATGATGTTATCAAAGCTGCGGCTGCTAGCTATAAAGGCGTTGATCCAGACCACTTTGAAGATGAGATTATAGTATGTGAGTGCGCTAGAGTTAGCCTTGGTACAGTAAAAGAGGTGATAAGATTAAATGATCTTACAACAGTAGAAGAAATTACTCAATACACAAAAGCTGGAGCATTTTGTAAATCTTGCATTAAGCCTGGCGGACATGAAAAAAGAGAGTACTACCTAGTAGATATTTTAGCTGAAGTAAGATCTGAAATGGAAGCTGAAAGAATGAAAGCTATAGCTGATGCTAAAATAAGCGGAAGTGGCGTAGATAGCGATCTAAGCTTTGAGGAGCTAACAGTAGTAAAACAACTAAAAGCAGTAGAGGCTATTATCGATGAGCATGTAAGACCAATGCTAGAGATGGATGGTGGAAATATGGAAATATTAGATATCAAATCTGAAGAAAGCAGAATCGATATATATATTAGATATCTAGGTGCTTGTAGTGGGTGTGCTAGTGGTGCTACTGGAACACTATATGCCATTGAAAATATCTTGCAAGAGAGTCTAAGTCCAAATATTAGAGTAATCCCTGTATGATAAATGCTAAATTTAAAGCTGGCAAATACTATATTGGTGATTTAGCTAAAATTTTAGATTATGCAAATTTGACTAACCTTAAGTATGGCTTTGGGTCTTTAGATGAGTTTACTTATGCAAATTTTAAGTTAGAGTGTGATGAGATAGCCGATAGTGATGGATTTATATATAGCGTCGATAGTGCAAATTTTGGTATAATCGACGCTAAAATAATTGACGATGAGTTGCTAAGTAGTAGGATTTTAACTCTAAGACATGGATTTATAGCTAATAAATTTAGCAGCCACCCACTTGCTAGGATTGTCGACTTTAAAGATGAATTTAAAGTTAGCATTTGTGATAATGAGATAAAATTTGGTAATATTATACTAAATTTATAAAAATTTATTGGTAAGTTTTGCTTTTTTAAAATCAATTTTCAGCTAAAATTATTATAAAATTTAATATAATAGAGAAATTTATATTTTTTCATAGAGAGTTTTGAAATGGTACCTAGCTGGGACGATAAATATAGCATTGGCAATTCAGATATAGACTTACAACATCAAAAGCTATTTGATCTAGCCAAAAAATCCTTTATTTACGCTAATAAAAATGTATCTCGTGAAGAGATTCGCGGTATCGTGGCTGAATTTTTTGAATATATGAAAGAACACTTCAAAGACGAACAGGAATATATGGAGCTAATTGGATATCCGTACTTGCACGAACACACTATGATTCATAAAGACATAATCGCTAGTATGGCGGGTCTAATCAAAACTGCTAAAAATGTAAATGATTTAAAAGAAAATCTTTTATTAATTGCTGAAAAGTGGCTAGTAGAGCATATTTTAAAAGAGGATGCCAAAATAGAAAAATGGCGTCAAGCAAACCTAGAACACGCAGAAAATGAGCTAATCGAAGAAGAACCAAAACAATATAAATATACCTGCGGTTGTCCTAATAAAATCCATCTTGTTCCACCTTATATTCATGAGAAAATTGTCGAGGGCAAGAAATTCTCTTGTATGACTTGCAAGGTAGTTATTAAAATCAAGCTTTCATAAGGTAGCATAGTAAATTATTTATTACCTTATGCTAATATCTTTTAATTTAAATTTTATCAGCATTTTATTACTATTGCTTAAGTTTTAACCATCTACTTACTTTTCTTAAATAACTTACAAAAACATCGCAAATACTACTCCGCAAATTAATAGCGGAATGTTAAAAAATACAAATGTCGGCACACAAGTATCATATATATGATTATGCTGACCATCGGCATTTAGTCCAGATGTTGGTCCAAGAGTACTATCACTAGCAGGACTCCCAGCATCTCCTAGTGCTGCAGCAATACCTATAAGCAATATAGTAGCAGCATGACTAAATTCTAGCGAGATACAAAGTGGAACATAAAACGCCGCAATAATAGGAATCGTCCCAAAGCTCGTTCCAATTCCCATAGTAACAAGCAACCCAATAGCTAGCATAATAATCGTTCCGCCAAGCTTACCGCCACTAATTGCAGTAGCAAATTCAACCAGCTCACCAATCCCACCAGTCTCTCTAATCACCGAAGCAAACCCAGCTGCAACAAGCATAATAAACGCAATAAATGCCATCATACTTAGGCCATTTTCCATTACTTTGTCAATCTTTTTATATTCGATCCCACCAAAAGCTACCATAAAAATAAGCCCCATCAATCCACCAAGCGGCAAAGAATCGCTCCATAATTGAACACCAAAGGCAATCGCAACACCAATAAGTAAAACCCACTCTTTCTTGCTCATTTTAATATCAAGATTACTATCGTAAAGCTCTTTAGCTTCCATAGAGCTTTGCTTATAACTGCGTGGCGTGCGATAGTAGATAATCGCCAAAAATAGCCCAATAAGCATCGCTACTCCACCAAGCCACATAACAGAGCTAATATCAGATAGATTAGTCTCTAGTCCATTTTGGCTTATCTCCTTGGCTAAGATATTATGAAAAATTAGCCCAAATCCAACCGAAGCACTTACATATGGAGCCTTCAGCCCAAAAGTCAAAGCACACGCTACAGCTCGCCTATCAATTTGCATTTTATTCATAAGTGCTAAAAGTGGCGGAATAAGAATAGGAATAAATGCAATATGCACCGGAATTAAATTTTGTGAAAAGCATGCTACAAATGCAATTGTAAGCACAAACCAAAATGTTTTTTTGCTAATTAATTGGCTTACATAGTGAATTAAAATTGCAGTTAGATTACTCATAGCAATAGCAGCGGCTAACGCACCAAGAAGAATATAGCTAAGAGCAGTCTCAAGATTGCCTTGCATACCTTTGATTAAAATGTTAATTGTAGTAATAATATCAATATTTGCGCTTACTCCAGCTATCAATGCAGAGATAAGAATAGCTAATAAGATATTAAATCTTAAAAGACACAGCGTACACATTACAATCACGCCAATAACTACAGGATTTAAAAGAAGCATTGTCTACCTTTTATTATGATTAAATTTGGAATTATATATATTTTTGGCTTAAATTGCTAAACGGTATTAGCTTAAATTTTATTAAAATTCAGTTTAAGTTAAAATACAATTAGATAAAATCTAACATTTTGTTATTTTTGAAAAAAGAGAGTCGATGAGCGAGATTATTGGATATAATGTAGATGGAGAGATAGTAGATACTCAAAGCTACACCGGAGGTGGTAGCGAGATTAAATTTGACAACTCTAAAGAGGCGCTAGAGATTATACGCCACTCATGTGCGCACTTAATGGCTGCAGCGATTAAGGAGCTTTATCCTAATGTTAAATTTTTTGTTGGACCTGCTATTGAGGATGGATTTTACTACGATATGCGTGTAAGCAAAAGCGATGGTAGCAAACTAGGCGAAGATGATTTAGCTATAATTGAGAAAAAAATGAAAGAGTTAGCCTTAGCTAAAACTCCAATTGTAAAAATAAATTCAACTAAATCAGAAGTAGCTGCAAAATACGCCGATGATGACCTAAAACAAGAGGTATTAAAAAGAATTCCAGATGGTGCTGTAAGCCTGTATTCTCAAGGTGGTTTTGAAGATATTTGTCGTGGGCCACATATTCCAAATACAATTTTTGCTAGATTTTTTAAACTTACTAGAATAGCTGGGGCATATCTTGGCGGTGATGAAAATCGTGAGATGCTAACTAGAATTTATGGTACAGCTTACGCTGATAAAGAAAGTCTAAATGAGCATATTAGAATTATCGAAGAGGCTAAAAAACGTGACCATCGTAAACTTGGCACAGAGATGAAATTCTTTACCTTTGATGAGAGCGTTGGTGTTGGACTCCCTATTTGGCTACCAAATGGATCAAGGCTTAGAAGCCGCTTAGAGCATAAACTATATCGCACTCATAGACTTCGTGGATATGAGCCAGTGCGTGGACCAGAGATTTTAAAAAGCGATGCTTGGAAGACAAGTGGCCACTATGCTAATTATAAAGAAAATATGTACTTTACAGTAATTGATGATCAAGAGTATGGTATTAAACCAATGAATTGCGTAGGCCATATTAAAGTTTATCAAAGTGAAATTAGAAGCTATAGAGATCTTCCGCTTAAATTTTTTGAGTATGGCGTAGTGCATAGACACGAAAAGAGCGGAGTACTACATGGGTTATTTAGAGTGCGTGAATTTACTCAAGATGATGCACATCTATTTTGTATGCCAAGCCAGATTAAAGAAAATGTTTATGAGATTTTAAGTTTTGTTGATACTCTTATGAATGCATTTGGATTTAGCTATGAGATGGAGATTTCTACCAAACCAGCTAAGGCTGTTGGCGATGATGAGGTATGGGAGATCGCTACAAAAGCCTTAAAAGATGCTTTAGATGAAAAGGGATTAAAATATGGTATTGATGAAGGTGGCGGTGCGTTTTATGGGCCAAAAATAGATATTAAAATTACAGATGCCCTTAAAAGAAAATGGCAGTGTGGCACTATTCAAGTAGATTTTAACCTTCCAGCAAGATTTAATCTAGAATATATTGATGAAAACAATGAACGCAAACAGCCAGTTATGCTTCATCGTGCAATTCTAGGAAGCTTTGAGAGATTTATTGGGATTTTACTTGAACATACTGCTGGTGAATTGCCATTTTGGATTGCGCCAACTCAGGTTGTGATCATACCAATTGGTGAAGCTCATCAAGAGTATGCTAAAGAGATTTATGCAAAATTACTTGATATGAATATAGATAGTGAAATCTTTAGCAAAAATGAGACACTAAATAAAAAGATTAGAAATGCAGAAAAACAAAGAGTACCTATGATAATAGTACTTGGCGATAATGAGGTGGCAAATAGAGGTGTAGCACTGCGTGATCGTAGAGCTAGAGAACAAAAGGATATAAGTCTAGATGATTTTTATAGCTTAGTCCAAACCAAATTAAACGAGGTGAATATTTGAGCAAAGATAAAGAGGTTTATCTAAATGATGAAATTCGCGCAAGCGAGGTTAGATGTGTAGGAGATGATGGCACTGCGTATGGTGTTATCAGTAGAGATGAAGCGTTAGATATCGCTAATAAAATGGGATTAGATCTAGTTTTGATAGCAGCCGATGCTAAACCACCAGTATGTAAGATAATGGATTATGGTAAATTCCGTTATCAACAAGAGAAAAAGCAAAAAGAGGCTAAGAAAAAGCAAAAAGTAATAGAGATAAAAGAGATTAAGCTTTCCGCCAAAATTGCACAAAATGATATAAACTATAAGATAAAACACGCTCAAGAGTTTTTATCTGAGGGCAAGTATGTTAAATTTAGAGTATTTTTAAAGGGGCGTGAGATGTCTACCCCAGAACTTGGCGTAAATATGCTTGAAAAGATTTGGGAGATGATTCAAGAATATGCAGATAGAGATAAAGCTCCAGTTCTTGAGGGTCGTTATGTAAATATGCTTGTAACACCTAAAAAATAACGCTACAAGCATATTAATTAGGTAGGTGCATTTCATAGATGTCCACCTACCAAACTGATAAATTATAAAATAAATCCAAAATAACTTCTAATAATTAGATTGATTACTATACTATTTAAATCTAGATAAAATCCTAAAATAATATTTGAAATTGATAATATAAAAAGATTGATATATTGTATATAAACCCTCGCAATGGTTAAGCATTGCGAGTAAATTTAAGATATTAAAGATTTAAATTTAAGCTACTGTAGTAGTCTTAATATATTTTGTTGTACAGCATTTGCCTGACTCATAGCGTAGCTTCCACTTTGGGCTAG
>NZ_MJKB01000007.1:0-37986 GCF_002139495.1 Campylobacter sp. P0085 | reverse complement strand
AAATGCTGATTCTAGAAGAGCTCTTCAAAATGATATTAGCAGACTTCTTGAAGAACTAGATATGATAGCTACTACTACAAGCTTTAATGGCCAACAACTACTAAATGGAAATTTTTCAAACAAAAACTTCCAAATTGGTGCTTATAGTAATGAAACTGCAAAAGTAAGCATAGGTGCTACAAACTCAAATACAATTGGGCATACTAGGTTTGAGACACTAAAAAATGTGGTAGCTTCTAATATTTCTCAAATGGCAGATGCAGTTGTAAAACTTAGCGGAATCGATGGATATCCGGGTGGTTATGTATTTCAAACTATTAGCGCAAAAACATTACAAACAGATGGTTTAAAAGCTGTAGCTGAAATGATGAATGGTGTAAGCGATAAAACTGGTATAAGAGCTGAAGTTAATAATACGCAAATATTTGGCCAAGCAATTGCTGCTGGTACAATTAAAGATTTTATGATTAATGGTGTAAAAATCGGTAATATTACCGTAAAAGCTAATGATAGCGACAACGCTCTAATCGGTGCAATTAACGCTAAAAAAGATGAAACCGGAGTAGAAGCAAGCCTAGAAAATGGTAGACTAGTTTTAGCTGCTAAAGATGGTAGAGCTATTAGGCTTGGTTCAACATCTACTGGTGCTAATACTGTATTTGGTGCTAAAACGGGTGCTTCATTAGCTGGAGATGCACATTCGGCTGGTACGGTTTATTTAGGTCAAATCACATTTATTCGCCAAGATGCTAGAGATATTAAAGTTGGTTTAGGTGGTATATCCTTAGTATCTGGTTTTACTGCTGGTGACGCTATGATAACCGCTGCTAATGCATCAACTGGTTATGCTCAAGCTTCAGTAAATTTAAAATATATGAACGCAGGAACAATTGTTTCAGATACGGCTAACGCAATGGGCTTTTTTAGAGGCGGCGAAGCATCTACTGGAACAGCTCAAGCTGGAGGAGTTAATACATATGCAGGTGCTCAAGCTATGATAGATGTAGCTGAAGCAGCTAGAAAAACTCTAGACAAGCTAAGAGCTGACCTAGGTTCAGTACAAAATCAATTAGTAGCTACTATAAATAATATTACAGTTACCCAAGTAAATGTAAAATCAGCTGAATCTCAAATAAGAGATGTAGACTTTGCTAGTGAGAGTGCAAACTTCTCTAAATTTAACATACTAGCCCAAAGTGGAAGCTACGCTATGAGTCAGGCAAATGCTGTACAACAAAATATATTAAGACTACTACAGTAGCTTAAATTTAAGTCTTTAATAGCTTAAATTTACTCGCAATGCTTAGCCATTGCGAGGGTTTATTATCTAGGTATAATAATCTTTTAAATAGTATTTCTTAGAGTTTATCCATATAAGAATTATCATAAATCCCTTTTAGTCTAGTTGTAATACTATCACGCCACTCATCTCGTATATGTACTCGTTCTAGCTTTTGTAGTAGATTTATATTATCTTTTGGGGCAAAAAATAGCATATTTAACTCCATGACACTTAGTTGATTTGTATCTTTATGAACTACTTTTACACTATCGCCTGGACATACCGTTCCTGGTTCTAAAACTTGATAATACCATCCACTGAGCCCATTTTCAAATATAAATTTAGTCATTCCTCTAGCTATAATTTTACTTAGTTTTACGCAAGGTTTTCTAGGTTCGCTCACCTGTAAAAGTGCATTACCGATTTGGTGAATATCGCCTATACATACACTTTTCTCATCTAATATAGTGATGCTTAGATTCTCTCCCATCTGTCCAAATTTAAGCTCTCTACTAGCAAACTTATTAAAAGCTGCATAATTACTTACTGCATTAGCAAAGACAGCTTTAAATTCACCGCCATGATGGATTATATCGCTTAGCATATCGCCTACTATACCTGTAAAATCAATCTCAATGCTACTTACTGAGTGCTTATCCATAGCACTACGAAAATCACCATAATCCCTGATAATACCAATATTTACAGATTCTACCACTGCCACAATATGCTCCTTTGACTTAAAGTTGTGATTATTAAATTTGCGCTTTGTTTGGCGATGTTATTTATAAATTTTTGTACCATTGGAGCTTCATACCATACAGGAGTAGCTACACCGCTTAGTATCTCTAGCTCTTTTTTAGCGTTATTTATACTCATTATACCATCTATTAGTCCTAAATTTAGTGCTTGCTGAGCCAAAAAAACTCTAGCATTTGCCCATTGTTTGCTTGAGTTTAAATCCAGCCCACGGGCATTTGCTACATCACTGGTAAATAATTCGTAGCTCTTATTTACTAAGCCTTGTAAGGCTGCTCTCTCATCGCTATTCCAGCTGCGTGTGAATGTGCCAGCCTCTTTAAATTCTCCAGCCTTTACTACTTGAGTTGAGATTCCAATTTTTTTGGCTAGTTCTTCGGTATTTGGAGTCTGCATTATCACGCCTATTGAGCCAATAAAACTAGCACGATTAGCATAAATTTTATTTGCTCCAATACCAGCATAGTAGCTTCCACTAGCCATCGTTCCACTAGCATAGGCAATAACTGGTTTTAGTGTGGATAGCTCTTTTATAGCATCACTTATAGCTACACTTGCACTCATCTCTCCACCTGGGCTATCAATATTTATTAACACACCTTTTATATTTGGATCTTTGGCTAAGTCTATTTGAGTTAAAAGCTCTCTTTCATCCATAATAGCCCCTTCAAGGCTAATTTCTATTAAATTTGCACTACTTTTTTCGCCGCTACTAGCTATAATAAATAGAACAATTAGTACAAAAATCATACTTTTAAAATACTCATTAATAAATTTAAATATACCTTTAATAAAGGCAAATATACTTTTTAATAGTTGCATTTTTCTCCTTTTATGTATAGCGCTTTAGCGCTTTTAGTATGTAGTATAAGCTCGATACAAAGCTGACTTATATCGCTTAATTCAAACCCATTAAAAACTGCGATATCAGCGATATTTCCGGCTTTTAACTCACCTAGGTTTAAGCCCAAAGCTTTAGCTGGATTGCTAGTAACTGATTTTAGTGCAAATGTGGCAAATTTGCTAAGTTCTATATCACTATGAGCCATTAGGCCAGCACGCAGCTCATCCCAGATATTTAAGCTTATATTTGAGCTTAAACCATCTGTGGCAAAGGCTATGTTTATGTTATTGTTTAAGGCATTTTGTAGATTAAATTTAGAACTTAATAGACGGTTTGAGACTGGGCAGCTTATGATTGAATGGAGATTTTTATCCATTAAATTTATATAATTATCGGCAAAAATAGAGTGAATAAATAGAGTTTGAATATCAGCAAAAAGCTCTATAAAAGATTTTGGCGTATAAAATGGCGTAGCATTTTTATTAAAACCTTTAAAAAATTCACCAAATTCACCGCTGCTATTCTCAAGCCAAATTTTTTCATGTATGCTCTCCATAAAATGCGTAGCAACTATCATGCCATTATCTTTAGCCAATTTTAAGGCTTTTTTGCTTAATTCTATATGGGTAGAATAAGGTGAATGCACGCTAATAGCTGGTATAAATAGATCGCTTTTTAGCTCATTTGCAACATTAAAACGCTCTAAAAATTCATTCCATTGTTGTTCTATTAAAGCAGGATTTGATCCTAAAATTTCACTAAAATATACTGTCCTAATAGGTGAATTAGCGCAGTGTAGCGCATCAATACCATAGCTAGAAATCTCTCCAATTGTACTAACACCTGCATCTAGCTGTGTTGCAATAGCGCTTTTTATAGCACTATTTTTATCATTATTTGCTAGGGTGTCACCATTAGCGATAATGCTCTTTAACCAGCGTAAAAAATCACCATATTCAAGTGTAGTTTTATTAGCACTAAACTCAAGATGAATATGTGAGTTTATAAGAGCAGGCATAGCAATATCATCGCTAAAATCTAAAATCTCAGCATCACTAAATCTAGCTATTAACTCATCAAATTTGCCAATTTTATGTATGGTTTTATCAAAGGCAATTGCCCCATTTTGAACCACATCAAAGCTCTCATTACATAAAATTATAAATTTAGCTTTTAATATTTTCATATTTTTTCCTTAAAAAGCGTACATTATAGCCAAAATTTAGCCAATATTTTGTAAAATAATTGCCATGCAATTTTTTATCGGAGAAAAATATGAAAATTATGGTAATCCAAGGGCCAAATATTAATATGCTTGGAAAGCGTGAACGCAAAATTTATGGTGTTATGACAATGGAAAATATTCATGAGCAGATGAAAGCTGTAGCTGATCAAGCTGGAGTTGGGATTGAGTTTTTTCAAAGTAATTTTGAGGGTGAAATCGTAGATAAAATTCAAGAATGCTTAGGCGAATTTGATGGAATTATAATAAATCCAGCGGCCTACACTCACACTTCAATTGCTATTAGGGATGCTATTGCTTCAGTTGGTTTGCCTGTACTTGAGGTGCATATTAGCAATATTTATCAAAGAGAAGAGTTCCGCCATAAAAGCTTAATAGCACCAGTATGTTCAGGACATATCGCTGGATTTGGGCCAATTGGTTATCATCTAGCTATGATTGGAATGCTTCAAATTTTTGAACAAATTAAGCGAATGGATGCAGCATCAAATGATGCATAATTATATCTTAAAAAACGAAAACGCAGTATATTTTGAGTGCGGCTATAGTTGCGATAATGAAATTTTTATCAAATTTGGTCAGAGGGGGTTTTTTATTACCGATTCTCGCTATGCTATCGAGGCTAGGGCTGTAGCGCAAAATTGCGAAGTGATCGAATCAAAAGATATAATAAAAGATGCAAGGCTGCTTTTGCGCCGCTTTGGTATTAAGGAGTTAATGTTTAATCCAAGTGATTTTAGCTATTTTGAATTTAGCCAGTTAAGTCGTGATTTGCATATAAATTTCAAGGCAAAGAATGAATTCTCAAAGTTAAAACGACAGATAAAACGTAGTGATGAGATTGAGATTTTACGCTATGCAGCGCAGCTTGGAGCTAGTAAATTTGATGAGCTTGCTGGAGCGATAATAGCTGGAATGAGCGAGAAGTTAATTAACTTTAATGCTGGAAATATCTTAAGAGATGGTGGAAATTTAGGTCTTAGCTTTGATCCAATTACTGCAATAAATGCAAATGCAGCCAAAGCACATGCTCTTCCACTAGATGAGTGTATAAAAGATAGCGATCTGCTTTTAGTAGATGCTGGGGTAAAATATCATCGGTATTGCTCAGATCGTACTAGAACGGTTGAATTTAGAGATGGTTTTAGCTTTAGTAAGGAGCAAAAATTTACAAATTCAAAGCAAAATGAGATATATCAGATAGTCAAAGAGGCGCAAAATTTAGCTATAAAAGCGGTAAAGCCAGGTGTTAGAGCGTGTGATATTGATGCAGCGGCTAGGGAATTTATTGCAAAAAGCGGTTATGGTGATAAGTTTTTTCACTCAACAGGGCATGGCGTGGGTCTTGATATTCATGAATTTCCAATAATTAGCCCACGAAATAGCTCTCCAGTAGAGGTTGGAATGGTCTTTAGTATAGAGCCTGGGATCTACTTAGAAAATGAGTTTGGTATACGAATTGAAGATGTCGTAGTTGTTACAAATGATGGGTGCGAAGTTCTTTAATGAAAACAATTAAAATCGATGGAGCTAAAATGTTGTTAAAAAGCGCTTATTTCCCGCGCAAATTTAACAATTATACCCCACATAAATATACCGCAATTATTGGTCTAGGCGGAAATATCGGTAATACCTCTATGATTTTTGATAGATTTTTAAATTTAATTTTAAAAGATAGGAGATTTGCCATTGTGCAAAGCTCACCAATGCTGGTAAATAAAGCGTTTGGTTATGCTAGCAGAGATTATATAAATGCTGTTATAATCCTTAAAACTTCCTTATATGCTAAGGAAGTTTTAAGGATTATGCAGAGATTCGAGAGGCGATTTAAACGCAAACGGGAGTTTAAAAACTCACCTAGAACACTAGATTTGGATATACTATACTTTAGTGCTAAAAGCTATAATAATGAAGAATTAATCCTACCTCACCCAGGAGCTAATAGTCGCCCAAGTGTATTTATCCCATTAGGTCTTATGAAAGGAATATGATGGCAACAGTTTTAAAGACTTTTACAGGAGAGAGTGCGATTGAAGCACTTAAGAAAGCTAAAGAGGAGTGTGGTGAGAGTGCTATGCTTGTAACAACTAAGCAAATTCAGCCAAAAACGCTAAATAAAAAGCCTCTTTATGAGATTTTAGTTAGCGTTGAAGAGGATACTCCTCAGCCAAGCCAAGCACAGAAAAAACAGGCTCAAATCAATCAAATTCAAAAACAAATTGAGGCTTATACTCTTGGTTCAACCCAAAGCCCACGCCCAGCATCAAGATTTGAACAAGGCGGGCTAGATACTATAGAAGAAAAACCAAGAGATAATAATGATATATTATTAAATATATCTCAGGTTGCTAAAGAGATTGGAAAAGTAGCAGGGGTAAGCAACGAATTAAGCGAGTATAAAAGCCCAGAATATGACAAAAAGATTGATGAAGTAGCCAAAGAGGTAAGTAAGCTAAATCAAAAAATCTCTATGATTGCTGATATGATATGGGATGATAAGGCTGAAAATCGTGATGATATAATTATTCCGCCTGAATTTTCTACAATATACAAGCTAGCCAAACAAAGTGGAATGAAGTACGAGCATCTAAAGGGTATAATGCAAGCTACAATCGAAAATATGCCATCATCGATGAAAAGCAATCCAGTAACTGTAAAGAGATATTTCTACTCACTTTTGCGTAATATGTTGCCATGTAGAAGTGAAAGCTTTGACCCTAAAAAGAAAAGAATTATGATGTTAGTAGGTCCAACTGGCGTAGGTAAGACAACAACTCTCTCAAAACTTGCGTATAAATTTGCTCATGGCGGTAGTATTAGATATAAGACAGGGATTATCACGCTTGATACTTATAGGCTTGGTGCGGTTGAACAGCTATTTCAATATGCTAAGATTATGAATATCCCAATTCTTGATGCGATTGAGCCTGAGGATTTTCGCTCAGCGCTTAAGAGTTTATCAAACTGCGATGTAATTTTAATTGATACTATGGGAAGTAGTCAGTATGATAGAGAAAAATTAACTCGTCTTAATACATTTTTAAAAGAGTGCGGTAATCAAGTTGATGTAAATTTAGTCGTTTCAGCCGGTTCAAAAATTGATGATTTGCTAGAGATTTATAATAATTTTTCAACTTTAGAAATTGATACTCTTATAATTACAAAATTTGATGAGACAAAGATATTTGGTAATATATTTTCACTTATATATGAAACTGGTACACCGGTGAGCTTCTTCTCAACAGGTCAAAATGTCCCAGATGATATTATGGAAGCTAAGAGCGACTTTTTGGTTAGTTGCGTTTTAGATGGATTTAAAGGAGAGGATGATGGATCAAGCAGATAAATTAAGAGAGTTAATGATAGCTCAAAAGATTAAAAAATCTACTCATTTCATCGCAGTTACTAGTGGAAAAGGTGGCGTAGGTAAATCCACAGTTAGTGCAAATTTAGCTAATCTTTTAGCAACAAATGGTTATAAAGTAGTATTATTTGATGCTGATATTGGTCTTGCGAATTTAGATGTTTTACTAAATGTGAAAATTACCAAAAATATGCTAGATGTTTTAAAAGGCGAGTGTCCGCTTGAAGATATTTTAATTAAAGTTAAACCAAATTTGACATTAATTCCTGGTGAGAGCGGTGATGAGATTTTTAAATTTAATGATCAGTTTTTATACGAAAAGTTCTTAAATCAAGCCTCAATTTTAAAAGATGTGGATTTTGTTATCATTGATACTGGTGCTGGGATTGGATCTAGTACGCAAGTATTTTTAGAAGCGTGTGATGAGATTATCGTTGTAACCGTGCCTGATCCCGCAGCTATCACCGATGCATATGCGACTATTAAGGTGATTTCAAAGATGAAAAGCGATGTCTTTATGCTAATTAATCAGACTAAAAACGCAGATGAAGCTCAAAAGATTTTTCAAACTATAAAAACTGTTGCTGATAAAAATATTTCGCATAGGCTAAATTTAAATCTTTTAGGCTGGATTCCAAGTGATAAGGTTGTATCTAGAAGCATTAAGATACGGACACTTTTTAGCAGCGAAGCTCCGCATTCATTAGCTACTTATCAGCTTAAGCAAGCAGCAAATAATCTCCTTGAGAAATTGGAACGGAAAGTGCTTGATACCAGTGAAGATAGAAGCTTTGCTGGCTTTTTTAAGCGTTTAGTGGAGCAGTTTTAAAAAGGATTACCGTGAGACCAGATAATTATATAGCATTTTTTACAGTGTGTGGATTTTTTGTTGGATTGATGTTTGTCGTCGTAAAAGTCGAGGAGCCTGTAGAGTTTGTTATATATACTTTGCTGATCACATTTTTCTTTTATATTGTTATTCATATTGTGGTAATGAATTATATAGATACTAAAAGGATTGGTTTAAAAATATTTAATAAAGAGCATCATGAAGAGGTTAACGACTATTTGCTTACAGAGCTTGCTGTTAGGGAGCGTAGGTTAGAGACACTCATTCGTCATCTAGACCAAAAGCTCAAAAGATCAGGTAAAAAGCATGAATCCAATAAAGAAAAAGCAGCTTGAAGCCTATAAAACACAGATAAAAAAAGAGCAAGATGAGCTAGTAATCGCATATATGCCAGCTCTTAGAGCTATGGCGTGTAGACTCAAATCTCGTTTGCCAAGTTCGATTGAAGTAAGCGATTTAATAAGTATTGGTACAGAGGCTATGGTACGTCTTAGCCATAGTTATGATAAAAATCAAAATGATAATTTTTGGGGTTATGCAAAGCATAGAGTTCAAGGCTCAATGCTTGATTACCTAAGAAGTTTAGATACGCTAAGCAGACAGAATCGTAAACTGGTTAAAGATATAGATCGATTAGTAGATGAGTACTATAGCAAACATCAATATGAGCCAAGCAATGAGTATTTAGCTAGTGCGTTAAATGAAGATGTAAGCAAGATTAAAGAGGTTAGAAGCTTAAGCGATCTAACATCTGTTCTTAGGTTAGAAGATCAGTTTAATATATTAAGCGATTATGATACCGAGGCACAGATAGAAAAAGAGGAGCTAATCGAGCATATAAAGCTGGTTTTGAGTGAATTTAGTCAAAGGGATCAGTTGGTGATTCAGCTTTATTATTATGAAGAGTTAAATTTAAGTGAAATAAGCGAAATTTTAAATATCACAGAATCAAGAATTAGTCAAATTCATAAAAGATTGATAATAAAAATTCGAGAAAGGCTAGGCTTTTAATGGCAGATATTCTAAGTCAAGAAGAGATAGATGCACTCTTGCAAGTTGTAGATGATGATGGCGATAGTCAAAGCAGCAATTCATCTGAGCGTAATTTGGAAGAGCCAAAACAGGTTGTAATCTACGACTTTAAACGTCCAAATAGGGTTAGTAAGGAGCAGCTAAGGGCTGTCAAAGGTATTCACGATAAGCTTGCAAGAAACCTTGCGTCTCAAATTTCAAGCATTATGCGTAGTATTGTTGAGATTAGGCTACACTCAGTTGATCAGATGACTTATGGCGAGTTTTTAATGAGTTTGCCAAGCCCAACAAGCTTTAATGTATTTTCTATTAAACCGCTAGATGGCAACTGCGTTTTAGAGGTTAATCCTAGTATAGCATTTCCTATGATTGATAGGTTGCTTGGTGGTAATGGTGATGGATTTGAGAGTAACAATAGGGAGCTAACTGATATTGAGGTTAATCTTTTGGATGCTATTTTGCGTATTATTATGCAGCGTTTAAAAGAGTCTTGGGCAATGATTACAGATATGTATCCAAATGTAGAAGCTAAAGAGTCTAGTCCAAATGTTGTCCAAATCGTTAGCCAAAATGAGATTGTTATTATGGTTGTTATGGAGATTATTATTGGAAACTCTAGTGGTATGATAAGCTTATGTTATCCAGTTATATATCTAGAGCCAATACTTAGCCGTTTGGCTAATCGTGATATTATGCTAGGTGAAACTAGTGCTAAAAAGAGCCGAAATAAAGAGTTAAAAACACTTATTGGCCGTGCTGAGGTATTATATGAGGCGATTTTAGGAAAGACCGTAATTAGCGTAAATGAATTTTTAAATTTAGAAGTTGGTGATATCTTGCGACTTGATCGTAATGCCGATGATAAAGCAGTTGTCTGTATAGATAAAAAAGAGGTATTCTTAGCTCAAATTGGTATTCACCGCTTTAGCAAATCTATCAAGCTAGAACAGTTAATCAAAACTGATCGTGATGAAATAAAGGCTATCCTAGAACAATATGAAGAGGAGAGAAAAGCCAAACTAATGTCATATAAAGAGCCAGAACCAGAAGAAGAAACTAAAGAAGAGGATGAATATGATGACTAGATTTTTTGAAATATTTACAAATGAGTTAAGTGCAACTATAGAAGGGTTAACCGGAGTTACACCGGTAATATCTGAAGGAGCAGAGTATGATGCTCCAACTCAAAATGGTATCAAAACTCCAGCCGTAATCGCTAGTGTAACACTAAATGGTGATATAATGGGTAAGATAAATTTAGTAGCTACACCAGTTTTATTAACTGCAATAAATGATCTAATGCTAGGCGATGAAAAACCAAGTGGTAGCACGATAATTGGCGATGATGAGCTAGATGCTAGCAAGGAGATATTTTCTAATTTATTAAGCGCTATGACTACAAGTCTTGGAGCAGCCAAAGATATGCCAAAGATTACATTTACAATCAATGCTGTAAAGTATATCGATGAAAATCAAATTTTAGATTTTAGCTCATTTGAGAAGTTATTTTTATACCATGTTGAGCTAATGGATTTAAATGAAATGATAGGTATTTGTATTGATTATTCGTTTTATAAATACTTTAATAAAACTATAGGCTCTAAAAGTGAAAAACATGATATTGGTGATGAGATTAAAAATATCGGATTAATTTTAGATGTGCGTTTGCCAATCCGTGTAAGAATCGGCTCAAAAAAGATGCTACTAAAAGATGTATTATCAATGGATATTGGTTCAGTCATAGAGCTAAATCAGCTAGCTAATGACCCGCTAGAAGTATTAATAGGAGATAAGCCAATTGCGCTTGGTGAGGTTGTTATCGTTGATGGAAACTTTGGCGTACAAATTACTGAAATTGGCACTAAAAAAGAGCGTCTAGAACGGCTAAAATAGATTAAATTTGATTGCTGCGTATATTTAGCGTGGCAATCTTTTGGGATTTAAAATAATTCACCTACTATTTAAAATGATTTTAATCTAAAGATTTTTAATCAAAATATCTAAAATTTATAATTTAAATTTAGTAAATCAAAGCAAATTAATAAGACTATGTTAAAGATTTTATAATCAAGGAGAGGATGACCTCTCCTAAGAGATTTTAGAATTTCTTTTTATTTACATCATCAAGGATGTTAGCTGAAATTTGATTTACTCTAGCGGTGATAGTATTTGTATCATTTGCTACAGTAACATTGTCTTGAGTAACGCTTTCTAATTGAGCGATAGCTTCATTGATTTGGGCGATACCTTGAGTTTGTTCTTTTATAGATTCACTCATTTCAGTTACACCTTGAACTAATACATTTACATTTACTTCGATTTCACTTAGAGATTTACCAGTTCTTTCAGCTAGTTTTCTTACTTCATCAGCAACAACAGCAAAGCCTCTACCATGCTCACCAGCACGAGCTGCTTCTATGGCTGCATTTAGTGCTAGTAGATTTGTTTGGTCTGCTATATCTTTTATTACGCCTACTATGTTTTTGATATCTTCTGCTTGTCTAGCCACTTCAGTTGTTCTATCATTTACGCTACTCATAGAGCTTGATATCTCCTCTATAGCCGCAGCTGATTGCTCTAGTGAATTTGCTTGAGCGTTTGAGCCATCAAATAGCTTTTGCATTGACTCTTTTAGATTATCAGTTTGTTTGGCTAGATCTTGAGCATAGCTAGCAGATGAGTTTAGCATTTTTCTAATCTCTTCACCTAAAATATTTGTAGTAGTCTCTACATCACCTTTAGCACCTGAGACTTGAGTAGTAAAATTTAGATTTTTATATGATTCAAATACTCTATGAATCTCATTCATATTACCACCGATTTTAGCCTCTAGTACATTTAGCATATTATTTAGTACATTTTTAAGTTCGATTAGCTGAGGGTTATTTGGGTTTTGTTTGATTCTTGCTGTTAGGTCGCCATTTTCTACAGATTTAGCTGTATTAGCTGCCTCACTAATAGCCTCAGCATCTTTTTGTAAACCTTGTTGAGTTTTTAAGATGTTAGAGTTTATTGCTGATGCCATTGCGCCAATCTCATCATTTGATGTAGGTGGTATAGTATTTGGCGCGCACCTTTCTTCGTGGTTGATATATTTAAAGAATGCTAAAAGCAGTCCAGATAGACGGCTAAGTCTAGCAGTAATTAATCTATTAGTAATCATATAAACACAAACAAGAAGTATAATAAGCACTACAACTGACACCCCAATAATCTCATATACTAAGATACGCATCGGTTTTTGAATCTCATCAAGCGGAGCATTGATAAGCATATACCAAGTTCCAAGCTCGCCAATAGAAAATGGAGTGATAATTGCCTTGGTTGCTTCACCACGGATAGTGTAGTATTCATCGATAATAGTTACGCGTTTATTTTGAATCGCCTCTAGGGCTAATTTGGTTGTAGGGTTGGTATTAAACTCGCCTAGTTTTTTACCCCAATACTGCGGATTGTGATGAGTAGCTAGTCTAGATTCTGCACTTAAAATGTAGCGTACATCGCCTTCAAATAGACTAAATTCTTTATTATCTAGATATGTAGTCATATATTTTAGATTATACATATATCCTACTACACCGATTAATTTACCATTATTTATTAGTGGATAGGCTATATCAGTTGCAAATACATCATTCCCATTTATATTGTAGTGTTTAGGCTCGCCAATTACAGGCTTTTTAGTTGTTATAACATCTTTAATAGATGTATCAGCTAGGAATGCTTCAGTAGTTTTATGTACCTCTATTCCGTTTTTAAGATTGCGATTTGTATCTGCTAAAAATAGTGCAAAGTGATTATCTTTAGTTATATAATCGCTATTTTTAAAGCTATCATTTGGATCTAATAGATAGATGTATGCATACTCAGCATAGTTAGATGAATCAAATGAAGTGCTTAAATCATCTATAGTATCTTGCATATTAGCATGACGAGAGCCAAGGTCAAGGCCGATAATATTAGCAGTAGATTTAGTGAGTGAATCCATCTCTCTAAAAATAGTTAGAACATGCTCAGCATATCGGTGACTAGCTTGAGTTAGAGTGATGTCAGACTCGTGCTTAATCACCTTTGATGCATTATTGCCAATTAGTATAGTAAGGGCAGTTAAGCCAACAAAAACTACAGCGCCAACAATTAGTGATATTTTGGCACCAACTTTAAGATTTGAGAACATGATAAACCCCCATTATGTTATATGTATTCCAATCGATATTATAACCTAAATTTGTGATTTTGTAGGGGGGGGGTAGAGTAAAAATTTACAAATTTACTAGTTTTTATTTTAGTTTGATTAAGTTTAATGATATTAAATTTATTAGTATCATTTTTTAATTATAATAAAGCAATAATAGAGCAAATATATAAACTTTCTTTATTATATAATTTTTTTAAGTATCTTTTATTTTTTAGGCAAAATTTATAAATTTCAACTCTAAATTGCTATGATATAGATATGTTACCTATGTTTATAAAACTGATATCCAGCAAATAGCATCAAAATAATAACAGGCAAAATAATACCAATCTCAGCAGCAATAGCACCATTAATACTAAGACGAATAAGTAAAAATAAAACACCCCAAATACAAAGCGAGATAAAAATCGCCCCAAAACTAGCAATAGCTAAGCTAGCAAAACGCCCAGTAACAGGCATATAATAGTATAAAATTAGCACCATAAATGGAGCAAAAAGTGGGAAAAATATCATTGAATATAGTACAGATTTTATCTTAGCAATGTTTATATTTTCATTTTTAAGTGTATTTATGGAGTCAATAGCATCTATGATGGAGTAGAGATTGTCTTTATTTTCGATATTTTCTATTATGCGTGGGCGGAAGCTATTTGTGATTACTATCTCATCAGCATAGCTACGCTCTAACCCTGTAGCACCTAGGCTTAAATTTTGCGGTATTTGAGTTATGTTGTTATCTTTAAGTATCCAGGTGTTGCCATTGTAGCTAGCCTCTTTAGCAGTTATTTGAGATATAATTTGCGAACCATTCATATCAAAAATTCTGACATTTTGAGCAAGCTGCTTATTGCCAAGGAGTTTTTCGATATATGTAAATTTATTTTCAAAGCGCAAAAATATCCATTTGGTTGAGCGATCAAAGCTTTGAAAATCTTCTAAGGATTCTTGTCTTTCTTTGGCGTAGGCAAACTGTGTGCAGCAAAGCCCGATATATCCAAAGCTAATAAGTAAAGTGATGGTAAAAATAGGCGTTATAAGGCGGTTTTTGCTAATTCCTAAAGCGTAGAAGCTGACTAATTCATTGGAGCGAGTTAGGTTAATCATAGTTGCTATTAGGGCTAAGACTATTGAGATTGGCAATACATAATTGATTGAAATTAATGCAGTTAGACTAACATAAATTAGTTGTAAATTTGCACTACTTGGGAGATTTTTAAGATTTGTAAGGGTATCAATAACTACATAAAATCCAATCAATGAGATAAATATAATAAAAAAATATTTTACATAAATAAATGCACTATACCTAGCAAAAAGCTTCATCAACAATCCAAATTTAGTATTATAATGATTTAACAATTGGTTGAATTCTATCTAAATATACCTAAATATTTTCAAAATTTAGCAAAAATTTGGATAAAATTACGCTTTTAAAAGAGAAATTTATGATTAGATTGATTTTATTTGGCGTTTTTATGCTTTGTTGCGTGGTAATTTTATGTAGTATAAATCAGCGTGATTTGATAAATTTAATGGGTGAATTTAGCAAATTTGATTGGGTGATTTATATTGGGTGTTGGGTAATTTTGCCTATATTTTTATTTCCGGCTGGGATTTTGGCTATTGGCGGTGGGGCGATTTTAGGCTTTTGGGAGGCTTTAATCTGTGCGATGATAGGAGTTGCGATAAACTCAGCTATAATGTATTTTATCGCAAGATATTTTAGTGGGGCTTTTGACACTGCTAAATTTGAGAGAGTTAAAAATAAATTTTGTAAGGATGAGTTTAGTCTAATAATTTTGCTTAGATTAATACCAATTGTCCCTTATAATGTCGTGAATTACATGGCTGGGGCGTTGAGGTTTGATTTTGTTAAATTTATCATTGCTGGGGTGCTTGGCAAGTTTATTAGTGCGGTGCTATTTATAAATTTAGGTAGCAATATAGCAAATTATAAAAGCTATGAATTTTGGCTAGCCTTAGCCCTTGTGGTTGCGATGGGTTTGGTGGCGTTTTGGGTTAGAAAAATTCTAAATAGGAGAGTTGGATGAAGATTGTTTTAGCTACAAATAATATGGATAAAGTAAGGGAGATTAAAGCTTATTATAATCAATTTGAAGTTTTGGCTTTGGGTGATATATGTAAGCCCTTTGAGATCCAAGAGTATGGCAAGAGCTTTTATGAAAATGCGATGATAAAAGCAGATGCCGTGTATGAGAAGATTAAAGAGCTTGGAATTGAAAATGAGTGTATAGCTCTAAGTGATGATAGCGGGATAAGCGTTGAAGCGCTTGGTTTTGCTCCTGGGATCTACTCAGCTAGATATAGCGGTGAAGGGGCAAGTGATGCGAGCAATAGAGCAAAATTGATTAGTGAGTTAAAAAGATTAGGCTTAAGCCACGCTAAGGCATTTTACACCGCCTGTATCGGCATCGGCTCTAAATATGGCAGATATGGCGTCCATGGATTTATGCATGGAGAAGTCATCGATAGAGAGCTTGGGGATAATGGCTTTGGGTATGATTTTATGTTTATTCCTGATGGATTTGATAAGACTATAGGGCAGATTGATGAGAGTATCAAACTCCAAATTTCACATCGCTCCAAGGGGCTAGAACTAGCTAAACCTATACTTAAAATGTTGAGTAGATATTATTGAGCTTAAATATAACCATTAATAGTATTATTAACTTATATTTTAATATATTTTATGTCAAAATAGCTCAATACCTAGACTCAAATCTAATTTAAAAGCCAAATTTAGAAAATATTAATTTTTTATTAAAATAATTTTTGCTTAGAGTATGGAGTGAATTTTAGCTAAATTTGGCTATAATTACTAAAAATTCAGACAAAGGATAGAAAATGAGTCATATCTTAATCATCGGAGCAGGCGGAGTAAGCCAAGCAGCAACGGTAAAATGTGCGATGAATTCGCAAGTCTTTACCAAAATTACTCTAGCTAGTCGCACCAAAAGTAAATGTGATAAAATAGCTAAATTTATCAAAGACAAAGTCGGAGTGGATATCGATACGGCGGCGATAGACGCCGATGATACAGCTGCTGTTGTAGAGCTTATTAAAAATATTAAGGCTGATTTATTACTAAATGTTGCACTTCCATATCAAGACCTTACGCTTATGGACGCATGCTCGCAAACTAAAATTCCATATATAGATACAGCAAACTATGAACACCCAGATACGGCTAAATTTGAGTATAAACTCCAATGGGCTAAAGATGGTGATTTTAAATCTGCTAATACTATGGCGCTTCTTGGTAGTGGATTTGATCCGGGCGTTACTAATGTATATTGTGCTTATGCGAAGCAATATCTATTTGATGAGATTGAGTATATTGATATTTTGGATTGTAATGCTGGAGACCATGGGTATGCGTTTGCTACGAATTTTAATCCTGAGATAAATTTACGTGAAGTTAGTGCAAAGGGTAGATACTACAAAGATGGAAAATGGATAGAAACCGAGCCGATGGAGATAGGATTTAGCTGGGATTATCCAAAAATCGGCCCAAAAGATAGCTATTTGCTCTATCATGAAGAGCTTGAGAGCTTAGTAAAAAATATCCCTACTTTAAAGCAAATTCGCTTTTTTATGACCTTTGGGCAGAGCTATCTAACTCATATGAAATGCCTAGAAAATGTAGGTATGCTAAGGATTGATGAGGTTGAGCATAATGGAGTTAAAATCGTCCCAATTCAATTTTTAAAGACCTTACTACCTGACCCAGCAAGCCTAGGCGCTAGAACCAAAGGCAAGACAAATATAGGTTGTGTGATAACAGGCATAAAAGATAATAAGCCAAGAAAAGTTTATATCTATAATGTATGCGATCACCAAGAGTGCTATCAAGAAACCGGCGTTGGCGCTGTTAGCTACACTACAGGAGTGCCAGCAATGATAGGCTCAATGATGGTAGCAAAGGGAATTTGGAGTGCTAAAGGGGTATTTAATATGGAAGAATTCGATGCCAAACCATTTATGGATGAGTTAAATAAACAAGGCTTACCATGGGAGATCATAGAGATGGCACCAAATGAGACTAGATTAATCAAGGAAATTTAAGCCAAATTTAGATAAAATTCCAACTTTTAAACCCAAAAAAAGGAAAAGCAATGAAAAAAGATATACATCCAGAGTATGTTGAATGCACAGTTAGCTGCGCTTGCGGTAATACATTTATTAGCAAGTCAAACAAGCCAGAAATCAAAGTAGATATTTGCAGTGCTTGTCATCCATTTTTCACAGGTAGTGAAAAGATCGTAGATAGCGCTGGTCGTGTAGATAAATTTAAGAAAAAATACGGAATGAAATAATCTTTTGCTCTACTTTCTTCCTACGCCAATTGGCAATTTAGATGATATCTCAAAGAGATGCCTGGACATCTTGAACCTTTGTGATATCATAATTTGCGAAGATAGTAGAGTAACTAAATCCCTTATAAATCTTCTAAACACAAAATATAATCTAAATATAAATCCATCTGAATTTTACTCTCTTCATACTCATAACGAGAGTGAATTTTTTACTAAATTTGAAGCTAAAAAATTAATAGAAAATACTGTAGTATATGTAAGCGATGCTGGAATGCCATGCATTAGCGACCCAGGAGTTGCATTAGTAGAATTTGCTCAGCAAAATGGTATAAATTACGAGGTATTAAGTGGAGCAAATGCAGCACTTTTAGCCGTAGCAGCAAGTGGAATTGTGCAAAAAGAGTTTACATTTTTAGGGTTTTTGCCAAATACCGGCAGAGATAGAGAACTAGCTATACAAAATGCGCTAAATTTGACTTATCCAGTAGTGATATATGAATCGCCAAAGAGAGTCTTGCAGCTAGTTGAAGCTATTGCAAAGCTAGAGCCTAAACGGGAGATTTTTGCTATTAAAGAGGCTACTAAGAAATTTGAAGCTAAATTTAAAAATAGTGCTAAAAATCTAGTTGCTATGCTTAAGAGTGCAAATTTAAAAGGTGAATGGTGTATAGTAATTGATGGTTCAAAAAATAACACCCAAAATACTATAAGCGTAGCTGATATAAATGAATTAGACATTCCTCCAAAGCAAAAAGCTAAACTCCTAGCCAAGCTTACTGGTAAAAGCGTAAAAGAGATATATGCCCAGTTAAATGGGTAATTTTAGGATAAATTTATATAGATTATTAAAGCTTTATTAGAAGCGATCTTTTGTAAAATAGTATTTATTGTATGATTATTTTATTAATCATAAGAAGTTTCTTAACAATGATAATATAGAATTTTACAAAAATTCATTTTTTTTGCTAAAAATAAGCTAAAATTTAAGGGCTTTTAGATACCATAATCGCTATGATTATCTATGGAAAACAGCTATTTTTACATTTGTTAAAACATCATAAAGACAAGCTCGAAGAGATATATCTAGCAAAAGAGGTTCAAAAAGATATATTTAGCCAAATAGCAAAAGTCGGCTTGAAAATTCAAAAAGTTGATAATCAAAAAGCCCAAGCGCTTGCCCGTGGAGGCAATCATCAAGGCTTTTTAGCAAAGGTAAAAGATTACGAGTTTGCTAATTTAAATGAGATTAAAAAGTCTGATTATTTAGTGATTTTATATGGTCTTAGTGATGTAGGAAATATTGGCGCTATAGTAAGGACTGCTTATGCATTGGGTGCTGGCGGTATAGTTATAGTAGGTAAAAATGAGAGCCTAGCAATGCAAGGAGTAGTGCGTGCTAGTAGCGGTGCAGCGTATGAACTACCAATTGCTTTATGCACTGATGGGTTAAGCTTTATAAATGAGCTTAAGCAAGTTGGATTTAAAATTTATGCAGCAAATGCCGGAGGCAAGAATACTAAAGAATTTGAATTTGAGCCTAAAACTGCTTTAATTATGGGTAGTGAAGGCGAGGGAATACCAAATAAGGTATTGCAAAAATGCGATGAGAGTCTAGGCATAAATATGCGCAAGGACTGGGATAGCTTAAATGTCAGTGTGGCGTTTGGAATATTATTTGATAGGATTATAAATGGCTAATGGTATAGAAAAACTTTTAGAAATGGATTTAAAAGAGGTAACTAAGCACACTCATATCGAGACTGAGTATCTAAGATATATGTGTGAAAAAAATTTCGAAAAACTTCGCAAATTAAATGCTTCTGGTTTTGCTAAGATTTTAAGCCGTGAATATGATATGGATTTACAAGGCTGGATTGATGAGTATAATGAGTATTGTAAAGAACATAATGGTGATGATAATGCAGGTTTTACAGTAGCGCCAAAACTTCCAGCATATACACCAAAAACCGATAATAGTATGGCTTTAACAGTAATTTTGGTTGTAGTATTAATCATAGTAGCACTAGTTTGGGTAGTTAAATTTACAAATATTTTAGATAATATAGAGTTACCAAGTTTTGATAAAAATCAAAGCGTAACCTACTCAGCAAATGCCGTAGTAGAATCAGCTAAAGAGAATTTAGAAGCAATTAGTCAAACAATAGAAAAAGTGGTTCAAAAAGATGAAAATATCACTACTGAATCTAGTCAAACTAAAATAGACTCAAATTCAACTTCTATAGAGGCCAATGCGACTACAGAACTAAAAACTCAAACTCTAAATATAGAAACTACAAAAGTAGAAGTACCACAGATTACAGCACCAACCAATGAAATTGCTAAAATTATTCCAACTAAAAATATATGGATTGGTATTAAAGATATTGATGGTAAAAATAAAAGATTTCATACAACTAAAAATCCTATCGACCTAAATTTAAGCACTGATCAACTAATTCAAACAGGCCACGGCGAGTTAATTTTAGAGATTGATGGGGATCAAAAGAAATTTAGCGTTCAAAAGCCATTAAGATTTGTAATTCAAAATGGCACAATTAGAGAGTTGGAGTATGACGAATTTGTGAAACTAAACAAAGGTTCTCAATGGTAAGAGTAGCGTTTCTATTTTGTGTTTTTGCTTTTAGTTGTTTTGGATTTGATTTACATAGCAATATCAAAAGTATAATTTCAGAGCAAAGTTACGCTAAAAATAGAGATAAAATCGAGCAGATATTTGCTATAGAGTCTGATTTTATTGATAGTAGGGGTAATCCAAATTACGCTAAAATTACAAATACTTTAAGAGTAAATTCGCTCTTAAATCTTAGTTTTTCTTTGCCGGTGAATTTAGAAATTGCCTTTTATAGCCCAAGTTCTGATATTTTGCTTTTTAAAAGTGTATCTGAAGCTCTTAAAAATCTTGGCTATTCATATTTTTTGAGTAAGTCATTAAAGACCGATACTCAAGGAATAGTTTGGCAAATATCTATGAATTCACGCTTTTTGCTAGATCCAGGTGCGATTTATAGAGAGCTTGGAAAGAATCAAATTTATATAAAAGATATTAACCGTGATGGTGAGTTTAGTTTTACTTATAGTATTGATGCCAGCAAAGCTATATTATCTACACATCAATATATTAGTGATAGCGAATTTGACCTTGCAAAGCCATTAGAGCCATATTTTTTAAATATTAGTGGCAAAAGTGAGGCTTTAATAAAAAGCTACGCTTCTGATAGTTGGATTTGCGTTATAAAGGTACTTGATAGGGATCTAAATTTGATTACACAGATTAAATCAGATAAACCAGAAAAAGAAATATATATCAAATTTCCACCAAATTCATACTATATGCTAATTGATGATGCTTTTAGCTTAGAAAATATTAAGCGTGGATTAAAAATATATATAAAATCAAATTAAGGAGTTTTTTTATGTTTGATGAGATTAGATTTAACACTATTGAGAGGTTGCCAAACTACGCATTTGCCGAGGTTAATGCGATTAAGATGGCAGCACGTAGAGATGGGGCTGATATTATAGATTTTTCGATGGGAAATCCAGATGGTAGAACGCCACAGCATATTATAGATAAATTATGCGAGAGCGCTATGAAGGATAAAACTCATGGTTATAGTGTTAGTCAAGGTATTTATAAACTTCGTGTTGCGATATGTAACTGGTATAAAAGAAAATATGGCGTAATACTAGATCCAGAAACCGAAGCAGTCGCAACTATGGGTAGCAAAGAGGGATTTGTCCATCTAGTACAAGCCATCACAAATCCTGGCGATGTAGCTATTGTACCAGATCCAGCCTATCCTATTCATACTCAAGCTTTTATTATAGCAGGTGGAAATGTTACTAAGATGCCACTTATTTATAATGCAAATTTTGAAGTAGATGAGAATAAATTTTTTGAAAATTTAGAACATGCTATAGAAGAGAGTATTCCAAAGCCAAAATATGTTGTAGTAAATTTTCCTCATAACCCAACTACTGTAACTTGCCAAAAGAGTTTTTATGAGCGTTTAGTAGATATGGCTAAGCGTGAGAGATTTTATATCATTAGTGATATTGCTTATGCTGAGCTTACATTTGATGGATATAAGACCCCAAGTATTTTTGAAGTCGATGGGGCAAAAGATGTCGCAGTAGAGTGCTACACACTATCCAAATCATACAATATGGCCGGTTGGCGTGTAGGATTTATATGTGGTAATAAAAAATTAGTAGCCGCACTCAAAAAGATAAAATCGTGGTTTGACTATGGTATGTTTACCCCAATCCAAGTAGCGGCCACCGTAGCACTAGATGGAGATCAAGATTGCGTTGAGCAGATTAGACAGACTTATGAAAAACGCAGAGATACGCTTATAGAGGCCTTTAGTGCTGCTGGTTGGGATATTGCAAAACCTAGAGCTAGTATGTTTGCTTGGGCAAAATTACCACCGCAAGTAGGAAATATAGGAAGTAAAGAATTTGCTAAGCAGCTATTGACCAAAGCTTGCGTAGCTGTTAGCCCTGGTGCTGGATTTGGTGTGGCTGGTGATGAGTATGTCAGGATTGCATTTATAGAGAATGAAAATCGTATTCGCCAAGCTGCTAGAAATATCAAAAAATATTTAAAAGAAGTCCAATGAGAGTAGCGATATTAGGTGTTGGGACAGTAGGAACTGAAGTTGCTAATGTGCTCATTAAAAATAGCGATCTAATCGTCTCAAGAGCTGGAGTTAGTATAACTCCAGTAGTGGGTGTAGTAAGGGATTTATCAAAACATAAAGACTCAATAATTCCACTAACTGATGATATAGATAGTGTTATAAATAGAGATGATATTGATGTATTTATCGAACTAATGGGCGGAATTGATAAGCCCTATGAGATTATAAGTAAGATTTTAGAGCGCAAAAAGGCTGTAGTAACAGCAAATAAAGCGCTATTGGCTTACTACAGAAATGAGCTTGAAACACTTGCTGGTGATACGGCATTTGGATATGAAGCTAGTGTAGCTGGTGGGATACCAATTATAAAAGCTTTAAGAGAGGGCTTAAGCGCAAACCATATTCAAAAAATAATGGGTATAATGAACGGAACAAGCAATTATATTCTAACAAATATGATGAATAGTGGAGTGCAATTTGACGAGGCGCTTAAAAAGGCTCAAGAGCTAGGATACGCCGAGGCTGATCCGACCTTTGATATAGGTGGATTTGATACGGCACATAAATTACTTATATTAGCTAGTATTGCCTATTGCGTGCATGCTAAGCCCGAAGATATTTTGATTGAAGGTATTAGTCAAATTAGTAGCGAGGATATATATTTTGCTAATGAATTTGAGTATTCTATCAAGCTTTTAGCTATTGCTAAGCGTGGAGAAGGTACTTTAGAGCTTAGAGTTCATCCAGCATTTATTAGCAAAGATAAGATGCTAGCAAATGTAAATGGGGTAATGAATGCTGTAAGTGTCGTAGGTGATGCAGTTGGAGAGAGCTTATTTTATGGTGCTGGTGCTGGTGGGTCTGCTACAGCAAGTGCAATTATAAGTGATTTAATAGATATCGCTAGAGAGATTAGAAATCCTATGCTAGGATATAAGGCTCCACTAGAGTCTGCACCATTAAAACTTCTAAAGCCTAACCAGATTAGAACCAAATATTATTTAAGATTAAAGGTAGCTGATGAGGTTGGGGTTTTGGCTAAGATTACAAATTTAATGAGTCAAAATAATCTCTCAATTGATAGTTTCTTACAAAAAGCAAAAAGCAAAGATGAAGGATGTGCTACCTTATTTTTTACTACTCATACTTGTTTAGAAGCTGATATGCTAAGAGTAATTAATAGCTTAGAAAATGAGAACTTTATCAAGGCTAAGCCATTTATGATTAGGATTGAGAGTTAATCTTTGGGTTTAGCTGAATATCTTTTTGGGCATGAAGCTGAGAAAAGCGCTGCTAAATTTTTATCAAAAAATGGCTATAAAATACTCAATTTAAACTATAAAACCAAATTTGGAGAGATTGATATCATTGCTACTAGCAGATCAACTCTTCATTTTATAGAGGTCAAAGCCTCTGCAAAAGATTATGAGACCATATATAGAGTTACAAAATCCAAATTAGAAAAAATCATAAAAGCTATTGATTTTTATATTTTAAGCACCGGTTTGGATATGCCATATCAGATTGATTTAGTCTGTATAAATGGCGATGAGATTGAGCTAGTAGAAAATATATCATATTGATAAATTTTTATATTATGTTATTTAAAATTTAACAATTAATAAAATTTATTAACTTTTATATTTTATAATACTCTTGATTTGATGAAGTTTGAGTTAGATAAAATTATAATTGTTAGTTTTAATTTAACTTTTTTAATGTATAATTTTATTATAAACCACAAAGGAGATAAAATGGGTAAATATATTGAATTAACTGCTGAAAATTTCAATATCGCTAAAGAGGGTGTTGCTTTAGTAGATTTTTGGGCACCATGGTGCGGACCATGTAGAATGCTAGCTCCAGTTATTGATGAGTTGGCTGAAGAGTTCGATGGTAAAGCTAAAATCTGTAAAGTAAATACAGATGAAGTTCAAGATCTAGCTGTAGAATACGGCGTTCGCTCTATTCCTACTTTGCTATTTTTCAAAGACGGCGAGATCAAAGAGACATTAATAGGCGCTCAATCTAAAACTGCAATCGCAGAAAAACTTAACTCACTTTTATAATTCAAACGGGGCTTTGCCCCGACTCACTTCATTTCAAATCAATTTTTAAGTTAAATTTATTTTTATGTAATATATCTGTAATATTGTATAGATATAAATTTAAAATTAGGAGACTATAATGTTAGATGTAGCTATAATAGGTGGTGGTCCAGCTGGTCTTAGTGCGGGGCTTTATGCTACTCGTGGCGGGTTAAAAAATGTTGTAATGTTTGAAAAGGGTATGCCTGGTGGTCAAATCACTAGTAGCTCTGAAATGGAGAATTATCCTGGTGTCGCTACTGTTATGGATGGTATGAGTTTTATGAGCCCGTGGCTTGAACAATGCACTAGATTTGGTCTAAAACACGAAATGGCGGCCGTAGAAAAAGTATCTAAAAATAGCGATGGCAGCTTTACTATCACTTTAGAAGGTGGTAAAACCGAGCAAGCAAAAGCTGTAATTGTATGTACGGGCTCAACCCCAAAAAGAGCTGGCTTTAAAGGTGAAGATGAATTCTTCGGTAAAGGTGTTAGCACTTGTGCTACATGTGATGGATTTTTTTATAAAAATAAAGAAGTAGCTGTTTTAGGTGGCGGCGATACCGCTATCGAAGAGGCTGAATATCTAACTAGAATTTGCTCAAAAGTATATCTAATTCACCGCCGTGATACATTTAGAGCTGCTCCAAGTTCAGTTGAAAAAGTTAAGAAAAATGAGAAAATTGAGCTAATTTTAAATGCTACTATAGATGAAGTCTATGGCGATAGCGCCGCTGGTGTAAAAGGGGTGAAAGTCAAACTAGCAGATGGAAGCATAAGAGATTTAGCAGTGCCTGGTATATTTACATTTGTGGGTCTAAATGTAAGAAACGAAGTGCTAAAAGATGGAGATAAATTCATTTGCGATATATTGCCATCGGGTCAAGTAAAAGTTGATTTAAAAATGCAAACTTCAACTCCAGGTTTATTTGCCGCAGGAGATTTAAGACAAGATGCGCCTAAGCAAGTAGTCAGTGCCGCCGCAGATGGTGCCGTAGCCGCACTTAGTGCTATGAGCTACATTGAGAGCTTACATTAATTCTTAAGCCACTTGCCCTAGCGAGTGGCTCTTTTATAAAATTCAATTTACTTATATCAAATTTTTATCTTTTTTTAGCTAGAATAAAGTTTTAATTTATCCAAAAAGGGCGATGATGATTCGTATAGGTTTGCATGGGGCAAGTGGCAAGATGGGAAGCGAGATAATCGCAAATTTAAAAGGGCTTAATAATGCGAAATTATCAGTAGCATACACTATAGAGCCTATGAGCGTGGATGATGGTGTGATAGTAACTGATAAGTATGATGTTTTGTTTGATAATAGCGATGTGGTTATTGATTTTAGTATCGCAAAGGCATCTATAAATTTGATTAATTACGCTAGGACAAATCCAAAACCACTGGTTATAGGCACAACTGGGCTAGGCGATGAAGGGGGCGAGCTAATCAAACTAGCAAGTGCTATGATGCCAATACTTCAAGCTACAAATATGAGTCTGGGTGTAGCGGTGCTAAATCGCTTAACTGAGATAGCTAGTAGGGTGCTAAGTGAATTTGATATTGAGATTATTGAGATGCATCATCGCAATAAGATAGACGCTCCAAGTGGTACAGCATTGACACTTGGCGAACATGCTGCAAAAGGTAGAAATTTAAGTTTAGCAAATGTTAGAGTAAGCGGACGAGATGGAATGATAGGAGCTAGAAGCAAAGATGAGATTGCTGTAATGGCTTTGCGTGGTGGCGATATCGTTGGACGCCATACAGTAGGATTTTATAACGATGGTGAATATATAGAGTTAAATCACACCGCTACAAGTAGGGCTACATTTGCTAAAGGTGCGATAAAAGCGGGTATTTGGCTAGCTAATAAAGAGCCAAAATTATATACAATCTATGATGCTTTAGGGATATAAAATGTGTGCGATAGTAGGGGTAATAAATTCAAAAGATGCGGCTAAAACGGCGTATTATGGACTATTTTCTATGCAGCATAGAGGGCAAGAGGCAAGTGGGATTAGCTCTAGTTATAATCATCAGATTAAAACTATTAAAAATAGAGGCTTAGTAACTGAGGTTTTTAATAGCGATAGCTTTGAGATATTGCAAGGGCAGATGGCTATAGGGCATAATAGATATTCAACCGCTGGAAGCGATAGTGTGCTAGATGCTCAGCCGGTGAGTGCGAAATACTCTTTGGGTGAGATTAGTATCGTTCATAATGGAAATTTGATTAATAAATATGAAGTTAGGGAGCGATTAATCGAAGATGGTGCGATATTTCAATCCAATATGGACACAGAAAATATCTTGCACTTAATAGCAAAAAGCAAAAAAGAGAATTTGCAAGACCGTATTATAGAGGCTTTGGGGCAGATCGTTGGGGCGTATTGTCTGCTTATTTTAAGTCGCTCTAAGATGTTTGTGGTGCGTGATCCATACGGCGTTAGGCCTCTTAGTATAGGTAGATTAAAAGATGGTGGATATATTGTAGCTAGTGAGAGCTGTGCTTTTGATCTGGTGGGGGCTACATTTGTGCGTGATGTAGCGCCTGGCGAGATGATTATATTTGAAGAGGGCAAAAGCGCCTTTAAAAGCATAGAGTTATTTGAAGCTAAAGACCCTAGATTGTGTGCATTTGAATATATATACTTTGCTCGTCCTGATAGCATGATAGATGGTAAAAATGTATATCAAATTAGAAAAAAATTAGGAGAAATTCTAGCTGATAAATCTAGCTGTAAAGCTGATTTTGTAGTGCCTGTTCCAGATTCTGGTGTTCCTGCGGCTTTGGGGTATGCTGCTAGGAGTAAAATCCCATTTGAGATGGCGATTGTGAGAAATCACTATGTGGGTAGGACATTTATAGAGCCAACTCAAGAGATGAGAAATCTTAAAGTTAAATTAAAATTAAATCCTATGAGTAGTGTTTTAAATGGCAAAAGCGTCGTAGTTATCGATGATAGTATCGTGCGTGGTACAACTAGCAAGAAAATAGTAGAGCTATTACGAAATGCTGGGGCTAAAGAGATACATATGAAAATTGCTGCTCCAGAGATTAAACATCCTTGTAGATATGGTATTGATACTCCAAGTTATGAAGAGCTAATCAGTGCTAGGATGGATGCTAGAGAGGTGTGTAAATTTATTGGTGCTGATAGTTTAGAGTTTTTAAGCATTGATGAATTAACTCAAGGATTAGGTAATGAGCGTAAGTACTCTCTTGTAAGCTTTGATGGAGATTATTTTATAAGCTAAATTTGTCTATATATTTGTTTTGATATCTTTTAACTTTGCTTTGCAATTAGGCAAAATGTTAAATTGATTACAAGTATCGCATTTCCTTTTTTATCTCACTTTAGCACAATCTAATCTGTGCTAAAGTGAGCCTAACATTATAAATATATAAATCATATCTTAAACACTAATATTATCTACAAATCACTATATATTAAATAGCAAATTTATGCAACATTATCTATAAACCAAAAACTATCAAATTCACTCTTATCCCATAGCCAACCCATTAACCTCCCCAAAACCCACAAATTTAATTACACCCCATAATATTTAATATCTCATCCAATCCAATCTAAATTCCACTCTAAAAATTATAAAATACCCAAGTCATAAAACTACAATATCTAATCTAAATTTAATAAATTTCTCAAATTTATTAAAAATTTGCAATATTTTCTTCAAATTTATCAAAATCCCCCCCCCCATATATAAACTTTTTAATATTTGGTTCGATATAATAAAAACACCCACTAAATGGATTTAAGTTTTATAGGGAAATATTAACACAAAGGAAAAGTTATGAGCTTTAGAATAAATACTAACATCGCAGCGATGAATGCTCATGCCAACTCTTTGATCAATGATAGAGAACTTACTAGCTCACTTGGTCGCCTAAGCTCAGGTCTTAGAATTCAAACAGCAGCTGATGATGCATCAGGTCTTGTTATTGCTGATTCATTAAAAAGCCAAGCTAGCTCTTTAGGTCAAGCCATATCTAATGGTAATGATGCAATTGGTATTGTTCAAACTGCAGATAAAGCTATGGATGAACAGATTAAAATACTTGATACTATTAAAACTAAAGCTGTTCAAGCAGCCAACGACAGCCAAAACAGCGACTCTAGAAAAGCAATCCAAAATGATATCTCAAGACTTCTTGATGAGCTAGACAATATCGCCAACACTACAAGCTTCAATGGTCAAAAGCTATTAAATGGTAACTTCTCAAACAAAAATTTCCAAATAAGTGCTTATAGCAACCAAACGGCCAAAATTAGCGTAGAAAACACCAACTCAAACGCCATAGGCCACACTCATTATCTCTCTACTACGCCTATGATTTTCGATAACAACAAATTCGATACCGCGAATTTCACTATGCAATTAAACGCCGTCCCAAGCCATTTAAATGGCATTAAATTCGACGCTATCTCTGGTCAAGAGATACTAGATAATGGGCTAGGAGTCATAGCTGATAAGATAAACTCTTATAGCAGCGAGACGGGTGTTAAGGCTAAAGTGAAGAATGAATTTATTAGCTCTGTTCCGATACTTGGCAGTGCTTTTTTCCCTGGTAGTGTTTCGAAATTAAGCATAAATGGAGTAGAGATAGGGACAAATTTAAGCGTGGCAAATAGAGATCCTTCAAATGCTCTAATAGACACCATCAATGCCAAAAGCGATATAACTGGCGTTAGTGCTTCTAATGCTGGAGGGCGTTTATCAATGAGCTCTAGTAACGGTAAGCCAATATTAATTCAAGTAGGCACGACAAATGATGCCGATGCATTGGGGCTAGCTATGCAAGATAGTACCGGTGCAAAAAGCACAAGTGCATTAATCTTGGGTGAACTCTATCTACAATCAAACAACGGCTCACCACCATCTTTGGATCTCAAAGAGACTACAGGCAATATAAAAGGTGCTGGGATTGATGGTTTAAATCCTAAGGCCGCTGATACAAATGATATAATAGGCTCTCAGCTAAGAGAACAATTATCACTTAGTCTAAGTGATTTGGTTAGAAACAAGCTAGATGAGCATGTATTAAGGGCGATGGGCCAAGTAGAGCTATTAAATCCAATTTTGGAGTTGCCAGCTGGAGTTAATAGCTATGCAGGGGCACAAGCTTTGATAGATGTATCATTAAATGCGCTTAAAAAGCTAGACAAACTAAGAGCTGATCTAGGTTCAGTCCAAAATCAATTAGTAGCTACGATAAACAACATCACAGTTACCCAAGTAAATGTCAAATCAGCTGAAAGTCAGATAAGGGATGTGGATTTTGCTAGTGAGAGTGCGAATTTCTCTAAATTCAATATCCTAGCTCAAAGTGGTAGCTACGCCATGAGCCAAGCCAACGCCGTCCAACAAAATATATTAAGACTATTACAGTAAAATCTGATTTTAGGAAGTGCCATGATTATAATGGCATTTCATTAAAACAATTTTTGAAATTTTATTGCTTTTAGTAAAAGTTTTGATTAGGCTAAGTTTTTAATTAATGCATTATCTCTTAAAATATATTTTTTATTATTTTAATAGTAAGATTATCACATAAAATAAATTAGATTCATTATCAATTTTGATTTATATAAATTTATATATAATATAGTTGCAAGTTGAATTTAGATAAAATGCTACTTAAAGGAAGTAGATGGAACCTAATAAGAATAAAACAAATTTAAAACTTAAAGATGAGATTATAAAGTGTAAAAATAGCCTTAAAAGCAATTTTATGCGACTTGGTGGGCGCAATTATGGGATTTATCAATCCAAAGAGATAGATAAGTTTCTAAAAACAGCCTTTAATATACTCAAATTTGACTCATTTGGGGAGTTTGACCCAGGCGATGAGAGTGTGCCTTTGTGCGTGGTGGCAATCGGTAGCTACGCACTTGGTGAGATGAGTGTCAAGAGCAATATCGACCTAGCTATAATATACAAAAACGAGCTAGGATACAACTCAAATGCTATAGCGCAAAGATACGCTAATATCTTAAAAGAAGTTGGCCTAGATATCGAGGCTAAAATTTATGAAAAAGATGAGCTATTATCTTTGGCTAATGATATTGAGCTTATGGTGCTATTTAGTCATATTCGCTTGGTTTGTGGATCAAAAATCTTATATAAAAATATCAAAAATCAAATTTCAAAACTCAATGAAAAGAAAAAAGATGAGCTAATTAGCTATCATTTAAGAAAGCTTGAGCCGATGAGTTGTCCGCAATATTTAGATTGTAGTCCAAATCTACTTAATGGTAGTGGCGGATTTATGGATTATAAAAGGATATTTTGGCTTTTTAGCCTTTTTGGTGGAACATTAAAGACAAATATATTAAAGTATATTGATGAAGATGAGTTAAGTGAGTTGAATTTGGCTTTTGATTATATCAGCTCACTTCGCTCTGCCCTTCAAATTAGCGGTGGTGGCGAGATATTAGGGCGTGAATATCTAGATTCTGTAGCTAAAATAATGCAAACCAAAGCAAAAAAAGGCCTAAGCCCACAAGAGATACTCTTAAGTAAATGCCTATGGGCTATGCATACTATATATATCTATTCAAGATATCTAGCTAGGCGTGCTTTTGGGGTGAAAATATCATTAGGCACAGCTAGAATATGCCGTTTGCCAAGCGGTCTATACAATATCGCAAATACCATCTACGCACCAAGCCGTAAAAAGCCAATCGATCTTAAATCAGCGCTTAAAGAGTTAAGCTTTTTGCCAGATGTAGAGCTGAAATTTGATATAAGTGTGCTTATATATATAAAGCGTTTAGATGATGGCAACCACTCAAAAATATATGATGGATTAAAAAAGATATTAAATCGCAGATATAGTAAGGATATCTTAAAGCTACTCTTAGATAGCTCAAAGCTATTTAAGATTATAAAGCCGATGGAGTTTAGCACTCATTTGGCTAGTTTAGAAGGTGATTATAGCCTAGATGAGAGTTGCGTGGCGATCGTAGGAGAGATAGAAAATATCCAAGATAGATTTGTTCTTAGTCTATATAATGATCTTTGTGCTAATGGCAAAATGCTATTAAAGCTAGTAGCACTTATGCATCAAGCCTCGCCAAATTATGTAAGTAGCGCTAATATATTTAGATCGTATTGTGCGAAATTAGATCTATTACAAAAGACCATAAATATGGGGATAAATCTGATAAAAAATCAAAATCAATTAATAGATATCTTATCAGAGCCAATTAGTGAGCCAATAATGCTAAATTTAGTAAGCTCTATCAAAGAAAAACAAGCTCTAAAACTACTATATATCCTAACTTACGCTAGGTTAAAAGCTAGGAATTTAAATCATTTTAGCGATATTGACAATGCCAAATTGCGTCAAATTTATGATAGCGCTTTGAGTGCTTTTGATAGCGATGAGAGCTTGATGGATAGCGTTAATAAACGGACAAAAAAGATAGAATTACTCAAAAAACAGAGAGAATTTATCGCTTTAGATAAGGATATAAAAGAGCAAATTCTAAGCATAGAGTCAAATTTGCTCTTTAGCAAGTATAGCCAGCAGCAGATAATAGATATCGCCCTTAGGGCTAGTGAGTGCTCAAATATCGATTTAGAACTAACTAGCCATAGCCTACAAATCATAGCCAAGAGCAATTGGAATATGGCGATGGCTCTTAGGGAGCTTCGTGGGTTTGATCTTGCGTATATGGAGATTTGTGAGCTTTTTGATGGTAAGAGCTATATAAGGTTAGATTATAATTCCAGTATCGATAAGAGCAAAAACGAGATTATCCAGGCACTATGCTCTAAAGAGAAACCGCAATATGACAAGCCAGTGATTTTGCCTAATGAAGTTAGCTTTGATATGAACTATTCTCAAAATTATGCGAAATTAAATATCAACGCCAAAGACCAGCGTGGATTTATGATTTATATCCTAAGTATGCTTAGCAAATTCCAAATTAAGCTAGCAAATGCTAGAATACAAACCATCAAAAACCGTACCAGAAATATGTTTCTTTTATCTATAAATGATGATTTAAAGAGCATAGTGGATGAGTTTTTAAAAGAGATTATAACGGAGTAAAATATGTGTGGAATCGTCGGCTATATCGGTAAAAAAGAGAAAAAAAATATTATATTAAATGGATTAAAAGAGCTTGAATATCGTGGATATGATAGTGCGGGAATAGCGATTATCATAGGTAATGAGATGAGCTATTATAAGGCTGTTGGTAAGCTTGAGAATTTAGCCAATAAAATGAAAGAGTGCCAATACCATGGTGATGGCGTAGCTATAGGCCATACTAGATGGGCGACACATGGCAAACCTACTGAGATAAACGCTCATCCGCATTTAGGTGAGTATAGCTTTGTTATTCATAATGGAATTATAGAAAATTACAAAGAGTTAAAAGATGAGCTAGAAGCTAGTGGGGTGAAGTTTTTAAGTCAGACTGATACGGAGGTTATAGTCCATCTTTTTGAAGAGTATAATAAAAGTGCTAAAACCCCATTTGAAGCTTATAAAAAGACAATTAGCAGATTAAAGGGTGCTTATGCTACTTTGCTTGTTACTAAGGCTGCTCCAGATGAGATATTTTTTGCTAAAAATGCGGCTCCTTTGATTATCGCTAGAGATGGGGATGAAATTTATCTATCTAGCTCGGATTCTCCATTAATCGGCCTAGCTAAGGAGGCCATATATCTAGAAGATGGCAGTTATGGAGTGGCGAAATTAGGAAATTTAACTATATTTGATGAGAATAATCAAGAGATAAAGCCAAATTTCACCGAACTACCAAAAGACAAAGGCTACGCCCTAAAAGATGGTTATAGATTTTTTATGGAAAAAGAGATATATGAGCAGTCTCAAGTGATCGCTGAGTGCTTGATGGGTAGATTGAGCGATGATGATTTGAATTTGGATATCGATATAAGCTTGTTTAATGATATTGATGAGGTGGTCTTGTGTGCTTGTGGGACTAGCTACCATGCGGCCTTAGCTGCTAGCTATCTATTAGAAAGATTAGCCAAAATCAGAGCCAGTGTAGTAGTGGCTAGCGAATTTAGATATAAAGAGCCGTTTTTAAATCCAAATTCGCTATTTATAGTAATTAGCCAAAGCGGTGAAACAGCAGACACGCTAGAAGCCTTAAAAATAGCTAAAAACGCAAATTTAAAAACCCTAGCTATCTGTAATGTGGATAATTCTAGTATTGTCAGAATGGCTAAAGAGGTGCTACTAACTCGTGCTGGGATAGAAAAGGGCGTAGCAAGTACCAAAGCCTTTGCTACTCAAATGATATGTTTATGGATGTTAGCCCTAAAATTAGCCAAAATTCGCCACACAATCGATGATAAAACCTTAGAAAATGAGATTAAAACACTTCGCAATATCCCATCTGTTGTGAATTTCGATAAGAGCTTACAAGAGAAAATCTATCGCAAAGCCAAGCACTATGTCCATGGGCATGGATTTTTCTTTATCGGTAGGGATATATTTTACCCACTTGCTCTTGAAGGGGCATTGAAATTAAAAGAGATTAGCTACCTACACGCCGAGGGTTATCCAGCTGGTGAGATGAAGCACGGGCCAATCGCTTTGGCCGATGAGGGGCTATATACAATAGCACTCTTACCACAAACCATCTTATATGATAAAACTAAATCAAATGTTGAAGAATTAGCCGCTAGAGATGCCTTCATCACTACCATTTCGCCTTTGGAATTTGAGCTTAGCGATGACTTTATCAAGATTAATTCTCACTCGCATCCGATGAGTGAATTCTTTGAAATTATGGTTGTTTTGCAGCTTTTTGCACTTGAAATTTCTATTAGATTGGGCAATGATGTAGATATGCCAAGAAACCTTGCTAAGAGCGTAACTGTAGAATAGGAATTTAATAAAATATTATGAAAAGGCTTATTTGGATCATTTCGCTACTTTTTAGCGTGGTTGTGGGTAGAGATTTGAATATTTAAGCTTAAATTTATTTGAATTTTAAATTTAATAGGGGATTTTATGACAAAGATTATTTGGATTGTTGCGCTACTTTTTAGCGTTGTTGTAGCTAAGGATATGGAACCTAAAAAGCTAGAAAGCTCTTGCGATGGTGGCGATATGGATGCTTGCTTTTATCTTGGAAAGCTATATTATAATGGCGAAGGCGTCCAACAAAACTACCAAAAAGCAGCCGAGCTATACCAAAAAGCTTGTGATGGTGGAAATCCAGTTGGTTGCGTCTTTCTTGGCGCCTTATACGAAAGAGGCGAAGGCGTAAGACAAAACTATTACAAAGCTGCCGAACTATATCAAAAATCTTGCGATGGTAGAAATCCATATGCTTGCGGTTCTCTTGGCGTCTTATACGAAGGAGGCTATGGCGTAAGACAAGATTACGCTATGGCTAAGGAGCATTATGGCAAGGCGTGTGATTTAGGCTTACAAGCTGGTTGCGATGATTATAAAAGATTAAATAATAGATAGCTTATAATGATCTAAGTATATATCCACGGCTTATCTGATTAGATTTTTCTCATCTCATCAAGCCTTGATAGAAATGGGGTGATGAGATCTATATCTTTTTGTTTTTTAGATGAGTAGTAGATCAAATTTTTATCTAAATTTTTGCCATTTTCTAACTCATCTAATTTTCTTTTGATCTGCTTTATAGTCCCATTTATCCCATCTACAATCTTACAATTTGGCATTAAAGCAGCAAAACTATCTTTAAAATAGTTAAAATGCGTACATCCTAGCACCAAAAGTGATATATTTGTAGCATTGATTTGAGCTATTTGCTCAGCTATATATCGCTTCACTGATGGTGAGTCAAACTCCATATTTTGAGCGAATTCCACTAGCTTTGGCATAGGTAAAAGATAGGTTTTATCACTTAAATTTGATCTTTTTAACAGCTCATTTAGTTTAGCACCCTTTATCGTAGCTGGTGTAGCGATAACTAGTATATTGCCATCTTCGCTCTGACCTAGCTTCACTGCTGGTTCCATCCCGATAATCGGTATGCTAAATTTCTGCCTAAGGTCGCTTATAGCAGCGCTCGTGGCGGTATTACACGCAATTACGATTATATCAGCCATAGGGCGCAAAAACTCGACCGCATCAATGCTAAGAGCTCTTATCTCATCAATGCTCTTTACCCCATAAGGTGCGTTGTCATTATCAGCAAAATAGATAAAATCACACCCTTTAAGCTCCTTTTTAGCCTCATTTAAAAGACTTAGCCCCCCAAATCCAGAGTCAAATACCGCTACAACCATCAGCCAAATATCTCAAATTTTTCAAATAATTTTGTATCATTATCTATCAAGCCTCTATCAATCAAATTTTTAACAACTTCTTGATTGCAATTGGTCTCTTTAGGCCACTCTTTTGTATAGCCATCATCTATGGTTTTGCGAGTCGCATCGATGCAAATTTGCCCATCATCTATATATATATCTCGCTGGGCATCAATGCTATTAGTAATACGCCATACCATCATATATGGATTATCTATTCTTGAATCAATATCTGTAAATATTATAATTTTAAAATGTTTTTTAAGCGTTAAAAGAGAGTTAAAAAGAGATTTTAGGTTTGATTTTTTATCTACTTTTACCATACAGATTGGATTTTTGGTATTGGTAAAATATTGATATACCTCTAAAATATCAGAGCTTATTTTTTTAAATTTATCTAGTAGTTCGGTATTGCTTATCACGCTTGGTGTTAAAGTAGAGTAGTCTATAGATGCATCTATGCCTAGTTTGCCTCCATAGCATGAGTTTGGACTAGCATGATCGAGCTGATCGCAAACTCCACTTGTTATTAGGCAGCTTTTTGGACTAAATTTATTTAGTACAAATTTAGCCAAATTTTTATAATCCTCCAAATTTGGCGCATCACTAGGCACGAAAATAGCGTGTTTGACAAAGCTCATCTGCCCAACTCCCCAAAATGCATGCATAAGCTGCTGAGCGTGAGCTGGATAAAGTGAGTTGAATTTAGCCAAAATAAGATTATGGAAAACACCATTTTCAGGCATTTTATAATCAATCAGATCTGGCGCAGTAGTTTGTAAAAGTGGCAAAAATATACGCTCAGTAGCATACCCCATAAATTTATCTTCTAAAGGCGGTTTGCCAACGACCGTAGCAGAAAATATAGGATTTTTTTTGTGAGTGATTTTTGTTACTCTCATCAGCGGAAAAGGCTCAATCGGCGTATAATATCCAGTATGATCGCCAAATCTTCCCTCATTTTTTAACTCATTTGGATCTACAAATCCCTCAATGACAAAATCAGCATCAAAAGGCACATAAATATCATTAGTAAGTGATTTTACCAATTTTGCTGGTTTTTTACGAATAAATCCATATAGCATTAATTCAAAAATATTTTTTGGTAGTGGTGCTTGCCCACACCATATATATAATGGATCTCCGCCAATAGCAACGCTTACAGGCATTTTTTGGCCAGCTTGTTTGTATTCGTGAAAAAAATGAGCCGCATCTTTATGAATTTGCCAATGCATTCCTAGTTCATTTTGGCTATGGACTTGAAGGCGATACATACCCAAATTTTGAGTAGTTCCATTTAATGCCTTAGTATAGACTTGACCCATCGTAATAAAGGCACCACCATCATCATCCCAAGTTTTTAAAACCGGAAGTTTATATAAATTTGGCTCTTCAAATTCACACTCTTGACATATACCCTTGCCTTTTAATCTTTTTGGAAAAATTGATTTTAAACTCAAAAGATAGCCGAAAAAATCTATTTTTTCTTTCAGAGAATTTGGCTTTTTAGGCTTTAAAAGAGCTGAAATTTCATCAGAGATATCACTAATATCACGCCCAAAAATTATCTTAAGCGCCTTAAAACTACCAAAAATATTTGTTATCACAGGGGGAAATTTATCACCATTTTTATTTATAGGATTAGTAAATAATATAGCCTTAGAATTATCTTTTTTAACTTCGATGTAGCTAATATGAGCAATTTCAAGATCAATATCGCATGGCGCTTCTATAATTTTTAATAGATTATTTTCTTTAAGCAAATTTATATAGTAATGCATGTTTTCTCCATTTTTAAACAAAGAAAGTCTATCATAATATATAAAACATTAAGCAAAAAGTTAGTTAAAATCATAAATTTAGAGTAAAAAATTTGAATTTAGACTAAATTTAATTAAAAATTTAAAATATTTAGGAAAATAGCCTAATATTTAATCTTTTTTTAAGCATATCTCTTATATAATTCCAGCTCACGAATTGAGAAACACCTTAACCTTCTGAAAAGCTTGGTTAAATCATTTC
>NZ_MJKB01000006.1:0-85540 GCF_002139495.1 Campylobacter sp. P0085 | reverse complement strand
GTAAAATCACAAAATATGTCGCCCCAGGCGGTAGAAATGTCAGAATGGATAGCCATGTCTATGAGGGTTATAGCGTTCCGCCGTATTATGATAGCATGATAGGCAAATTAATCGTCCATGATATAGATAGAAATAGAGCTATTGCTAAGATGAAAGTCGCACTTGATGAGCTAATCATACAAGGGATTAAAACAACCAAAGATTTTCATATAAATATGATGAATAATGATGATTTTATCAATAATTTATATGATACAAACTATTTAGCAAAGCATTAAATCTATTTAATAAATCAAATTTGGTTAAGATAGCCAAATTTGATTACTTAATTATATTTTTTTATTTGAGAAAATATTTTTTGTTATTTTGAATTTATTTAATATTTCCAATTTATAAAACCAAAAAATTTTAAGCTCCAAAATCACTTTTATTAAAAACTCTTTTGAGTTTTTAATAAAATTAGTTAAATCCGTGGCGTAAGCCACCCATTGAAAGGCTTTTACAGGGAGGGGTGTTAGGGGTTGTTAAAGGGAAAGGGGTAGCGGCTGCCAAAAAGCGCTTCCCTTCCTACTTAAAATAAAAATAAATTCAAAAATTTAAATTTCTCTCATATTTAACATCATCTAAGCTCATATTTTTGCCATGGTTATTAAACATTATTTCTGGATTCATATATTCATTATTAATAACTTAGCCTCATAACCTTTTGGGACTATGACACTATCGCTTGTGCTAGGGGCGATTTGTTTAAATCATATTAAAGGTTTTTTCTCATTGGCTAACACACTAGAAGGCGAAAAAAAACCCCGCATAAGCCAAAACAGCGCTAGAAACTTTCAGAAAATTTCTTCTTTCCATAAAAAACTCCATATGATAAATTATGATGAAATTATAAAATCAGCTTGTAAAATTTTTATGATATTTTGGTTAAAAATATATAAAATTTAAGATATCGAGTTAAATAAAATTTAATTTTATGATTTAACTAACAAGGTATGTGGTATAATTGTGTTTTTGACTTATAGTTTTAGCAAAATTAGACAAATTATCTCTACCCCCCCCCCATATAATTAGCATCTTGTTCTAAAATAATTTTTTTAAAGCTCTCCTTAGGATAATTTTCGTTAAATAAAAAATCAATAATTCCTAAATATGGTATAAAATTATCCCCTTTTTGTTTATATATAGGATGAATAAAAGTTAAATATTCTATATTAATTTTGCTATTTTCGAAAATATCTATTGCATGTTTAGTTTGTAGATATTTTTTAGATCCTTGTGGCGATAGATATGAAACTGCTTTTAAATCTTGACAAATTCCAAGAAGCAATTTCTCTCTTTTTGCGTTGATATTGGTTAATTCACTGGATTTGTAAATAGGTGTTTTGATATCTAGATCTTGCATAAATTTAGTTATTAAGTTTATATTTAAATCTGCCAAACTCTCACAATGCATAATTTCATTATTTAAAATCTGAAAATAATAATCAAAATTTACACTCTTTCTATAGGCATGATATATCGTGTTTAAAATTTTTTTGCGCCATCTATCTTCAGGCAAAAGCTTTATATCGCTTATTTTACTGGTTTGAGAAGTTTTTTGAGTTGATAAAGATAAAATAAATTCTCTATCATTTAGCTTAATCTTATTTCTACTTTGCCAACTGCGTCTCTCAAATTGTACGCTATCTAAAAAAACAAATTTATCAACACTATTTATCATATAAAAATAGCCTAGCCAAGGTAAAAAGGTAGGCTGCATAATGGCTATTTTCAAGATATTTTACCGTAAATTACAATATCGCTATCGTTTATTATATGATTATTTTTCATCAAATTTTGATTTTCATAAGTGAGAAGTTTAAAATCTTTTAAATTCAATTTCTCTTGTAAAATTTGGATTAATTCATGCTCTTGATATAGTGTATTTATAGCGCCTGGTTCGCCTGTAATGTCATAATTATCATCCATTTTAAAGCAGTTTGGCTCTATCATCTTGCCTACGCCATATCTAAAATCCCTAATACTCCTTGTTCTAAGAAAAAAAATAGCATCTTTTTTATACATTTTATGCTCTTTTAAAAGATCAAGCAGTCTTAAAAAATCAGCTCTTAAAAAGTAATTTATAACATTTGGTATAAGCAAAATATCAGCATTTATACCACTATTTTTAGGAATAAAATCAAACATATCACTAGCAAAAAATGAGTAGTTTTTATATCCAAAGATATTTGCGAAATTGTAGTTGGCATCTTCAATTTTTTGTGGATTTATATCCACACCTATACACTCATTATCGTATGAAGCAAAAAGACTAAGATTATTGCCATTGCTACAAGCTAGCTCTAATACTTTTTGGTTTGTTAAATTATGCAATCCATTTTTAAAGAAAAATGGTATCATAGCACTATCTGGAAATTTTAAACCTTTTAAATTTTTATACATATTACTCTCCTAGTTGATTTTTCCATAAATTATTATATCACTATCTTTGATATAAACCCCACTTTTTACATTTAAATTTTCACTCGTAATTAGCGTAAAGTCTCTTAAATTTAATTTTGATTTTAAAATTTCTACTAGTTCATACTCTTTATAGCAACTACAAATTATCCCCTTTTCACCGCTATATTCATCACCATCAAGGATAAATACACCATCATCTATCTGTTTTCCAAGACCATATCTATGATCTTTTAAACTTCTTGCTCTGATGAAAAAATCGCTATTTGACTTTATAAGTTTATTTTGAATTATATTTTCTAAAAGTTTAATAAAATCAGATTTTGTGATATAGTTTATAACATTTGGTATCAACAAAACATCACTCTTTAAATCTTTAGTATTTTTACAAAACTCTCTCATATCTTGATTAATAAAGTTAAATTTATCAAATCCATATACATTAGAAAAATTAAAATTGGCATTTTCTACATTTTGTGCATCAAGTTCAACGCCGATAACTTCATAATCATAACTAGCAAAAAGAGCAAGATTATTGCCATTATTGCAGCCAAGCTCTAGGACTTTTTGGGGTTTTATATTTAGATGATTTTTAAAAAAATATCGTATAAGCTCACTATCTGGGTATTTAAACCCTTTTAAATTTGAAATATAATTACTCATTAATTGCTCTAGATTAGGATATAATATCCGATAATTATGATTAATTTAAATTAATAATAAATAAATATAGTTATTTTCGCATTAATTAAATATAGTTTAAATATAGTTATATCAAGGGGTTGGAGTGAGTAAAAAAATATTTATTTTAGGTACTGGGACTGATGTAGGCAAAAGCTATATAAGCGCCTTAATAGTCAAAAAAATGCGTGAATTTGGATTAAATATAGGATATTTTAAGCCTGTTTCGAGTGGGAATTTGTTATGCGATGATGGAGATGTAATCCCGCTTGATGTGAAGTTTGTGCGTGAGTTTTCTAAGATTGAGCTTAGCTACTCTCAAATGAGTGAGTATAACTTTATTAAGCCTTATTCTCCGCATTTATCGGCTATAAATGAGAAAAAGCAAGTAAATTTAGATAAAATTCTAGCTAAATTTAAAATCCTAGATGGGATTTGTGATTTTTTGGTGATTGAGGGTGCTGGTGGGGCGATCTGCCCTTTTAGATATGATGAAACAAAATTAATGCTACTTGATATAGTAAAGGCTATGAATTCAAGCGTTATAATAGTCTCAGACGCAGCGCTAGGAGCGATAAATCAAGTGGGATTAACTAGCTTTTATCTAAGGCAAAATGGGGTTGATATAAAGGGCGTGGTGTTAAATAATTTTGATGAGAATTGCCCAATTTGTGTTGATAATAAAAAGATGATAAAAGAGCTTTTTGGCTTAGAAATTCTCTCTTGCGTTAAAAGAGATGAGCTAAGCTTAGAAATCAATAAAAATGATATTTTAAATATATTTAATTAAGGATAAAATATGCTTTTGGATATAGCAAAGATGGATTTGGAGCTAATCTGGCATCCGTGTTCGCAAATGTATGATTATAAGGAGTTACCACCGATTGTAATAAAGCGTGGTAAGGGCGCAAAAATCTATGATGAAAATGATAAAGAGTATATAGATATTATCAGCTCTTGGTGGTGTAATCTGCTAGGCCACTCAAATGAGTATATCAATCAAGCTATCATAAATCAGCTTAACAATATAGAGCATGTGATATTTGCCAATTTCACTCACGAAGGCGCCGTGAGATTGGCTAGTAGATTAAGGCAAATTCTCCCACCTAAGCTAGATAAATTCAACTTTTCAGATAATGGTAGTTCGGCTGTGGAGAGTGCGCTTAAAATGGCGTTTCAATATCAGCACCAAGTAGGCAACACACATAAGAATAAATTTATCTGCCTTAGCAATGCTTATCACGGTGAAACTATCGGTGCTTTGAGCGTTGGGGCGCTTGATTTGTATGCTAAAATTTATGAGCCAATGCTCTTAAAAGCTATCCGCATAAAAGCCCCTGATATGTATAGAAGCGAATTTGAAGGTGATAGCGATGAGATAGCTAGAAAATATTTTGAGCATTATGTGGTGCCGATTTTTGAAAAATATGGCAAAGAGAGTGTGGCCTTGATAGTTGAGCCTATACTTCAAGCTGCAGCTGGGATGATGATATATCCGCCTTTGTATCTTAAAAAACTACGCCAAATTTGCGATGAGTATGGGGTATTACTAATAGCTGATGAGATAGCTACTGGATTTGGGCGGACTGGGCGGATGTTTGCTTGTGAGCACGCTAATATCAGCCCTGATATCATAACACTCTCAAAGGGTCTAACTGGCGGATATATGCCTATGTCTATCGTGGCTACAACTAATGAAATTTACAACGCCTTTTACGCTCCATACTCGCAAGGCAAGGCCTTTATGCACTCTCATACTTATAGCGGAAATCCACTTGGATGTGCTGCGGCGAATGCGGTTTTGGATATATTTGAGAGTCAAAATATCTTAAATTTAGCTCAACAAAACGCAATTTATCTAAATAATGAGATAAACTCTGCTCTAAACTCACATAAAAATGTAGGTCAAATTCGCTCCATCGGACTCATAAACGCAATAGAGCTAGTAGAGCAAAAAGATAGCAAAAAAGCCTTTAATAAAGATCTAAGAATCGGATATCAAATTTACAAAAAAGCTCTAAAAAATGGTCTTATATTAAGGCCACTTGGCGATGTGATATACTTCAATCCACCACTAAATATCCAAAAAGATGAGATGGATGAAGCGATAAAAAGGTGCGTAAAAAGCATTGATGAGATTCTTGGGGGATTTTAGTTTTTTAAGATTAAAATTGCGAATTTATAACTTAGGCTAAAATCATCATTAAAGTGCGAATTTAAAGCTTTATAAGAGTTTTTTGTAAGCTTAAATTCGCCCTTAATATTATTAACTCCAGTATGTTTAAGGTGAGTTAAAAGCTCTTTTAAATTGCCAAATTTTAGCTTTATTTCTTGCTCTTTTATTGTGAGAATTTCAAATTTTTGGCTAAAAATCGCTTTTAGCTGGGCTAAATTTTTATACTCCAATCCTTGATTTGTAAAGCTAGAAAGCTCCCTTAAAGTCCCATCAATAAATATACTAAAAGCCAAAATTCCATCACTTTTTAAGCTAAATTTGAGCCTATCAGCCAAATTTTCAAGGGTATTAATCCATTGAAAAACAGAGCTTGAGATGATTAGATCTTGTCTATTTTGAATTTGTAAATTTGAAATATCCCCTATTTGAGTGCGGAATTTACTCATAAATTCACTCTCATAAAGGTCATTTAAAATCAAATTTTCATAACTCAAATTATCTATAATCAACCTTGTTAAAACTCCGCTTCCAGCGCCAATTTCATAGATATCTTTGAAATTTTGCCTATAATCTTTAAGAGTTTGTATTAAAGCATTTGCCGCATAAATCTGCGGTTTAGCATAAAGGTCATAAAATTTCGCATTTTTAAATTTCAACTATCTCTCCAAAGCTTTTAAAATTAAAAAATGCAAAATGCGGAGCGTTTATAATCCTAGCTTTATCCTTAAAATATTCTAAAACTGCCCTATTATCAAAGACCAAATCACGCTTACTCACATAAGCCCTATCCCACGAAATAGCGTTATCACAAGGCAAAATAGCGTTTTTATAAAGATTTATAAGCTCTATTTTGGCATTTTTATTAAATGTAAAATCTTTCCATTTTTGCTCATTAATGCCTAAAAAACAGAGCCTTTTAAAGCCCTCAAAATCAAACTCGCTTATACTTTTATAAAAGATATCTTTTTTAATCCCATATTCTTCATCTATTCCAAAAGGGGTGCCATTTATAGCGACTGCGACCTTTAAGGGGGTGTTTTTCAGCGCCAAATTCGCAGCCCAAACGCCCATTGACCACGCTATTAAATATATATCTTTATCTATTAACATTTCCTTATCAAAGCCCAAATCGCTATAATCACTAACCACCAAAAGCCCATAATCCCCAAGCTCCAAGTGGCTAATGCTACTTTTATCAAATCCATAACCTAAAAATAACACAATAAGCTTTTTGCTATCTTTAATGAGTTCCATTTTCATCTAAAATCCTTTTTAAGTTCACCAAATCATCAATTTCTAAATCCGCCCTTAAACTAATCCTAAGCCTAGCTTTCCCTTCTGGCACCGTAGGTGGCCTAATGGCTGGTATGAAATATCCAAGACTTTTTAAGCTATTTGAAAGCTTTAAAGTCTTAGCATTATCTCCTACGATAAAAGGCGAAATATGAGTGAAACTTAGCCCCAAAAAATTAATTAAATTCCTTAAATTTTCACGCTCTTTTGTGTAGTCTTTGCTTAGTACAAAGTTGCTCCAAGCTACATTTATAGGTGGTAAGGCAGTCGAATATATAAGGCTTCTAGCACTATTTATGAAGATATCTTTAAACTCATTTGAGCTTAAAATCACAGCCCCACTGCTACCTAGCGCCTTGCCAAGAGTAATAAGCATAAAATCAATATCGCAACTCAATCTAGCACCAATCCCAAGCTCATCTAGAGCAAAAAATGAATGAGCTAGGTCGATATAGAGCATCACGCCATCATATCGCTTTTTTAAAGATAGCATAAAATCTATATCCGCCCTATCGCCATCCATGCTAAAAATCGCCTCGCTTAATATGATAATATGCTTAAATTTATCACAATTTTGCTTAACCAAACTCTCTAATGCTTCATTGTCATTGTGGGCGTAGCGTTTGAATTTCGCATTTGATAACTTCAATGCATCTATCATACTAGCATGAATTAATTTATCAGCTATAAAGAGCGTATCATCACTATTTAAGGCGCTAATACAGCTTAAATTCGCACAATACCCAGAGTTGAAAATCACCGCACTTTTATGAAATTTAGCCTCAAACCAACTCTCTAAACGATCAAATTCATCACTTGAAGTATATACCAATCTACTAGCCCCAGAGCCAAAATACCACTCACTACCCAAACAAATTTGTAAAAATTCATCTCTTAATGCCCTATTACTAGCTATCCCAAGATAGTCATTACTACCTAAATTCAAGAGATTTTTACCATCTAAACTTAGAAATTTTGAGCTTATCTTAGAGTGCTTTAGCTCCCTAAAACTGCTATTTTGCTTCGCTTTTTCTATATCAAACATTATAACTCGCTTAAATTTGCCTTTTAAAAAGTTATAATTATATCAAAATGTAGCTATGGATTTTTAAATTTTCAATATTTTTCTAAAAGCATTGGCTTAGAATTTGCGACTTTACCAAAGATTGTATCGGAATTATAGATTTGGGGTGGATTAGCATTGAGTTAAGTGCTGATTAGATAGTTGGTATTTTATATCGCATAATTGGGCTATATCTTTATCGTGCGTTACTAAGACCAAAGCGGCGTTATTGGTTTTGATATAGTCAAAGATTACGCTCATGACCTCTTTAGCAGTGGTTTGATCTAAATTACCAGTTGGCTCATCAGCAAAAATAATTTTAGGATTTTTGGCTAGTACTCTAGCGATACTAACTCTTTGCTGTTGGCCGCCGCTAAGTTCGCCGATTTTTTGATTTATTACTTTATCGATTTTTAATGCTTTAAGGAGGTTTAAATTAATTTTTTGACCGCTTAATATAGTGGCGAGTTCGATATTTTCAAAACCATTAAATCCTTTAAATAGATAATGTGCTTGAAAAATAATCCCAAAATCATATCTGCGAATTTTTAAGAGTTCATCACTATTTAGCTTATAAAGTGATTTATCATTATATATAACTTCGCCATCAGTAGGCGATAAAAGTGTAGATAAAATGTGTAAAATTGTGGATTTTCCGCTACCACTAACACCCATAATAGCAGTAGTAGTAGCGGGTCTGATATCTAAATTTATATCGTTAAAGAGCAAATAGTCAAATTTATGAGATAAATTTAACGCCTTTAACATTATTAAGCCATTTGAGCAGCTACTTCAGCAGCAAAATCCTCAGTCTTTTTCTCTAAGCCTTCGCCAACTTCGAATCTTACATAGCTTACAATTTCTATTTCGCCACCAAGTTTTTTAGCCTCTTCAGCTATTACTTGTTCAATAGTTTTTTTGTCATCCATTACATAGAATTGCCCTAAAAGAGTAAGTCGCTGGTCAAGTTGAGTATTGTCAGCTATGTATCTCTCTATTTGACCTGGAAGGATTTTATCCCATATAGCCTCAGGTTTGCCTTGTTTTCTTAGCTCTTCTTTTAATTTTTCAGTTGCTTTGGCTATCACTTCATTGCTTAATTGTGCTCTACTAGCAAATTCAGGTATTTTGTGAAGTGGTTTTTTAAGGCGGATTAGCTCGTCATTCTCTTTTTCAAGCTCACCTTTAAGAGCTAGATACTCTTTTTCTACAAAATCTGGGCTAAACTCTTTATAGCTTATAACTTGAGGCTTCATAGCCGCTGCGTGCATACAAAGATTTCTTAAAAAATCGCCAATTTTGCTAGCTGTCGCTTCAGAGTCGCAAGCAGCACCGATCAAAACACCAACACGGCTATTTGAGTGGATATATCCAGCTACAATTCCATTTTTGCTAGCTTTAATGGTTTCAAATCTTCTTACAACTAAATTTTCACCAATGGTAGCGATTTGGCTTTGGAAAAACTCTTCAAATTTAACTCCACCAATGCTAGACTCTTTAAGCTCATCAATTGTGGTGATTGCGTTAGTTTGGACATGTAGAGTTGTATTTTTCACCAAATCAACAAATGTAGCATTTTTAGCCACAAAATCAGTTTCAGAGTTAATTTCTGTTATGGTAGCTGTTTTGTTATCACTGCTTACAACTACGCTTACAAGACCTTCGCTAGCTAAGCGGTCAGCTTTTTTAGCAGCTTTGCCAAGACCTTTTTCTCTTAGTATATCAACTGCTTTTTGCATATCTCCATTAGCTTCTTGAAGAGCCTTTTTACAATCCATCATCCCAGCTCCAGTGCTTTCACGGAGCTCTTTTACCATATTTGCGCTAATTTCCATTACTCTTCCTCGCCTTCAGCCATAGCTTCTTCTAATATTTCATCTTTCTCTTCTTGAGTTGGAGCTTCTATCTCTTCACTGATTTCGCCATCTTGATCTCTCAAAGCTTTACCCTCATTGATCGCTTCAGCCATCTCTTGGCAGAATAGCTGAACGCTTCTGATAGCGTCATCATTGCCTGGAATTGGGTAGTCAATGATATCTGGATCGCAGTTTGTATCTATAGGAGCCACTACTGGTATTTTAAGTTTGTTAGCTTCTGCTACTGCGATTCTCTCTTTTACTGTGTCAATTACAAATATTATATCAGGGAGTGTTTTTATATTTCTGATACCGCCTAGAGTTGCTATTAACTTCTCTTTTTTGCGTCTTAGCATTAAAGCTTCTTTTTTGGTAAGTAAATTTATAGAGCCATCTTCTTCCATAGCTTCTATAACTTCAAGTTTTCTAATTGATTGTCTAATGGTCCCAAAATTTGTCATCATACCGCCAAGCCATCTGTGATTTACATATGGCATACCGCATTTTTCTGCGTACTCTTTGATAGCTACGCCGGCTTGTTTTTTAGTACCGACAAATAGTATTGTTTTGCCTTCAGCTGCGGCGTCTCTTACTATATTATAAGTATATCTGAAATATCTAATAGTTTTTTGTAAATCTATTATATAAATGCCTTTTCTCTCGCCAAAAATGAATTTTTTCATCTTTGGATTCCAGCGTCTTGTTTGGTGACCAAAATGCACACCACACTCTAGTAAATCTCTCATAGTAACCATGAGTTTCTCCTTAAAAAAATTTGATTAGTTTATTCCTCTATGCTCCTTAACAGCGACATTAACTGCAACTAAACAAGGATTAGCATATGTGAAATGAAGTGCGAATTGTAGCTAAATTTAACTTATTGTTTGCTTTATTTGCTAAGTTGAAATTTCTCTTTAATACTTTGAAGTGAAGAGAAAATTTCTGCGATTTTTTCTAGGTCGCTACTTTCTATTTCAAATTTTTTTGGGCGAAAAAATAGCTCCAAAAGTGTCAAATTCTCTCCAAATTCCAATCCATAATTCCTAGCATTTTGTGAGATTTTTAAAAGCTCGATATCGGTGAATTTTTCATACATAATTTATCCTTTTAACATTATAAAACCAGCAAATCTACCAGTTAAACCGCTCTTGCGATATGAGTAAAATCTATCATCGCAGTGGCTGCAAATATCGCTAAATTCATAATCTTTGACACCGATACCATCAAGCTCAAATCGCAAAGCCCCATCTAAATCAAATTTAAAACCATCTTTAAATTTATTAAATTCCCCCAAATTTAAATCCCCAATTTCGTAGCAATCTTTTTTGATATTTGGGCCAATTATTGCTTTGATATTTTCAGGATTTGAGCCCATTTTAGCTATTGTTTTGGTTATGATTTTTGAGATGGCTCCAGCTCTTCCAGCATGGATAGCTGAGATTAAATTTAGCTTTTTATCATATAAAAGCACAGGCGAACAATCAGCCACCATAACACATAGCCCAACTTGGGTTAAATTAGTAAAAATCGCATCGCAAGGCTCTAAAATTTGGTTAATATCGCTTAAATTTTGGACTATATCAGAGTGAATTTGCTCCATGAAAATTAATTTTTTGGCTTTGATTTTGCGAGCTAAAATTTCTCTATTTTGTTCTACTTTTAGCCTATCATCGCCCACATGATAGGCTAAATTCAAACTCTCATAAACACCCTTGCTCACACCACCAAATTTGGTTGTAAAACCAGCAATAACCTTATCATTATTAATAGATACTAGCATAAAAATCAGCCTGCTGCCAAGTGAGAGTTTGGTTTTTTGAGTTTAAAATTCTATCGATATAACGAGCCAAAATATCACTTTCTATATGGACTCTTCTACCTATTTGAAACTCACCAAATAGCGTGTCTTTCATGCTTATAGGTATCAAGGTTAGACGCATTAAATTTGAGTTGATATCATTGATTGTTAGGCTCACGCCCTCAACTGCGATGGCGCCTTTTTTGGCTATTAGATGTAAAATTTCATTTGGTAATTCTATGATAAAATCCACCCCACTTGATAGTCTCTTAATATCTCTAATAACCCCAATAGCATCTATATGCCCTTGAATCAAATGCCCATCTATCCTATCGCCAATTCTCATAGCTGGTTCTATATGGACTCTGTTTTTGTAATTTTCTAAAGCCAATATATTAGCGCTTTCGCTGCTTAATTCTACTACAAATCCATCTTTATCAATCTTTGTTACGCTCAAACAAGCCCCATTTACCGCTATACTATCACCTAAATTTGGCTTATGAGTAGCCTTGATACTTAGATTTTTACCATCAAAACTACGCACAACACCAATCTCACGAATCAGTCCATTAAACATAATCACCTCAAATTCGAATTGAGAAATTATAATCTAAATTTATAAATCTTTTACTATAAATTAGATAAAATCGCCCCTAAAAATCACAAGGCAAATTATGGAATATGATGTTATCGTAGTTGGTGGCGGACATGCTGGGATAGAGGCCTCACTTGCAGCTGCTAAAATGGGAGCCAAAACTCTATTAATCACAATTTTAGCCGAGCAAATCGGTGCAGCTAGCTGTAATCCCGCAATTGGCGGATTGGCCAAGGGGCATTTAGTCAAAGAGATTGACGCTTTAGGTGGTCAAATGGGGCTTACTACTGATGAGTGCGGGATACAGTTTCGCCTCTTAAATGAGAGCAAAGGCCCAGCAGTGCGTGGTAGTAGAGCTCAAATAGATATGGATAGATATCGAATTTATATGCGAAATTTGCTTTTAAACACACCAAATTTACAGATCACCCAAGAGATCGCTACTGAAATTTTAACGCAAAATAACAAAATAATAGGGGTAAAAACCCATTTAGACAACACCTATCACACGCAAAAACTCATCATAACAACGGGGACATTTCTCAATGGCTTAATCCATGTTGGCACAAATAAACTCCAAGCCGGCCGTGTCGGTGAGCTAAGCTCAAAAGAGCTATCAAGCTCGCTAAAAAGCCTGAATTTAGAAATGGGTAGATTAAAGACTGGCACCTGCCCAAGAGTACTAGCAAGCTCAATTGATTTTAGTGTTTTAGAAATTCAAAATGGCGATATCGATCCACAGCCTTTTAGCTTTAGAAGTAAAAATTGGAGCAAAGAGCAACTTCCATGCTATATAGCTTATACCAATGAAACCACCCACGATATCATCAGATCAAATTTCGATAGAGCGCCGCTATTTACAGGTCAGATAGAAGGAGTAGGGCCAAGGTATTGTCCAAGTATCGAAGATAAGATAAATCGCTTTGGAGATAGGGAGCGCCATCATCTATTTATAGAGCCTCAAACCTTAGAAGCGACTGAATACTATATAAATGGCTTTTCAACTTCACTTCCTTATGATGCGCAAGTAGCAATGCTAAGGTCTATTAAGGGTTTTGAAAATGCAATTATCGTGCGACATGGATATGCTATAGAGTATGATTATGTCAATCCAACTGAGCTTAAACACACCTTAGAGACTAAAAAGATTAGTGGGCTATATCTAGCAGGGCAGATAAATGGCACCACAGGATATGAAGAGGCCGCCGCTCAAGGGCTGATGGCTGGTATAAATGCTGCGTTGAATTTACAAAATAAAGAGCCTTTGATTTTACGCAGAGATGAGAGCTATATAGGGGTTTTGATCGATGATCTAGTCACAAAAGGGACAAAAGAGCCTTATAGAATGTTTACTAGCAGGGCGGAATTTAGATTACTTTTAAGAGAGGATAATGCGAATTTAAGGCTTAGTAAATATGGATTTGAGATAGGTTTGCTCGCAAAAGAGGCTTATGATGAGGTTGAGGCTTTAAGGGATGAATTACAAAAAGCTATGGAAATTCTGCTTACAAAAGAGATAACGCCTAATAAAGAAACTTTGGAATTTTTAGCCGTCATCGGTGAAGAGCCAATAGGTGAGAAGATAACGCTACAAAAATTGGTCGCTAGAAAGAGCTTTGATGAAAATAAGCTTAGAAAGCTTGAGCCGTTTTTTGAGAATTTAAGCAAAAATTCAATAAACCAAATTCTCACAGAAGCGAAGTATTATCACTATATCGCACAACAGCATATAGAAGTTGAGAAGATGAAAGGGCTTTTAAATATCAAAATTCCAAATGATTTGGATTTTAAGACAATTAGTGGCTTGAGTAATGAAGTGGTCGAGAAGTTAATTAAATTTGCTCCACCGACTTTAGCGGCTGCATCAAATCTCAGCGGAATCACTCCAGCGGCGATAGATATCCTTCATATCGCTATTAAAAGGCACAAATCTACACTTAGCTAAGCCAATGAGCTTGGCTACTTTTGTTTATAAAAACAATTCTAATTAAATAAAATTTTAACTTTAAAATGGTAGAATTAAAGTTTAGTTTCACTTTTATATTATAAAAGTTAGCTTAATTTCAATGCTAATAATTAAATCAATAGAAAGGAAAGAAATGTCTGTTCAAAAGCAAGAAAGACGAGATTTCATCGGAATGGCATTTGGCGCTGTCGCAGCTGTGGGTGGTGCTTTTGCTTTAGTTGGAATGAAAAAGTCTTGGGATCCACTTCCTAGCGTTAAAGCAGCAGGTTTTACCACAGTAGATCTAAGCCCTATGCAGCCTGGCGAATTTCGCCAAGTAGAGTGGCGTAAAAAGCCTATTTTTATCATTAAAAAAGATGAGAATATGAAGGCTAACCCTTCAAGAGATGTAGTGGTAGGTAATGAGAATTATATAGTTACAATCGGTCTTTGTACGCACCTTGGATGCATACCTAGCTGGAGTGCTAGTGATAAGATGTTTAAGTGTGCCTGTCATGGTGGAGAGTTTGATTCTGATGGTATGAATGTATTTGGTCCGCCACCACGCCCACTAGATATTCCACCATTTAAAATTGATGGGACTAAACTTGTGCTAGGCGAAGAAGGCCCTGAGTACAAAAAATTAGTCGCTACAGCGTAAGGGAGAATTTATGGCACATATTACAAAAGCTACAAGCGTAAGAGATTGGTTCGATCAGCGTATAGCTCTTACAAAGTTATGGAATGTCCTAGCAGGGCAATACTGGATACCTAAAAATATCAATTTTCTTTGGGCAATGGGTGTAGTTTTAACTGTACTTTTTACCCTACTTTTTATAAGCGGTTTATTATTGCTAATGTACTATAAACCAGATGCAAATTTAGCCTTTGATAGTGTGAATTACACTATTATGAAAGAGGTTGAGTATGGTTGGTTATGGCGTCATATTCACGCAGTTGCAGCCTCTGTTATATTTTTAATCATCTATATTCATGCATTTGTAGGTATTTACTACGGTTCATATAAAAAAGGTCGTGAGATGATTTGGATTAGTGGTATGCTACTTTTCTTAATATTCTCTGCTGAAGCATTTAGTGGATATATGCTACCATGGGGACAGATGAGCTACTGGGCAGCGCAAGTTATCACACAACTATTTGGTGGAATTCCATTTATTGGCGGTGCTCTTGTAGAGTGGATTAGAGGCGATTATGCAGTTAGCGATCCTACACTTACAAGATTCTTTATGCTTCATGTTTGCTTATTACCAATTGTTATCATAATGGTTATAGGTGTTCACTTCTATACTTTACGTATCCCTCATGTTAATAACCTTGAAGGTGAAGAGATTGATTTTGAACTAGAAGCTGAAAAATATCTAAAAGGCGATACTGTAAATTCAAAAGTTATTCCATTTTGGCCAGGATTTTTAAGTAAAGATTTCTTCTATGTATCTTTATTTATGATTTTCTTCTTCTATTTAGTAAGTTTCCATTTCAATTTTGCTATGGATCCAATCAACTTCGATCCTGCAAATGCTGCTAAAACTCCAACTCATATCTATCCTGAGTGGTATTTCTTATGGCAATATGAAATTTTACGCGGTTTCTTCTTTGATATTGGACCTTTAAAAGCAGCTGATATTGGTGCTTTAGCTATGGCGTTTGCTGGTATTTCGCTATTCTTTATGCCTCTATATGATAGAAGCGATGTAGTAGCTCCAGCTCATAAAAGAAAAGGTTTCTTTATATGGTTCTGGTTACTTATTATCGATTTAATTATCCTAACAGTGTATGGCAAACTTCCTCCAACAGGATTTAATGCTTGGATAGGATTCTTCTCTTCAGTTGGCTTCCTTGCGTTGCTACTTGTAGTACTTCCTATCATCACAATCAAGGAAAGAAAGGCAAATAAATGAAAGAATTAAAAGCGTTTTTAATTGTCGTCCTTGTTACAGGCGCTATTTATTGGGGTGTTGAGCCTTACGCACATTCAATTTTACACCCACACGTTGAACCAGCTAATTTTGACTTTGCCAAAGAGGATACAACTCTAGCAAAAACAAATGTAGAAAAAGCAGAAGCTGCTTTAAAAGCCGCTCAAACTAGCGGTGATAAAAGCATTATTGATGGTGCTACAAAAACTCTAGAAAATGCAAAAGCTGAACTAGACAAATATAGTGCATTTTGGGCAGACATCGAAAGTATAGACCTTGCAAAAGGCGATGCAGCTTCAGGTGCAAATTTAGTAGCAGCTGCTGGATGTACAGCATGCCACAGCATTAAATCAGCTGGTTTTGAACCGGCAATGGATGATAAAAGTGCTAGCGAGGCTTATGGTGTTGCTCCTCCGGATCTTAGCAATATCGGATATCTTTATGATGGCAAATTTCTAGCTGCCCTTATTAAAGATCCAGCTATGGCGTTAAAAGTTACTCATAAATTTAATGATACAAACCCATTTCCTATGACAGCTTTCTATGGTGCTGGCGGTGATTTAAATCAAGAAATAGCAGACTTAGTAGCATATTTCAAAAGCATAGCACCAAAAGAGATGAGTGATAGAGATGTATTTATAGAGTCTTGTGCTAGATGCCATGATATGAAATATGTAAATGTATTTGCTAATGGCAACAAACAAAGCATAGCAAATTATCTAGGTATGACGCCTCCTGATCTATCTATGTATATTAGATCTAGAAGTGAACTATATCTAAATAATTTCATCAATGATACCCAAAAAATGCTTCCAGGCACATCTATGCCGCGTGTAGGCTTAAATGAAAAAGCTCAAAAGCAAGTTATTGAGTATATGAGAGAAGCCGGTGATAGCAAAAAAGAAGAAAGAGAGACAACAGGTATCTATATCATGATTTATTTTGCTATTCTTAGTGTATTTGCTTGGGCATGGAAACGCAAAATCTGGTCTAAACTACACTAAAATTTAAATTTATTCAAGACTTAGAGCAAATTATTGCTTTAAGTCTTGACAAATATCAAAAAATATTGTATAATTACAACTCATTTTTAGATTGGGGTATCGCCAAGCGGTAAGGCAACAGGTTTTGGTCCTGTCATTCAGAGGTTCGAATCCTCTTACCCCATCCACCTCTTATGACGCGAGATGGAGCAGTGGTAGCTCATCGGGCTCATAACCCGAGGGTCGGGGGTTCAAGTCCCTCTCTCGCAACCAATAATCTTTAGCACACACCTACACCAATTCCATCTCTTATATCATCGATATTTAGATGGACATACTTCAAACTACTCTGTATATTTTTATGTCCCAAATACTGCATCAACCTATAAGCTGAAAACTTCTTTAGGCTAACCAAACGACTTGCTACAGTATGTCTTAAGGCATATTGGTTATACTCTTTAGCATTTATTCGCTTATCAAAACCTAAAGCCTTATTCATATCTTTCCACCTTGATACACATATGCTGTGTGTCAAATTATTTATCTTACAATTCTTATAATTTTCTCTATCTAAACCTTTATAACGACCCCTAGCTATTGAGTAATAAACTCCCTTCAGATATCCTTCAGGTTCCTTCAGGTATAACTCCATAGCTTTTGACCTTTCTAAAGATAAAGCTAAATTAACCCTATCGCATATATCACTTAAAAGTTTTAAGGTTATGCCACCTAAGGGTAAGGTTCTACTATTAGCGTTCTTAGTAGTCCCTACTTTTAATGTAGTAGAGTGTGTTTTTAAAGCTCTACTGATGGTAATAGTCTTGTTTTCTAAGTCTATATCACCTACCCTAAGTTCATAGTATTCAGCTGGTCTTAATCCTAGATTAGAGTTAATTACAAAATACTCATACATCTCTCTATCTACTAGGCTACCTGTCTTATCACTGATACTCTTAAAGTATTCAGCAATATCATTTATCTCAACATCGCTATAGCATACTATCTTAGTCTCTCTTATACTAGCTGCTAGCTTTTTAAAATTAGGTTTATTCTTAAACTCATAAACCCCAGTTCGCTCTAGCGTCTCAAAGGTTGTCCTAAGAGTGCTTAATAGGTGATTAAAGGTTCTCTCTTTGTACCGCTTACCATTTACACCACTGATTAACATAGTTCTTTTTAAGTTCATCAGTAGCTCTGTGGTAATAAGAGATAGGTCTAAATCACCAACCATTTTTATTAGAGTGTTAATCCTTGATGGTGGATTTTTATTGTCCTCCAAGTATTGCCATACACTCTCTACCATATAATCCCTAGCTTCACTTAGTAAGAAGGGTTTGGTTTCTTTAGGTGGTTCTAATAACCACTCTAGATTATTAAAGCCTAATTGCGTAGGTGTTAATAGGGCTGCTTGTAGGCTAACCCTTAAATCCTTTTCGCATTTCTCTGCCACCTCTATATCAGTGGTGTTCCAAGTTCTTTGGTATCTTTTACCATTTATATAAAAGTCGCTTTTGTAGCGACCATCTTTTAATTTAAACATACCTTACCGCCTTTGCTTATATTATAAGACCCTCTTATAATTTTACTTAACTTCTCTCCTTTCTTAATAAGTTTTCTATAAACTCCCTTCCTTTTGGCGTTATAAATAACTTTCTAGCTAAGTTTCTCGTATCTCTATCATCATAGGCTTTACTTATAAAACCATTATCATAGAGATACCCTGTATGTATGCTAGTATTAGCCGTAGTCCAGTTTAATAACTCCGAATAGAAAGCCTGTGTTTCTCCTTCGTGCTTCGCTATTGTAAATAACAGTATAAAAAGCTTTATAGAGTAGCTCTTTACATTTTTGCCACTGCCATTAGTAGGCGGTTTAAAATTATCTAATCTATTTAAAAGCGTTAGAGCTTCACTAACCCTATCTAGATATGTGTTTTGCATTCTGTTCTCCTTTATATTAACTTTGCTTCAATTGCTTTAGCTAATGCTTTATCATCTGCTATTGCCCTATATATATCAGGATTAAATCTTTCATCAACTAACTCTACTATCTCCCAGTCTTCTACTGTTTTCTCTAGCCTATAATTTTCTTTCTCACCAGTTTTAGGGTGGATTGTTATAGATAACTCCCTAAAAGCCTGTGGTTTTTTTACAAGCCCCAACTCCCCCTTATGTCTCTCATAAAGAGTATATAAACTTATCGATGCATTATTAAACACAGTCTTAGAGCTAAAGAGTTTATTAAAAGACCTACCGTCCATCTCGGTATTATGCACAAAACGCCCAATACCTTGTACATATTTTTCATATTTCTTTAGCTTTGCTATCTCTATAACTACCTTTCTATCTTTCGTAGTTACTTCTATAGTTCTAACTCTATCAACAAGTTTAAAAGATATCTTAGCATTTAGCCAATTATGGCAACGCCTACTTAAATGTATTTTCTCATAGGTTATAGGATACCTATACATAGTATGCCCCTTTAGTATCCTACAATCAGCCTCAGCCTTTTCCTTTAGTTCCTTTGGTATCAAGCTCATACCCATTAGTTGTAATTGAGCTATGTAGGTAACATCACTATCACTATCATATCTAAACCCATTATTCCTAGCCGTTAGCCACAATGACCGCCCTGAGTTATGCCCTGATAATACTCCAGTAGCCCCTATACAGAATATAAACCCAATTACAATAACTGCTATAAACCAAGGGTTATACCCATAGGCTATACAAGCAAGCAAGGCTATACCCCACACAGCCCATATTCTTAATAGCAATTCATTAGCTTTTGCTATTTCTTCATCAGATTTCTTTGGCACTTCGCCTGTTCTAAGTAACTCTATATCGTGCTTAAAATGTTCCCTAACCCATATAGTGTCAGCGTGGTGGGCTTCTATTATTCCACCACGAGCTTTTATAATTGCCATTTATATTCCTTTCACTATCTTAAAACTCAATACTATGTTTCATATCATATAGAGCGTCTTTAAAACCATTGATATAAGCTATATACCAATCTTCAGCTCCCTTTAGGTTCTATTTAGATAGTTCAGCTTTGGATACTTCATAACCTTGCTCCATAGCTTTATTATATCCTTCGATATACCATTGCTCCAGTTCTTTACTACTGTTATTATCCCAATAAGAATAATATAATTCACTCTTATACAACGCCTTATAAAGCGTATCATCATCTACAAAAAATGGCTTAGATGATAGCTCATCAACCATTAGGTATACTAGGGGTATAGCCTAAAGGGTCTTTAGCTGTTTATGAGCCGTTTAGATAGCTTTATGAGCCTATATAACTTTAGCGTATCTCTTTTTATTTGAGTACTTAATATTATTGATATCTTTCATATACTCATTTAAGAGTTCTTCATCTACACGACGCTGGTAATCCTCTCTCGCAACCAATAATACTTTTTATATGATTCATCTTATTTTGTATAAATCTATTTAAATCTCAATATTGTAATTTTGATACGATTAATGTAAAATAATTTTTAGTATTTTAAGGAGTATTGTTACTCTTAGGAGTATTTTACATTAATCAAGGATATAAAATGAGCAGAGCATCAAATACAAATTTACAAGATAAAGACATAAGAAAATTACAAATATTAGACTAAAAGATATAGTAGAATAGTTGGTAAATTATATACTTAGCATTTATGCCATTTGAGCTACTATTTACAACTCTAATAATATAATCAACAGTAGTTTTTCCTACACCCACCGCCTTTTTCGTTGATAATTGTAATAGTCATTTTATCTCTTTGATATAATAATTATTATATAAATATATATATTGATTATATTTCTTAGCATTATGGCGCAAATTAAACCCTAGTGTTTCATTATCTTTTTAACTATAGTCACTTTGGGATTAGTTTAGATCAGTTATTTTGCAATTTAAATAATTATCCTTGTCAAATCCTTAACTTTACCACTAGCTATAAGGGATCAAAGCTCTCTATTTTAATCATAGTAGAATACCTTTTAACTGCTCTGATAATGGTCTATATACTAAAAATTGACAAAAAACAATCAAGCATAGTCTTGACTTCACCACTCTTATTATCTACTTTATAAAGTGTGATTTAAATAAAATAATTCCATACTTTTTAGCTAATATTTATTAAATTTGGATAAAATATTGAGCAGATTTTTCAAGGAAAAAGATGGAAGATAATATTTTTAACTCAAATCAAGATGTAACAACCATAGATGTAGAGGACTCGATAAAAGCTAGCTATCTAGACTATTCGATGAGCGTTATTATTGGTAGAGCTTTGCCTGATGCTAGAGATGGTCTAAAGCCAGTACATAGAAGAATCCTATATGCTATGAATGACTTAGGCGTAGGTAGTCGCAGCCCGTATAAAAAGTCTGCTCGTATAGTAGGTGATGTAATAGGTAAATACCATCCACATGGCGATACAGCTGTATATGATGCGCTTGTTAGAATGGCTCAGAGCTTCTCTATGAGAATTCCAGCTGTAGATGGCCAAGGAAACTTCGGCTCAGTAGATGGTGATAACGCAGCTGCGATGCGTTATACCGAGGCTAGAATGACTGTTTTAGCTGAAGAGTTATTAAAAGATTTAGATAAAGATACTGTTGATTTTATTCCAAACTATGATGATAGCATGGTTGAGCCAGATGTACTTCCAGCTAGAGTACCAAATTTACTCTTAAATGGCTCAAGCGGTATTGCAGTAGGTATGGCAACAAATATTCCGCCACATAGCCTTGATGAGCTTGTAGATGGGCTTTTGGTATTACTTGATGACAAGGATGCCACACTAGAAGATATAATGGCTCATATCAAAGGTCCAGACTTTCCAACTGGCGGTATAATCTTTGGTAAAAAAGGGATAATAGAAGCTTATCGCACCGGTAGAGGTAGGATTAAGCTGCGAGCCAAAACTCATATAGAAAAAAAGCAAAATAAAGATGTAATAGTAGTAGATGAACTACCATATCAAGTAAATAAAAGCAAACTACACTCTGATATTGCTGAATTAGTAAAAGAGAAGCAAATAGAAGGCATTAGCGAGGTGCGTGATGAGAGCGATAGAGATGGAATTCGCCTTGTTATTGAGCTTAAGCGTGATGCTATGAGTGATATTGTCTTAAATAATCTATTTAAATCAACTCAAATGGAAGTAACATTTGGGGTGATTATGCTAGCTATAAATAATAAAGAACCAAAGATATTTTCACTAATTGAGCTTTTAAGACTATTCTTAAACCATAGAAAAACAGTAATTATTAGAAGAACTATATTTGATTTACAAAAAGCTAGAGCTAGAGCGCACATTTTAGAAGGGCTAAAAATCGCTTTAGATAATATAGATGATGTGATAGCTCTAATCAAAACAAGTGCCGATACAACAAACGCTAGAGATGGGTTAATGAATAAATTTGGCCTAAGCGAGCTGCAAAGTAATGCAATATTGGATATGAGATTAAGCAAACTCACTGGATTAGAGCGTGAAAAACTAGAGGCTGAGCTAAAAGAGATCTTAGAATTAATTAATAAGCTTGATGCGATCTTAAAAAGCGAGGAGCTAATTGAAGCCATTATAAAAGATGAGCTTTTAGAGATCAAATCTAAATTTAAATGTCCAAGAATTACTGAAATTATCGATGATTATGACGATATTGACGTAGAAGACCTAATCCCAAATGAAAATATGGTAGTTACCATCACTCATAGGGGCTATATCAAGCGAGTCCCTAGTAAAAGTTATGAAAAACAAAAACGTGGCGGTAAAGGCAAAGTCGCAGTAACTACATATGATGATGATTTTATCGAGAGTTTCTTTACTTGTATGAGTCATGATACGCTGATGTTTGTAACTGATCGTGGGCAACTATATTGGCTAAAAGTATATAAAATCCCAGAAGGCAGCCGCACCGCTAAAGGAAAAGCTGTAGTAAATTTAATCAATCTTCAACCAGATGAAAAGATTAAAGCAATTATTCCGACTACTGATTTTTCTAAAAATAAATCTTTAGCATTCTTTACTAAAAATGGTCTTGTAAAAAGAACAAATTTAAGCGAATATCAAAACATCAGAAGTATCGGTGTTAAAGCTATAAATTTAGATGAAAACGATGAATTAGTAACAGTAGTTATAGCCACAAGTGACTATGATGAAAAAGTAGTAGATGACCCAGATATAATAGTAGAAAATGAGCTTGAAGAGAGTGGATTTGATGCTCTTGAAGAGGTTATTGATAGCGAAATAGAAGCAATATCCGAACTTGAAGAGAGCGAGATAGAACATATTCTTGAAAGTATTGATGAGCTTCCAGAATCTAGTGATGAAAAGATGTTATTTGTCGTAACTAAAAAAGGTATGTGTATTAAATTTCCACTAAGCAAAGTTAGACAAATTGGCCGTGTAGCCCGCGGAGTAACTGCTATCAGATTTAAAGAAGAAGGCGATGAAGTAGTAGGTGCTGTCGTTATAGAGAACGATGCGCAAGAAATTCTAAGCGTTAGCCAAAAAGGTATAGGCAAACGTACAACTGCTGATGAGTATAGACTTCAAAGTCGTGGCGGTAAAGGTGTTATTTGTATGAAACTAACATCAAAAACCAAAGACCTAGTCGGTGTAGTTATGGTGGATGAAAGCATGGATTTAATGGCTCTTACAAGCAGCGGTAAGATGATTAGAGTAGATATGCAAACAATCAGAAAAGCTGGTCGCAACACAAGCGGCGTAATCGTTGTAAATGTCGGTAGTGATGAAGTTGTCAGCATTGCAAGATGCCCTAAAGAAGAGAGCGATGATCAAGATATGGATATCATCGATGATGATTTTATAGCTGAACAAATGGCTAAAATTGAAGAAGTGGAATAATATTTGCTTTATGAAATTTAAATTCAAATTTAAAAGGTTGTAAGGTATGAAAAGAGTTTTATACACACTGGTTGCAGGTTTAGCATTAGCAGGTTGTGCAAATGCATCTGGTTCTAATCAACAACCAGCTGAAGTAATTGTCCAAAAAGTCGATAAAGAGGATATTAGAGAGATCATTCAAAATGAAAAAATGATCCCAGCTATGAATGCTGATAATGAGGTAGCATTTAGTGCTATTGGCGAGGGAATTCCGCCGCTTGATACTGTGAGTCCGGCTCAGGCTCGTGCATTAGCTAAACGTTCAGCAATTACAGATGGTCATAGACAGCTAGCAGCTAAACTTTATGGTGTTAAAATTAATGCTAAAGATACAGTAAAAGACGCAATGTTGCAAAGTTCAGTTATTGAAGGTAGAGTTTTAGGCCTTATCAAAAATGCTTCAGTAATCAACCAAGACTTTAAAGATGGTCTATATAGAGTTGAAATGGAGCTAAAAATAGATAGAGAAAAGTGGCTAGAACTTTTTGCTTATTAATATTTGCGCTAAATAACCTATTTGGCGGTGATGAGTTTATCTTTTGGGCTAGATTAATTACCGTCAATGGGATACTTAGTAGCGATGAGATCACTATATCTAGATCGATGGTTAAAGGATATAAAAGTAGTCAAATTATATGCTCTATTCCAATCTCAAAACCGACAAATTTAACTGCTTATGAGTATTTAAATTTACACAAAAATGAACTATTTGACTGCTTTGTTTCAGAAGAAGTAAGAATTCTAGATAACTCAACTACATATCCAAACTCAGCTCTTTTTACCACAGAATTAACTATCGCCCCTATCCGCTTTATAGTGGAATTTAAGCCCCAAGGTGCTACAATAAGCAAAATTATAAGGTAAATCATGAATGTTGTAATTGTAGAAGATGATATAAATATGCGTAAATCCCTTGAGATCGCTTTAGGTGATTATAATGAGTTTAGTGTAAAATCTTATAAAAGTGCTACTGAAGCACTTAAAAAATTAAGTAATGATACTGATGTCATAGTAACTGATATAAACATGCCTGGAATGGATGGACTAGAGTTTATAAAAGAACTTGGTGGCAAATACGATGTAATTATTATGACAGGAAATGCTACACTAAATAGGGCTATTGAGAGTGTTCGCCTTGGGGTGAAGGATTTTTTGACCAAGCCATTTGATATTGATACTTTAGCTACAGCAATTAAACGAACTAGCGCAATAACTCAAAAAACTAAAACTAAAACACCAGATACCACCACAGAGATAAAAAGTAGTAATTTTTTAGCCGCTTCTGCAAATTTAGACAAAACTCTAAATATTGCCAAAAAGGCAGCCCAAACCGATGTAAGCGTGATGATAATGGGAGAGAGTGGCGTAGGTAAAGAGCTTTTTAGCAGATATATCCATGAAAATTCAAAGCGAAAAGATTCAGCATTAATGGCTATTAATATGGCTGCAATACCTGAAAATTTACTTGAAAGTGAACTATATGGATATGAAAAGGGTGCTTTTACCGATGCTACAGCAACTAAAAAAGGGCTTTTTGAACTAGCAAATGGTGGAACTCTATTTTTAGATGAGATTGGAGAGATGCCACTAAATTTACAACCTAAGCTTTTGCGTGCGATTCAAGAGCGTGAGATCGTTCGTGTAGGAGCTAGCAAACCAATTAAAATAGATGTAAGAATCGTAAGCGCAACCAATGCGAATTTAGAACAAAAAGTTGCAAATGGTGAGTTTAGAGAGGATCTATTTTATCGTTTAAATACTGTTCCGCTTAAAATCCCACCACTTAGAGAACGCAAAGATGAGATTGTAGATATCGCAAATGCTACACTTAAGCGAGTTTGTGTTGAGTATGAATTAGGTCAAAAAGAGTTTAGTCAAGAGGCTATTGATGAGCTTTTAAATTATGATTATCCAGGTAATATTAGGGAGCTTATTAGTATTGTTGAGCGCGCTGCTATACTAAGTGAAGGTAGCAGTATTAGCAAAGAGGATCTGTTTATTTACGCTAAAAAGTAATTTAAATTCGAATTTGACTTATATTAAGCTAAATTTAGATAAAATAGCGACCTAAATTTAAATCTAAGGCGTAGTATGAGAAAGTATAGTATAGCAGTAGTTGGAGCTACTGGAGCTGTAGGCGAAGAGATTTTTCGTGTTTTAGAAGAGATGGATTTTCCAGTTGGTGATGTGTTGCCGCTTGCAAGTGCAAAGAGTGTTGGGAAAGAGATTGAATTTAAAGGCAAAAATTATCCAATTGTAGAGCTTACTGATACTGTATTTGACGAGCATGAAGTAGATATTGCATTTTTTAGTGCTGGCGGTAGCATATCGGCTCATTTTGTACCATTTGCAGCAGCAAGCGGAGCAATAGTTATAGATAATACTAGCCATTTTAGAATGGATCCTGAAGTGCCATTAGTAGTGCCTGAGTGCAATCCAGGAGACATTGCTCAATGGCAAAATAAAGGCATAATAGCAAATCCAAACTGCTCTACAATCCAAATGGTGCAAGTGTTAAAGCCTCTTGATGATGCTTTTGGTATCCAAAGAGTAGATGTAAGCACATATCAAGCTACAAGTGGTGCGGGTAAAAAAGGAATGGAAGAGTTGGTTATGCAGATGCAAAAATTCTTTGAATTTAAGCTTGATGAGTGTGAGCCAAGTGCATTTAAACACCAAATAGCACTAAATGTAATTCCACATATTGATGTGTTCTTAGATAATGATTACACAAAAGAAGAGATGAAAATGGTTAAAGAGACCCAAAAAATCCTTCACAAAGATATACAAGTGAGTGCAACTTGTGTGCGTGTGCCAGTTCTTAGAAGTCATAGCGAGAGCATAACTATTAAATTTAAAACTCCAATTGATGCACAAAAAGCAACTCAAATTCTAAAAAATGCTCCAAGCGTTGTAGTTCAAGATAGTCCAAAAGATAATCTTTATCCAATGCCAATTCACGCAAGTGATACAAATGAGACATATGTAGGCAGAATCAGAAAAGATAATTATGATGATAGCATACTACATTTATGGTGTGTGGCTGATCAGATTAGAGTTGGTGCAGCGACAAACGCGGTTAGAATCGCACAAAAATGGATAGAGATGCAAGAGCAGAATGGATAATATTAAAAACAAGATAGAAAAGCTATTTGAAGGGCTTTTGTGGAAGTCTAGAATGGTAACCTTGCTTCCAGTGATCTTTGGATTGCTAGGAGCTTTTGTGATGTTTATTGTTGCTAGTTATGATATTGTTAAGGTAATAGTTTATGCATGGCATTACCTAATTCTAGGCGACCATAGTGTAGATCTGCATAGCGATGGCGTAGCTCTTATTATTGGGGCTATAGATCTGTATTTGATGGCATTGGTCTTTTTTATCTTTAGTTTTGGGATTTATGAGCTTTTTATTAGTGAGATTGATACAACTAAGAGTTCTAGACAGGCTAGAGTACTTGAAGTGCATAGTTTAGACCAGCTAAAAGATAAGATAGGTAAAGTCATTGTGATGGTTTTAGTGGTTAATTTCTTTCAGCGTGTTTTGCATGCTAAATTTACTACACCTCTTGAGATGGTCTATCTAGCGTTATCTATTTTAGCTCTTTGTTTAGGCTTATATTTCTTGCATAAGAGTTCACATCATTAGGATTAAAGGATATTTATGATTTTTATAGATGCATGTTTAGGCAAAAAAACTCCTTATACTCCAGTTTGGATGATGCGTCAAGCTGGTAGATATCTGCCTGAGTATATGAGAGTTAGAGCTGTGGCTGGGGATTTTTTATCACTTTGTAAGGATTATGAAAAAGCTAGCGAGGTTACACTTCAACCAGTTGATATTTTAGGCGTAGATGCAGCAATTTTATTTAGTGATATATTGGTAGTACCTATGGAGATGGGTATGGAGCTTAAATTTGTAAAAGGCGAAGGCCCGGTATTTCCTAAGCCAATTGCTACAATGGAGGACTTAGATAGACTAAGTAGCGATAAAGCAATTAAAAATCTAAGCTATGTCTATGATACAATTAAATTAACTAGAGATAAGCTAGCCAAAGATAAAGCCTTAATAGGATTTTGTGGTGCTCCATGGACGATTGCTACATATATGATAGAAGGAGGCAGCACAAAAACATATAATATCTGTAAAAAGATGGTATATGATAATCCTCAATTCCTTCATGCTATTCTTCGCAAGGTAACAAATGCTCTTAAATTATATCTAGCTGAGCAGATAAAATCTGGAGTAAATGCTGTTCAGATTTTTGATAGTTGGGCTGGAGCATTAGAAAAAAGTGCTTATATGGAATTTGGATTTAGCTATATTAATGAGATTGTTGATTATCTAAAAGCAAACTTCCCAGATACTCCTATAATAGTATTTCCTAAAGGAATTAGCGGATTTTTAGATGATATTAGTGGTAATTTTGATGTATTTGGTGTGGATTGGAGTACCCCGCTTGCTAATGCTAAAAAATCTTTAGGTGCTAAATATATTTTACAAGGCAATATGGAGCCTACAAGATTGTATAACAAAGATGCGATTGATGAAGGTGTGGATGAAATTCTATCTATAATGGGCGGCAAAAGACATATATTTAATCTTGGTCATGGTATTTTACCAGATATTCCAGTTGAACACGCTAAATATTTTATCGAATCTGTCCAAGAAAAATCTGCAAAATATGCAAAATAATGGATATAAATTTATATTTGGTCCAGTGAGTAGCCGCCGCTTTGGCAGCTCTCTTGGAATAGATTTAAGCCCAGATCAAAAAAGCTGTAATTTTGATTGCTTATATTGTGAGTTAAAAAAAGCCAAAACCATCAGAGTTATAAAAAATGAACCAAATTCCAAAGTTATAATAAATGAGCTTAAAAATGCTCTTAATGAGTTTAAAGATATCGATGTTATCACGCTTACGGCTAATGGCGAGCCAAGTCTATATAGTGATTTATTAAATTTAATCACTCAGATAAATACTCTTAAAACCACGCAAAAATCACTAATTCTTAGCAATGGTAGTGCTGTTTTAAATCCTAATGCTATTGAGGCTCTTTTAAACCTTGATATTGTTAAGTTTAGTCTTGATAGTGCAAATCAAAAGACATTTCGTAAAATTGATAGAAGTATTGATAATATAGATATAAATAAGTTAGTAGAGCTTATGTCACAATTTAGATCTAAATTTAAAGGCGAGCTTATTATGGAGGTTTTGGTTGTAGCTGGATATAATGATAGCGATGATGAGTTTATGGCTTTAAATAGAGCTTTTAAAAAGATTTTACCTAATAGAATAGATATCAGTACTATAGATCGCCCACCAGCTCATAATGTTAGAGGCGTTAGTAGTGAAACATTACACTATTTAGCAACTTTTATAGATGCTGCACCAGTTAGTATAGCCTCTAGAACCCCTTTAAAATCTAAATTTGATTATAGTAAAGATGAACTTGAAAAGCTTTTAAAACTTCGCCCTCAAAGTTTATATGATATAGAAAACAACTTTACTACAAATGCAAAGATAAATTTAGAAACGCTAATAAATGAAGACAAGGTTATAGAATGCGACTTAGCTGGGATGAAATTTTATAGAATTTGAAAAAAATTTCTAATTTAAGCTAAATTTAATTGACAAATAGCTAATTATTAGCTATAATTCCAACTCATTTATACGATATTCCGGATTAGCTCAGCGGTAGAGTAGTCGGCTGTTAACCGATTGGTCGCTGGTTCGAATCCAGCATCCGGAGCCACTTATCTCTTGAATATCCATATATTAATCAATTATCAGTTTTAATAAATATCAATTAACTAATATATAGCTTTAATTAATTCTATACAATGACTAAACAAGATACACTTTGCTATTTGATAATATTAATTTTTTAGAGTTTATAAATTTTATATAGATAGGATTTATAAACTCCTTTTAGCAATAAGCTATGCTTCATTTGACTAAAGTATTTAATTTAGATTTTGTATGCAATATTTTCTTTAGCTTTTCGTTCAATACAAAACACTATTCTTCTGTTGTACTCATATTCTTGGAATTTATCATATCTATAGTTTTAATATTTTATGCTCTTTAATTATTAATTGGCTCACTATTTTAATTAAGCTAATATACTAATGATTCATAAATCTAAAAATCAAAGTATATATCAATAACAAAAATTCTCACCAGATGAATAGCATTCATAGCTATCTATTGCCTCTTGAATCTTATTACGAGATTCACTTACTACACACTTTGTATATCTCTCTAAATCTTTAATATAATCTTCTACATCATCTCTACAGGAATTTTTAAATGTTTTAAAAGATGTCGATGAACCAATACATATAGGTTTCATTGGCTCTCTACAATAACTATATAAAGTAGATACTAAAACTAAAGAAACAAAAATATATCTAAACATATTACGCTCCAAAATAAACATATAATAAAATAAAAAATAGATTCTACAATAAAAGAACTTATATAGAAATTACCTCTTAGGCTAAATCAAAAGTTAAAGGATAAGCTAAACATAAGAGTTCTTATTATTTTACATAGTTATAAACTATGTAATAATCCTTTGCATTGCTTTAATTAGCACAGTTTACTTTATTAATATTATTTTTTAACTAATCTAATCGTTTTATTGCTTATATTTACTTAATTTTTATCTATTTTATATCCTTAGCAAATGTGATAATAAACTCACTTCCTATATCTTTTTGGCTTTTTAGCTTTACTTTGGCGTGGTGTATATTTAAAACTGATTTAACTATTGATAGTCCTAATCCTGTGCCACCTACTTTTTTGCTATAACTTTTATCCACGCAATAAAATCTCTCAAATATCCGCTCTTGTGAGCTTGGCTCAATTCCTATGCCACTATCTTTTATGCTAAGCTCTACACAATCTTTTAAATTTTTTATCTTGATTTTGACATATCCGCCTGGGTGATTGTATTTAATAGCGTTATCGCATAGATTGAAAATAGCGTGTTCTAATAGCTCTTTTGAGCCGTGTATATAGGCCTCTTCAAGCTCAAATTTAAACTCAATATCATATTTTTTAGCTACGCTTTTTAAGTTAGAATAGACTTTTAAGAGTAGATTTTTAAGCTCTACTTTGCCAAATGGGATATTCTTAGTGCTAGATTCATCTAAAAATGATAATTTCAAAATATCTTCTATTAGGTGTAATAATCTTTTAGATTCATTATAAATTGTATCTATAAAATGCGGGATATCATCACTTTTTACAAGATTATTTCTAATCATCTCGGCATTTCCCATTATAGAAGTTAGCGGAGTTTTAAGCTCGTGAGTTACATTAGCGCTAAATTCTTTGCTTAAATTTTGGTTTCGCTTAAACTCTGTAATATCGCAAATAACGATAATTAGCCCTTTAAATTTGCCTTTTTGCGAAAAAATCGGCGAAAAGACAATTTCGCACTCCACTAAAGTCTCTTGCATAAACACTATCTGCTCCCTTATCTCGCAAGATATCTTGCCATCTTTGAAATCTCTTAAATTTTGTAATAAAAGCTTTAAAAATAGATCATTTTGAATTTGAGATATATTAGTATGTTTGGCTAAATTAGCAAAGTATTTTTGAGCGCTTGGGTTTATGCTTAGTATCTCGCCGGAGCGATTGATGATGATAAGGCCATCTTTCATACCTTTGGTTAGGGATTGTAGCTCTTGTCTTTTTTGTTTTAGATGCTTAAATTGGCTTTTGATAATTTTGTTTTGTTTTTTGAGAGTTTCAATTAAAATTTTAAGCTCTGGATATGGTAAATTCTCATCTAAATTCTTTAAATCTATATTGTAAATTGGGCGTAAAATTATATGCGTAAGGTATTTAGCTAGTAAAAATGAAAATATCAGCACCGCTATAATCTCAGCAACGATATAAGGGATAAAGCTCATAAATATCGCATATAGATAATCTTGTTCTTTTGAAATTCTTAAAACAAATTCCCCTTTTTCATTGGAGATTTTAAGCCCATAATATAAATTTCGCTTTAAAAGTGTATTAGAATAGCGTATATTTGTGGATTCTCCATCCTTTATCGCCTCTTTAAACTCGGCTCTATTGCTGTGATTATCCAAATTTAGATTATTTACTAAATTATCATATATCACAACTCCATTTTGGTCAATTATACTAATTCTATAAATCTCATCTAGGTCTTTTAAGCTTTGTATAGAGCCATTTTGGATAGATGATAAAACCTCGCTTTTAATGCTATAAGCATAATTTTTCAATCTATCAAAAAGCTCATTTTTAAGCACAGATTCTATAGAGAATATCAAAAATATATTGATAAATAAAGCTAGTGCTAATGTAGAAAAAATAATGAAATAAAATACCCTTTTTTGCATTCTACTCTCTTACTAACTTATAGCCAACTCCGTGAATTGTCCTAATCATATCAGACATATTACCAAGCTTTTTTCTTAGAGTTTTGATATGCATATCTATCGTTCTACTCTCTTTATCATAGCTATAGCCCCATATCATCTCCAAAAGCATATCACGGCTAAAAACCTGATTTGGATTTTGTAATAAAAACCCAAGTAATTCAAATTCTTTTAAGGTTAATTCCAAAGGCCTGCCATCAACCTTAACAATATGATTTTTATATGAAAACTCCAACCCATTAAAGCTTATATCGCTATTTGGCTCTTCTTTGGCTTTGCGTCTAGAGATCACCCTAATACGAGCCAAAAGCTCCATCACTCCAAAAGGTTTTGCGATATAGTCATCAGCACCTAGATCAAGGCCTTTGACCTTATTTATCTCACTATCAAGAGCTGTAAGCATCAAAACACAAATATCTTTATATTTAGCACTATTTTTAAGATCTTTTAAAATCTCAAATCCATCGCCATCTGGAAGCATAACATCAAGCACTAGAATTTGAGGGATTTCATCTTTTAAGGCTTTATAAAAGTCCTTAGCTAGGCTAAAGCCTTTTACTGGGATATTTTGGGATTTTAAAGCATAGCAAATAAGATCTAAAATCGCCCCTTCATCTTCTAAGACATATATCACTTAATTCCTTTACATTTGCCAAATTATAGCAAACTTACCCAAATTTCCCCATAACATAATCTTGAGTTTTTTTGTTTTTTGGTTTGTTAAATATCTTTTTTGTATCATCATATTCGATCACTTCGCCCATCAAGAAAAACGCCGTTTTATCCGAAATTCTGTGAGCTTGTTGCATATTATGAGTTACTATTATGATTGTATAATCTTTTTTGAGCTTTAAGACTAACTCCTCTATTTTGGCCGTGGATATAGGATCAAGTGCGCTAGTTGGCTCATCCATCAAGATAACTTCTGGATCTACAGCTAAGGTTCTAGCGATACATAATCTTTGTTGCTGGCCGCCACTAAGCCCTAAAGCCGAGCTATATAATCTATCTTTTAAATCATCCCACAAAGCAGCGTCTTTTAAGCTCTTTTCTACTATGCTATCTAGGGTATCTTTATCTTTTATGCCATGAGTCTTAGGGCCAAAAGTGATATTATCATATATACTCATAGCAAATGGATTTGGCTTTTGAAATACCATTCCTACACGCTTTCTAAGCAAATTTATATCATAATCTTTGCTATAAATATCCCTATCATGAAACAATATCCCCCCTTCAATCTTACAACCTTCTACTAGATCATTCATACGATTAAGGGTTTTGATAAATGTAGATTTACCACACCCACTAGGGCCTATAAAGGCTGTAACTTCACCTTTAGCAATCTCCATATTGATATTTTTTAATGCGTGAAATGTCCCATAATGTAAATTTAGTTTATTAATATCAAAGCACTTTTTCATCAACTATCCTTTAAAATCTTTTTAGCTACAAAATTTGAGATAAAATTCATAAAAAATACAATAACAATAAGCACCATCGCCGTGCTATAAGCTTCATTTATGTGAAGGCCTTCGCTAGATATAGCATACATATGAACGCTTAAAGTCCGCCCAGAATCCAATGCCCCAGCGATTTGTGCTACACTTCCAGAGGTATAAAGTAGCGCCGCACTCTCACCAACTATCCTGCCAATACTTAGGATAACACCGGCCAATATTCCAGCTGTAGCACTAGGCAAGATGATAGCAAATATAGTGCGAAGTTTGCTAGCCCCAAGAGCCAAAGATGCCTCTTTATAACCTATTGGGACAGATTTTAGAGCCTCTTCGCTACTTCTTAAAATAAGCGGTAAAATCATAATACTAAGAGTTAAAACCCCCGCTATAAAGCTAGTTTTAAATCCAAAATATATAACAAAAGCAAGATAACCAAACAACCCATACACAATACTTGGAATTCCCACCAAAGTATCAGAAGTAACCCTAATGAGATTTAAAATTTTGCTATCTTTTTTGCTATATTCATTTAGATAAATCGCCCCAAAAATCCCAAGTGGCATAGCAATAGCCAAAGAGCAAATAACCATATTTATAGTATTTATAAGTGCTGGCATTAAAGAGACATTTGTGCTATTATACTCCCACTCAAAGAGGCTTGGCGAGATATAGATAATACCTTTAATAAAGATAAAAAGCGTAATCCCCAAAAATACAAACAACACGCTAAAAATAGAAAATTTAAGTAAAAATGATAAAAATATAGATAGATAATCCCTACTCACTTTTTACCCCTTTTTAAAGCGCTAAAACTAATATTTATAATCAAAATAAAGACAAAAAGCACAACCGCATTAGCTATCAATACATCTTTATGTAAATCTGCTGCATAACCCATCTCAAGCACGATATTTGTAGTTAGAGTTCTTACTCCATCACTTAGTGAGTGTGGGATTTGAACCTGGTTTCCTGCTACCATGATAACAGCCATCGCCTCGCCAATAGCCCTGCCAACGCCTAAAATCACAGAGGCTAAAATACCGCTTTTGGCTGCTGGGACTATAGCGAAAAAGACAGCTCTCTCAGGCGATGCCCCAAGAGCCAAAGCACCTTCATAATAGCTCTTTGGCAAAGCCTCAATCGCTGCTTTTGATACTAAGATAATTGTAGGTAAAACCATAATTGCCAAGATCAAAGAAGCTGCCAAAATACTCTTACCTGAAACACCATCAAAGATATTAGATACCAAAGGCACCACTATCACAAGCCCGAAAAATCCATAAACAACAGATGGAATCGCACCTAATAGCTCAACGGCTGGCATGATAATCTTTTTTAACCCTTTTGGGCAAAAATAGGCCAAATACACAGCACTCAAAACCCCAATAGGCACGCCCAAAACTATAGCCAAAGCCGTTACATATATACTTCCTACAATCATAGGAAATATACCAAATATCTCCTCATCTGGATACCAATCCATACCAAAAATAAACTCCAAAAAGCCTATTTGTGATATAGTTGTAAAAGCGTTAAAAAACAAAAATAGAGCTATAGCGCCAACAGCAAAGATAGAAAAGCCGGCGCTAAGGGCAAAAAGCCCTTGAAAAAATCTCTCTTTAAGCATTATTTTACTTTTTCCCAAGTGGTAATATCGCCTGTAAAGATCTTTTTAACACTATCTTTGCTTAGCGAGTCAATTGGATTTGCTTTATTTACTATTACAGCTAGTCCATCTAGGGCTAAAACTTGAGTTTTTAAGCCGTTTTTTAACTCACTAGCTTTAAATTCTCTTGATACCATTGCGATATCGGCTATTTTTTCTATAGCTGAGTTAATCCCTGTTGTAGAGTCGCTTTGTTGGATCTCTATAGTTGCGTTTGGATTTAGTGATTTATAGCTCTCTTTTAATTTTTCCATTAATGGAGTAATTGAGCTAGACCCAGCAACTACGATCTTGCCGCTAGGTTTTTTTGAGCTAAATTCATTATTATATAGTGCGATATAGCCAGCTTTTTGGATTATGCTTTTAGCTTGATTTGAGCTAGTGTAACCTAAAAAGTCATTTACTAACTCATTATCACTACTTATAGCTAGATTAAATGGGCGAAAAACTGTGTAAGTTTTGTTATTGATATTTTCTACACTTGGTGCTACGCCATCTATTTTAACAGCTTTTACTGAATCATTTAAAGAGCCAAGTGATATGTAGCCAATAGCGTTTTTTGAGTTTGCAACTGTGGTTATCATAACGCCTGTTGAGTTTGTAACTTCAGCTTTTTTAGAAGTTGCGTCGATTTTTTTCTTACCAACTTGCTCTTTAACATCAAATATATCCACAAATGCGCCCCTTGTACCAGACCCCATCTCACGAGATATAGGATAGATATTTTCAGCTAATAAATAGCTATTAAGACCAAATAGCACAAATAGTGCAATGAGATATTTTTTAAACATTTTAACTCCTTGAATTTTAAGTTGCAAAATTATAAATAATAGTTGTAAAGTCAAAATGTAAAAAATGTAAATTTATCGTAAAGTTTTTTACAAAATAAATTTAAAAGAGTTTAATATTAATTATGATAAAATTACTCTTTTTTAAATTTAAGGATTTTTTGTATGATAAGATCAGTTTTGCCGCTTGGATTTATCGCAGCTTCTAGGTTTTTTGGGCTTTTTATTATTTTACCTGTTCTTAGTCTTTATGCGCTTGAGCTTGATGGGGCTAATGAGTTTTTAGCTGGACTTACTATCGGTGCTTATGCCATTACTCAGATGATTTTTCAGCTCCCTTTTGGTAGCTTAAGTGATAGATTTGGGCGTAAATTTATGATATTTGTGGGGCTAATTATATTTATAATCGGCTCATTTATTTGTGCTATTTCAACTGATATTTATACAATGTTATTTGGTAGATTACTCCAAGGTTGCGGCGCTGTGGGTGCTGTAGCAACTGCTATGATAAGCGATCTAGTTAGCGAAGACAAACGCTCCAAAGCTATGGCTATGATGGGTGGGATGATTGGGATCGCTTTTGCTATTTCTATGATTCTTAGTCCGCTTTTAAGCCGTGAATTTGGACTTTCTAGCCTATTTTATCTATCTATTATAGTAACTATTTTTTGTATATTTTTACTCTTTAGCGCTGTGCCAAAAGAGCCAAAAATTCATCATCACGACCCTAAAATTCCACTTACTAAACTACTTAAGCAAAAAGATCTAGCCATAATGAATTTAACAAATCTAATGCAAAAAATGCTTATAAGCTCTGCCTTTGTAGCTATCCCAATAGTTTTAGTAAAATCCTTAGAATATAGCGGAGATAACTTATGGATTGTCTATTTGATCTCTATGATTTTTGGATTTTTGGCTATGGGAATGGCTGGATTTTTAGGTGATGGCAAAGGACATAGCAAAAAGCTTTTATTGATCGGTGTGGTGCTATTTATCATCTCATTTATAGGCTTTGGCGTGGCAAATTCAGCTGTGAGCTTCATCATATTTGTAGTTATATTTTTCATAGGATTTAATATCCATGAGCCAATCATGCAAAGCTGTGCTAGTAAATTCGCCAAATCAAACCAAAGAGGCTCGGCACTTGGTATATTCAACTCATTTGGCTATTTAGGTAGCTTTCTTGGTGGGGCAGTGGGCGGATATCTATTACATAGCTATAATATCATGGCTTTAGCTGTGATATTAGCTGTGGCCTCAGCTATTTGGCTTTTAATCTTATTTCAATTAAGTGACCCAAGAATATTTCAAATCATACGCCTTAAAAACGCCGATATATCAATATTAGATAGTGTTAATGGCATAGTAGATCGCTACAAACAAAATGGATATAGTATAGTGAAATTCAACTCTAATATAATAAGCCGTGATGAGATTATCTCTATTTTAGGAGTGAGCAATGAAGAGCTATAATGAAAATCTACAAAATTTACTAAATCTCGCCCCAAAATGGGACTTTATAGAGAGAGTTTCGCTTGATAGAGCACTTGGGAGAATTTTAGCAGATGATATAATAGCCAAAAGTCCATATCCAGCCTATCCAACTTCAAGTATGGATGGCTATGCCATTAAATTTACAAATCAAAATAACAAAATTAAAATAATAAACATAGCCCCCGCCGGAAATAGCGATGATATTACCATATCTGAAAATGAGTGTGTCAAGACTCTTACAGGCGCCTTAGTATGCGATGGAGCCGATACTATTGTGCCTATAGAAAATGTCAAATTAAGTGGTGAGTATATAGAGATTACTAGGCCTGTATCGCAAGGATTTGCTATTAGAGAAGTTGGAGAGAGCTATAAAGAATCAGAGCTACTACTAAACTCTCGCACCAAACTTGGATATTGTGAGCTAGCTCTTTTGGCTGAATTAGGATATAGCTATATCAATGTCTTAGCCCGTCCTAGAGTTGCTATATTAAGCACGGGTAGTGAAGTTTTGGATATAGGCCAAACAAAAGAGCATAAAGCTCAAATTTATAGCTCAAATAGCATATCTATCTCATCTTTGCTTAAATATATGGGATGCGAGCCAATCATCATGCCAATCATCAAAGATGATAAACAAGCGATCCAAACCGCACTCCAAAACGCCCTAATCTCAGCTGATTTCATCATCACCACAGGTGGCGTTAGCGTGGGGGATTTTGACTTTATGCGTGATATCACAAGAGAGTCTAAAATCATCATAGATGGTGCTAACATCAAGCCTGGTAGGCATATCAAAGTAGCTAAAATCAATGATAAATTTATATTTGCTTTGCCTGGATTTGCCTATTCGGCGATGGTGACTTGTGTGCTGTTTTTTAGAGAATTTATAGAGCATATCTTTGGGTTAAATAAAAAAAATAGATTTAAAGCGATTTTAAAAGATGACTATACCAAAAAATCACCATTTGAAGAGTTTAGTGCCGCTAGTATAACCAACGAAAACGGCACTATCAAAATCTCCACCGCAACCAAAAAATCCGGTAGCTCAGCCATAGTAGGAAATCTCATAAATGGCGGTGTATTGTTAATTTGCCCAAGCGATAAAGATGGCTTAAAAGCTGGTGAAATAGTAGAATATATAGAAATTTAGCCAACCAAAGGGTTAAATTTCAAAACTTCAAAACCATATTTCGCCCCTTCAAAGCCTAAAAATCCTATGGTTCCTTTGATAGATTTATCTATTGAAAGTTTAGCTTTTATATCTTTTTGTCTTAAATGTATATTGATCTCATCGCCATCTTTTAACTTAGCAGCGATACCAAAGTAATTTCCCGCCCTAAACTCATCGCAATGCGGATGAGTAAATACCACAGCACTATCATAGCTTGGTATCGCTTCAAGCTCTACTAGCTCGCCATTTAATTCTACCTCATCGCCATTTAAATTTACTATTTTAAAGCCAAATTTGCCTTTAAACAGCGACAAAATCGCCTTTACACTACTCTCATTACTCTCAAAAATCTCATCACTAATAACGCAAATATCACAATTTTTGATAAATTCGCAAATAGACGGCAACTCCTCTTCGCCTATATTTGACTCACCGCTTAACTCACCACAATCAAGCTCATCCCAAAACTCCCCACCAAAGCCAAACTCCAAGCCTATAAGAGCCAAAGCGTAGCTTATAGCACCGATTTCACACTTGATAAAATTCGCTTTTATACTATCATCAAGCGGACTAATCACCATAATTTCATCATTTTTAAACTTATCAACAAGCTTAGGAGATTGTAAAGATAGCTTACTAGCAAGGCTTAAAATTTTCATCTATGATCCTTTAAAATTTGATTAATTATATCAAATTTGGATTAAGTAGGGCTTTAATTTTCTCACTTAAAAAAGCCTTGATTTTAGCTCTTAAAGGCAATTATTATTCTAAATTCTTATAAATTTCAATCTTATTTTAATCGCAGCTGATTTTATAATAATAAAATCTAAATTTAATCTTAATAAATTATAATATTTGGGTATTATCAAAATATATATGATAATGATTTTACAAATATGGTTAAGAAAATTGCGAATTTATCAAATTTTCTTATTAAAATATACTAAATTTATTGATTTAATGATATGAAAATCAATATCAATATATGAAAATTTAAGTTAAGATTTATAATCATTTATATATAATTTTGTCAAATTTAATATCAAAATTGAGTAATTTTATGGATATAAATAGCCAAATTTCACTAAATAATTTAGAGATAAAACCAAGCGATTTAGAGCTTTTGGGTGATTATTTTAGCATTATTCATCACACACCTGGTAGAATTAGACTACGAGCTAGTCTAAAGCTTAAAAATCTAGCCCAACAAAGCAAAATAGAAGCTAAAGAATTAATAGATAAACTAAATCAAATTCCACTAATCAAAGAGATTAAATTTAATAAATTAATCGGCTCTTTAACCTTGCATTATGATAAAGATATGCTTGAGCCAAGTCTATGGGAGGATGCTATAAATGGGCGCAATCTAGATAAAATTGCTATGATAATAAATAAAAATCTAAAGGATATAAAATGAGCATAGATAATCTTTTAAAAGCGTTAGATGATGAGTATAAAGCTTATAGCTTCTACTTTAGCGCTAGTGAATTTGGAGCACCATTTACTAATCTTTTAGAGGCTGAGGCAAATCATATAAATGCTATTATTTTCCATCTAAATGAGCTTGGTGCGCAAATACCGGCAAATCCTTATAGTTTTGCAACCCCTAAAAGCTTTGAAGAAGCAGCTGTTATAGCACTACAAAACGAACAAGCAAATGTAGAACTCTACAATACTCTAGTAACAAACGAGAACGATGCACAAATAATAGATACATTTTACAGGCTTCAAGCAGCTAGCTATAATAATCACATTCCATCCTTGCAAAATGCTCTAAATTTAAATCAAAATAACAATCTTTTAGAACAATTAAATCAAGGTAAAACCTTAATAAATGAGACTGCTATAATGGTGAATAAATTAAAAGATGGCTCACTAGGCCAGGATGAATTAGAGGGATTTTTAGGTAAATTAAATTACAGCTTAGTTGGAGGTGCGATTATTGGCGCTTTTAGCGTGATTATCGTAAATGAATTACTAAATAAAAATAAGGAGTAAAATATGGCATTACCATTTATCGCAGGTATCGCACTAGGTGCTGGAATCGCATTTGCATTTACTAAAAGAGATCAGATAGCAAAATCGCTTAGAAACTTAAATTTAGACAAAAAATTCCAGGATGGCATAACTGCTAGCAAAGCTACTATAACAAACATTAAAGAAAAAGTTCAAGACAAACCAGCAAGAAAAAAACCAGGCCGCAAACCAAAAGCAAAAATAGAAACTCAAGAGACTCCAAACTCTCAAGATGAGTCAAACCTAAAATCAGCTACCAATCTAAATTTAGAAAATAGCAATCCAAGGATTAATCAATGATAAACACAGGTGCGCCTCGTTCAGTGAGCGGACACGCAGTTAGTGGAGCAATTTTGGCACTTATGGCAAGCGGTGCATACCAATATGCTAAGTTAAAAGATGGTCAAATCACTCAAGATGAAGCTATTAAAACTACAATAAAATCAACACTTGAAGGTGCTGCAATTGGAGCATGTGCTATTGCCGCATCAAACACCATTGGCAATCCAAATAAAAGCACCTCAACTAAAATAGTAGAAGCTGCTACATATATTGCAATTGGCGGAGCCTTTGTCTATGGCGTCCAAAATGCATTTAAACCAAAAGAGTGTAAAATATTAAAAAATCAACAAAAAAGGTTAAATAATGATAAATAATAATCCTTATATTAAAAATGTAAATTCAAGCTCAAATCAGTCAAATTTAAATTTTCAAAATACACAAAATAATCAAAATACTCAAAATGGATTTTTAGATGGTATTTTTGGCGCTGGAAATAGTGGCGATTTCTTAAAAGGAGCATTAATTGGCGCAGCTGCTACATATATTTTAACAAATGAAAATGCTCAAAGAGCAATTTTTAAGGGATTTGCTAAAATTTCAACACTATTTGAATGCGGCTTAGAAGAGCTAAAAGAGCGTTATGAAGATGCAAAAGCTGAAGCTAGCGAGTAAGATATGCCTATAAAACTTCTGCACAAAACCAAATCTAGAGCTAGATTTGGCTATGAAGGTAGTGTAGATCCGCTCTTGCTTAGAGTTGCTATAGACTCTTTGCCAAATGTGATAGATGTACGCATAAATGGGATAATCAAAAGTATAATTATAAGCTATGAAGGCTCATTAGATCAAATTCAAAATCAAATTTCAGATATTTTAAAATCTAATGAAATCAAAAGCCAAAGCAAGAGCAAAAAAGATAGCTACATCGCACTAAGAAGCGAAATCCCAAGCTCATCTGAGGTGGTACGTGCTGCTAGTGCTTTAGCTATAGCTCCATTTCTTAGAAGTCCAGGGCTTAGTCTTAGTTTTAGCCTTTTAGCCTCCTTTCCATTGCTAAAAAGTGGATTAAAAGAGACATTTAGCGAAGGCATCACATCTCGTAGCCTTGAAGCTGCAGCCGTAGCAATTTCACTATATTTAAAAGACTATAAGGCAGCAAATTCAACCAATTTTATGCTGACTTTGGGTGAATATATAGAAGAGCTTACAATGTATAAAAGCGATGATCTTATCAAAGAACTAGCTAAACAAAAAGGCGGTATGGCGTGGGTTGAGAGTATAACTGATAGCAAAGTAACACTGCGTCAAATTCCAAGTGATGATATACAAATTGGCGATATTGTAGTAGTAGGTGCTGGCGATACTATATATATAGATGGTCACATCATCGATGGAGAAGCTTTAATAAATCAAATTTCAATGACAGGAGAAGCTACTCCAGCTAGTAAAAGTAGAGGCGATAGAGTGCTAAGTGGTACAATAGTTCAAGAAGGTAAGATTAAAATATGGGCTGAAGCTGTAGGCGATCACACTGCTACTAATCGCATAAAATCATATATCCAGTCCACACTAGATGAACGCTCAAACCAAGAATTAACTGCTTCAAAAATGGCTGACTCTTTAGTGCCAATTACTCTTAGTCTTGCTGGATTGAGCTATGCTATGACTGGCGAACTAGTGCGTGCTGCTAGCGTGCTTCAAGCTGATTATTCTTGTGCTTTAAAACTCACTACTCCAGTAGCATTTAAATCAGCTATATCAAGTGCTGCTAAAGAGGGAATTATCGTAAAGGGTGCTAAAAGTTTAGAGAGTCTTCAGCTAAGTGAAATATTTGTCTTTGATAAAACTGGAACGCTAACAAATGGCGATCTAGAAGTATTAAAAGTGCACTCATTTCATCAAGAATGGGATGCTAATCAAGTATTAAATTTAGCAGCAAGCATTGAAGAACACTACTTTCATCCAGTAGCACAAGCCGTAGTAAGAGCAGCTAAAGAGAATAATTTTGACCATTTTCATCATGATGAGGTAACATTTATAGTAGCTCATGGTGTAAAAAGTGAAGTAGGTAAAAAAAGTGTAGTAATTGGCTCAAGACATTTCTTAGAAGATGATGAGTGTATAAGCTTTCAAGAGCACTCTAAAGAGATAGATGAAATATTAAAAAATGGAGATACGCCTTTATTTATCGGATTTGATGGTAAACTATTAGGAGTTATACTGCTTAAAGATACTATTAGACCAAATTCCAAAGAGGCTCTAAAAAGACTTAAAAAAAGCGGTGTAAAAGAATTTATAATGCTTACTGGAGATAGTAAAAGTAAGGCAAAAGCCATTGCTAAAGAGCTTGGTATAACAAATTATTATGCAGAGCTGCTACCGACTGACAAAGCTAAAATTCTAGATGAGATTATGCTAAAAGCAGCCAAACATGGTCAAAAAGTTGCTTTTGTAGGTGATGGAATAAATGATGCTCCAGCACTAGTGCGAGCCGATATAGGTATTGGAATGCACAAAGGTGCTGACATAGCCAAAGCTAGCGCAGATGTAGTATTACTGCGTGATGATATAGAAGCTGTAGCAGATGCTAGAGAGCTAGCTATATCTTGTCTATCAAAGGTTAATAATAGCTTTAAGGTCACAGTGGGGGTAAATTCACTCATATTGATACTAGCAAGTTTAGGCAAACTCTCACCTATACAAACTGCCATAGCGCATAACGGTACAACAATAGCTTTATTGCTTAACGCACTTAGGCGAATTCGTATCAAGAGGGATGGATAATGCCAATTTTAATTACTATAGGAGTGATTGGTAGCCTAGTATTGAGCGTGCAAACTAATCTAAGAGCATATAAAAAAATCAAAAATAGGAAAAAAAATGAACGCAGTAAAAGAGCTTAAAAAACCAAAAATTAGCCTAGAGACTAAAAGAGAAATAGCAAAGATTGGTATGAGTAGTAGCCTGCTTTTAACCGCTAGTACGGCACTATTTATGAAAAATAAAACCGCCAAAGCTGTACATATTGTAAGCGGTGTAGCGCTAGTAGGATTTTGCCTATATCACGCATCGCTTTATCCTAAAGGGAAGTAAAAATTATCACTAAATATGAAAGTGTAGTAATATAAAAATTATAACTATGCTTTCATAGTACATATAAAAATAGTATTATCTTATATTGCCGCTTTGCTTAAACTCAAAAATTAATCTGGCGGTCTATAACCCCTATCTTTATCACGCTTTTTCATTAAATCCTTTTTACGATTTTCTAAATTTATAGCATCATTTAATGCATCTTCACTATCAAATTTAGTACCATCTAAAAATTTTGAATAATCATCAAATTGTCTAGTTTTTACTCCCCACAAAAGTCCAAAAAGCGCAGCAGCACCAAGCAAAGTAGAGATCCCTAGCATTATAGCTATTACACCACTCATTTTTATCCTTTTAATTTGATTTTTGTAGAGTTTAATACCACTATAATGGAGCTAAGCGACATCGATATTGCCGCAAATAGCGGGATAATAAACCCAGCCATAGCTAGTGGAATAGTAAGGGCATTGTATATTAAAGTAAAACCTAAATTTTGCTTAATAGTTTTAAATGTCAATCTTGAAAGATTAAGCGCTTTTACAAGTGAGTTTAAATTATCATCTAGCAGTACTACATCGCTTCTTTCAACGCTAATTTGCGCTCCACTACCCATACAAATACCCACACTAGCCATACTTAGTGCAACCACATCATTAACCCCATCTCCTACCATAACTACTGGAGTTTTTGCGTTTAATTCCTTAATTATTTGCGATTTTTGCAATGGATCTTTACTAGCATAAAACTCGCTAATTCCTAATCTTTTAGCTATCTTACTAGCAGTAATTTCATTATCTCCGGTTAGCATCACAACTTTATATCCACTATTTTGTAAAGACTTAATCACATCTGCAGATTCATCCCTTAATTCATCTTCAAGTTCAAATTTAGCCACAACCTCGCCATCTATAGCAAAATAATAATTAAGTCCATTATCCTCAAACTCCCCAAATCCTAACTTGCTCATAAATCGCGAACTACCACCATAAATAGTTAAATCGCCATATTTTGCACTCATTCCTAGACCGCTATAGCTTGTTATATCGCTCAAATTTAGCTGTTGATTAATACTAAAATCCCTAATAGCCACACTTACTGGATGAGTAGAAGCAAGAGTTAAAGAGTATAATAAAGATGAATTATACTCTTTTAGTTTTATTGCTTTAATTACACTTAGTTTTGATTTTGATAAAGTACCAGTCTTATCAAAAACTACACAATCACACTTTGCTAAACTCTCAATTACCTTAGCCTCTTTAAAGATTATTCCACCACGCATTGCGCTACCTAAAGCTATTAAAGTAGCTACTGGAGTAGCAAGACTTAAAGCACACGGACAAGCGATGATAATCACACTAATAGCTACTATAATTGCTGTGCTAATCTGTTCAGAATTAAATAGCCATACCCCAAATGTCCCAAGTCCTAAAAGCAAAATCACTAAAGAGAATTTGGCCGAAATTTGATTAGCTAAAAGCTCTATTTTTGGTTTTTTAAAGCTTGCTTTATTTAAAAGATCTATAATCTTACTAAGAACTGAACTTTTAAAAAGCTCAGTTGCTTCATACTCTATACTTCCATCTATGCACATAGCCCCGCTTATAATCTTCTTACCAGGACCAATCAACACTGGCAAGCTCTCTCCAGTAATGCTACTTAAATCAAAGCTACCAGCCCCACTAACTACACTACCATCAATCATTACACGCTCACCGCTACGCACTTTGATGATATCTCCTAATTTTACATCATTGACATCTTTTAACTCAAATTTATCATTAGATTTTACATAAATTTGATTTACCAAAAGAGAGCCAAGCAGATCAAGAGTATCTATTGATTTTTTCTTGCTAATAACCTCAAGAAATTTACCAACAAATACAAAAGTAATAATCATCGCTACAGAGTCAAAATATACCTCGCCATTTCTACTAAGCATCGCATAAACTGAGTAAAAATAGGCTATACTTGCTCCAGCAGCAATACTTAAATCCATATTGGCTTGGCGATTTTTAATAGCATAATATGCCCCTTTAAAAAACTCACTACCAGTATAAAAAAGTACCGGCGAGGCCAAAATAAACTCTGCAAAATGTAAGATATCTTTTATATCCTTACTCATTCCACTAAAGTATCCGCCATATAAGGCTACAGCCACCCACATAATATTCATCGTACAAAATATCCCTACAAGCATCTTAGCATAAAACTCTCTACGCTTTTGACTTGCTCTTGCATCGGCTTTTTGTGGATCATATGGGATTGGAGTATAGCCAATAGAGCTGATTTTATGCAAAATTTGATCTAATGTGATAATGCTATCATCCCATTTTATATGCGCTTTTTGACTGGCTGAATTTAGCGATACTTCTATAATTCCATCGCTTGAGATTAATACTTTTTCATTTAACCATACACAAGCCGAGCAATGAATTCCTTCTATAATTATATAAATTTCACAAAATCCATCGCTATTTTTGACATAATTTTTATAAAATGTCTCAGTATCAATTTTAGTTAAATTTGGTGCTTTGAAATGTTTTTGATTGCCTAATTTATCGTAGAATTCAGATAGATTATGAGAATTTAAAAACCCATATACATTCATACATCCATTACAGCAAAACTCATGTCCGCTATCATCTTTTATAGCAACACTTTGATCAAACTCACCCTTACAATGTAAACAGATAAAATTTCCCATACTAGCCCTAAATTTTTATAAGATTTTATAATAAATTTACTTACATATCGCTCATAAACTCAAATTTAGCCTACAAAATCCATCTAATTTTTAAGCAAATTTAGGCTAAAATTAACCCTATACTTCCAAAAAGGGCAAAAATGCGTGGATATAAGATTTTTTCTGGGACAGCAAATGTAGAGTTTTCAAAAATGGTGGCTAAATATCTTGGAATTCCACTTAGCGAAGCTAGTATAAAGAGATTTAGCGATGGAGAGATTAGCGTACAAATAGGCGAAAGTGTGCGGGGTAAAGATGTTTTTATCATTCAGCCAACCTGTGCTCCAGCCAATATAAACCTAATGGAGCTACTAATCCTAACTGATGCTCTAAAACGCTCAAGTGCAAGCTCTATAACAGCAGTGGTGCCATACTTTGGCTATGCTAGACAAGATAGAAAAGCTGCTCCAAGAGTACCAATTACAGCAAAATTAGTAGCAAATATGATGCAAACCGCCGGCATAGATAGAGTAGTTACTATGGATCTTCACGCTGGGCAAATTCAAGGATTTTTTGATATTCCAGTAGATAATCTTTATGGAACTATTGTATTTTTAGACTATGTAAAGAGTAAAAATCTTAAAAATCCTATTGTGGCAAGCCCTGATGTAGGTGGCGTAGCTCGTGCTAGAAGTCTTGCTAAAAGCTTAAATCTAGATATGGTAATAGTAGATAAACGCCGTGAAAAGGCCAATGAAAGCGAAGTTATGAATATCATAGGCGATGTAAATGGCAAGGATGTAATCTTAATCGATGATATGATCGATACAGCAGGCACAATAGTCAAAGCCGCTGAAGTATTTAAGAAAAATGGCGCCACAAGCGTAATGGCCTTTTGTACTCATCCGGTTTTAAGCGGGCCTGCGTATGATAGGATAAATAGCGGAGCCTTAGATGAGCTAGTCACGACTGATACCATCCCACTCAAAGAGCAAAGCCCATATATTAAGGTTTTAAGTACTGCCCCATTATTTGGCGAGGTAATCCGCAGAGTATATCATGATGAAAGCGTAAATAGCCTATTTTCGTAAAAGATTATGGATTTTAATGCAAAAGTCTATCTTTTATCATTTAATTAAATAAAATAGTTTTACTCATTATGATTTAAAATGTATTAGCCTTAAATAAAATATTCAAGGCTAATACATAAAGTATAAGTTAAATAAATCAATACAACCCAGAACCACTAGAGAGTTCCCAAAGTGGCATAAAAATTCCAAGCCCCAAAAGTAGTACTGCCCCAGCTATTGCTATTAGTAAAACTGGCTCTAAACTCCCATTTAACCCATCGATAAGCGTGTCATATTTTTGCTTATAAAACTTTGATACATGAGCAAACATCTCATCAATTACTCCGCTTGTTTGTCCAGCCTTTATAATCTGGATAGCTATTTTCTCATATACATGAGCACCTTCAAAAGCCTTGCTAAGCGTCTGCCCGCTATGGATATCCATTGCTACAAAAGCGATTTTACTGCTTATATAACTATTTTCTACAACACCATTTGCGATATTTATAGCCTTATCAATTGACATTCCAGCACTTATCAATCGTGATAAAATCAGACTAAATTTAGTCAATGAACCATATAAAATCAACCCCTTAAGCAATGGAATTTTAAGCAAAAAATTATCAAATTTTATCCTAAATTTAGAGTTAAATCTATAAAAATACCAAATCAAAAATCCAATAAAAATTATCCCAAATAATGCCAAAAATCCATAACTAGCAATAAAACTCTCAAGCCCTAAAAGTATTCTAGTAGCCAGCGGAAGCTCTCCGCCTATAGCTGCAAATACTCCAGCAAATGATGGTACTACCATCACAATTAATAGATTAAACGCTATTATCAAAGAGAGTAAAACTATCATAGGATAACGAAGCGCTCTTTTAAATTTTGCCTTATTTTTTGCCATCTCATTGAGCATATCACTAAGCATAAAAAGCGCCTCAGGCAACCGTCCGCTATTTTGTCCCAGAGCAAACATCGCTACGCTAACTGCTCCTAGTTCACTTTTAAACCCGCTAAGAGCTTGCTCAAGACTCAGACCAGAGTGTAAATCTGAGCTAATATCATCTAAAATTTTCCTAAGTATAGGGTTATGGCACCCTTGCGCCACGCTAGAAAAAGCCTCAAGAACACTTACTCCAGCCTCCATTAAGGTTCCAATCTGCCTAATATAAATAGCTAAAACTCCGCTATCAATCCGCCTAAATTTTGCTCCAAGCCCAACTTTACTCTCCTCGCTAATAGCAATAATCTCGCCGCTTGAAGATAAAATCTCTTTAGCATTTTCTAAATTTGATGCAGTAATAGTACGAGTTATTGTAGCATTATTGGTAATAATTTTAGCATTATATCGTCTCATTGTCTTAACTAATTAAATCAGGCTTAATATCTCTTCAAGACTAGTAACTCCACTATCTACTAGCTCCATAGCGCTTACTTCCATAGGGATAAAACCTTCACGCTTAGCCTCTGCTAGAATAATCCCACTAGACTCGCCACGAGCCATAAGCGAAGCTAAATTCGCACTAATTTCTAAAACCTCACTAATGACAACTCTACCACTATATCCAGTTCCTACACAGTTAGGGCAACCATGAGCCTTATATCGTCCATTCTCAACCATCTCTTTGCAATACAAGCAAAGCTTTCTAGCCAAACGCTGTGCCATAATCGCTATAATAGCACCACTAATAAGATAACGCTCCAACCCCATATCCATCATTCTATCTATAGCACTAATAGCATTATTAGTATGTAATGTACTAAGTACCAAATGGCCAGTAAGAGCTGCACCTACAGCTGTACGCAAACTTTGATAATCCCTAATCTCACCTATCATTATAATATCTGGATCTTGTCGAAGCGCTGAACGCAACGCCTCTTCAAAACTAATTGCGCTTCTATGCCCAACAGCAACTTGCTGAAGATAGCTCATTTGATACTCTACTGGCTCTTCTATGGTAATAATCTTTTTAGTTGGCCCTTTTAGCTCATTAAGTGCTGAGTAAATAGTAGTAGTTTTACCGCTTCCTGTTGGGCCAGTAACTAAAATCATTCCATAGTTTTTATAAATCACACGCTTTAAAGTGCTAAAATTCAACTCATTTAATCCTAAATTTTGCAAATTTACAATCATCTTATGACTATCAAGAATCCTAAGCACTACACTTTGCCCATCAATAATAGGCAAAACTGAAATTCTAAAATCAATACTTCTGCCATTTATATCATATGAAAATCTACCATCTTGTGCTTTTTTATGTTCAGCAATATCTAAATTTGCAAGCAGCTTTAACCTACCAATTAACCCAGCATATATATCACTATCAAATTCAAATAACTCACATAAAACCCCATCAATACGCACTCTAATCACACAACCAAAACTAGTTGGCTCAATGTGAATATCGCTAGAGTTTAGATCTATAGCACTATTTAACACCCTATCAATAAGCCGTAAAACTGCGCTATCATCATTAGATCCTTTGGAATTGATTTGCACTTTTACCTGTGAAATTATGGCATTTAAACCATAATGAAGCGGAAGTTTAGCAAGTATTCTATCTAGCTTAGTTGGTTGGATGATTAGAGGTTTTATGATTTTATCTTTATAGATATTGCGAAGCCTTAAAAGTGCACTTGTATTAAATGGATTTTTCATAGCAACACTAATGATATTAGTCTCAAATTTAATAGGTAAAATCTCAAATTTAACCATTATATCTAATGGCAAACTATCAGCCAAAGTGTAATCTACCACACTTATATCAGCTATCTCATAGCCAAATTGAACACTTATAAGCTCACAAATCTCATCTTCGCTTATAGCTAGTTCTTTAGCTGCAGCAGATAGAGTTATGCTAGAGTTTTGCAGCTTTTTTAACATCTCGTTCATAGCGCTCTCTTTAGTTTGAGCTTATTTAGTGTTATTGGCTCATTAGTTAAAAATAAAATTATAAATTTAAGGTTTGATTATATCGATATATACTTTAAACAAATTTAAATTTAGACAACTTTTATTAGGATATCTGCTATTATATAACGCTATGTCTAAGCCCAGTTGAATTTATCATTTGTTTCAAGCCTTATAGTAACCTCGCAAAAAATGCAAAAACAATTGTAACATAATCTAAAATCTCTATAAGCTCAATCGTCTCTTTTAAAATTTCCATCAATATTCCTTAAATCTAATATATTTAAATATGGAAATTTTTTGATTACTCCATCTTAAATTAACCCTTTAGAGCCTTTATCCTAAACAAACAGCATAAGATGTTATCAAATATTGTGTTAAAAAGAATTTAAAATAAAATTATATGGGTAATGTTATTTTTATTAAAAACTATTCATTATAACGATAAATTATTCCATAAATTAGATCAAATAATTTGTAATTTTACATATTCTAGATATCGTTTTAAATTTGACTTTTGACTACGACTCAATGCAATGAAGCTATCATTTAATGTAATTTTTTTAGCATAATTTAACGGTTTAAGCGTACTAAGTGAGAGCATAATCCCGCCACTTTGATGCAATAAAAAATCACCCGCAGCCGTATCCCAAATATGCGAACCATAAAATCTTATAAAAACTCCAACTTCTTGGCTTGCTAGTTGGCTAAATTTAATCGCTGAACCAAGCGTAGCTAAATTTAAATTAAACTCTTTAGCAAAATTTTCAATCTGCGTCATATCAGCTGAACGACCGCTAATTAAAATATTTGAACCATCTAAATTTAAAGTATTATTTACTAGATTTAGACTTTGTAAATTTTCCTTATATTCCCCTATTTTCTCAAAATTTCTAAATACTGGCGCACCTGCAAAGCTACTATAAATCTCTTTGCTAAGTGGAATATATATAACTCCTAAAATAGGCCTAGAATGCCAAATTAAAGCTATACAAACGCAGAACTCTCCATTTCTAGCAATAAATTCCTTTGTTCCATCAAGCGGATCAACAAGCCAAAAAAGCGCATCTTCATTTCGCATATGAAAAGGCAAAATACTCTCTTCAGAACATATAGGAATTTGTGTCGATTGCAAGTGGGTAAATATCGCTTGATTTGCTACTAAATCAGCAGTAGTTAAGGGTGAGCTATCACTTTTTAAAGATAGCTCAAATTTATCATAAACAGCTAAAATAGCCTCTCCTGCAGCCAAAGCTGCAGAGATGGCAATGTCGTGAAGCTTACTCAGGTTGAGATGCTGGTCCAACATATAGCTGTCTTGGGCGAACAATTTTGATATTGTCTTGAGATTTTAGCTCCATCCATTGGCTTAGCCATCCTGGAACTCTACCCATTACAAATATAGCCGCAAACATCTCATTTGGAATTCCCAAAGCTTTTAAGATTACGCCACTATGGAAATCCACATTTGGATATAGATTTCTAGATACGAAATACTCATCATTTAGAGCTATCTCTTCGATTCTAGTAGCGACTTTAATTAGATTGCTATCTATACCGATTTCATCGATTAGTTTATCTCTTAATCCTTTTAAGACTTTGGCTCTTGGGTCAAAGTTTTTATAAACTCTATGTCCAAAGCCCATTAGGCGGAATGGATCGTTTTTGTCTTTTGCTTTTTTGATAAACTCATCAACTCTATCTGGAGTACCGATCATCTCAAGCTGTCTTATAACGCCCTCATTAGCACCGCCATGAGCGTGTCCCCATAAAGCACCAATACCAGCACTTATGCATGAGTATGGATGAGCGTGAGTAGAGCCAACTGTCCTAACAGTTGTAGTAGAGGCATTTTGCTCGTGGTCAGCGTGAAGCATTAAGATCGTATCAAAGGCTTTAACTTCGATTGGTTTTAGATCTACTCTATTGTGTGGGAATGCTCTTAACATATATAAGAAATTCTCTGTAAATCCACGATCAAGATCTGGATATACAGTTGGGAAGCCACGAACATGACGATAATAAAATGCTATCATTGTTGGAATTTTTGCTACCATTCTTTTAGCTAATTCCATATAATCTTTCATATCATCAAAGTTCATATCTCTTTTATAGTAAGCACTCATAGTAGCTACACTTGCTTGTAAAACCGCCATCGGATGAGCCTTATCAGGGAAACAATCAAATAGTTTTATCATCTTTTCATTTAGATAGCTTCTCTCTTTTAGCTCTTGGCGAAATGCGTCTAGCTCCTCTTGGCTTGGGAGTTTGCTATTAAATAATAGATATACCAAATCTAAATATCTTTTATTTTCAGCAAGCCACGCTATATCATAGCCTCTATGCATCAAAGTCCCAGCCTCACCATCAATATATGTGATAGCTGAACGACACATTGCGGTGCTAGTATAGCCCCTATCAAATGTAAACATACCAGTATCTTTGTATAGATTAGATATATCTATAACGCTAGGCCCTAAAGTACCATCAAGAATAGGAAATTCATAGCTTTTTCCATTTCTATTGTCAGTTAATGTTACTGTGTTACTCATTTTTATCCTTTTATTAAAATTTTTTATATCTTATCTAAATTTTATTTAAATTAAATTGCCCTTAAATATCTAACTTAATTATTTAAGGCGAAATTTAAGATAATTTGTAAATTTTATTAATATCATAGACAAAATCACCTCAAAAATACTAGCGATAATAAAAGCAAAATATAGCTCTTTTGCTATATTTCCAGCATTATAAGCTACCGTAGCCACCGCTACTAAAAGCGTAAGTGGCATTGAGAGTGATAAGCCAAAAAGAATACTATCATATAATCCAAAACGCTTTACAAATATCATTGAAGATATCACTCGCACAATAATCATAAATATCATCAATTTCACAGCATTATCAAGCACCCCAGGAACCAAAAGATATTCAAGCTCCACGGTTGTACCAATATAGACAAAAAATATCGGTACCAAAAATCCAAACCCAAAGCTACCAAGCTTATGTGGAAGATCTTTTTTGTGATTAAAAAATGTAGCGATAAAGCTCCCAGCGATAAAAGCCCCAAGGACAATCTCTAAATTCAGATATATCATCACCGCTACAGTGCTAAAAAATAGCGCCATAGATAGGCGGATATCCTTTTCGCTCTTATCATCGTGAGGCATTAGTAGAATTTTGAGATTTGGATACCACCAAAATAGCACTTCAAGCCCCTTAAATCCAAGCACACAAAGCACAATAAATAGTATAAGATAGTATATACTACTAAACAACTCAATAGAGCTACCAAATTCAATATACGCTGACATAAGGGTTAAAAGAGCGATACTAAGCACCTCACCTATACCACCAGCGATCATAGCGGTATTTAGCCAAGGCTCGTTTTTGCCATACTCTTTAAATAGGGTAGATAAAATTCCAACCGACATAAGTGGCACCACCACAATGACCAAAAACGCCGGCGATATAAACGCACTAAAAACCCCAGCCACAATATATAAAATAGTTAGATAAGCAAGAGCTAGCTTTATAATGCTTTTTTCTATTTTAAAAAAAGATTTCAGATCTATCTCAGTCCCAGCCAAAAACATTAGATAAAAAAACCCAACTTCAGCTACTATCTTAAATGCCTCACTATGTGGTATAAACCCAAAAAACCCAAAGATTATCCCCATCATAATCTCTATAGGGGCGATTGGGATTTTAGAAATTTTAGAAAAATATGGCGATATAAAGATTATAAACGCCAAAACAAGTAAAATAGAAAGTTCATTAATGGCACTGTGTTGCAAACTCAAAGCCTCGTTTTTTAAGCTCTTCTATATCCTTACTAGCAGCCTCGCCACTAGTAGTGAGATAATCTCCCACGACAATAGCACTAGCTCCATTTTCTAATATCTCATATTGTCTATCGCCAAGGATTACCTCTCTACCGCCAGCTACCATTATTCTAGTATTAGGCAGAGCTTTAGTGCTATCTCTTAATATCTCTAAGGCTTCATCGGCACTAAGCTTTGGCTCTTTGATTTTTAAAGCGGGATTTGGGATAAAGAAATTTATTGGACTAGTAAATGGATTTAGCTCTTTTAGTGAGTTTCTAAAGCTTATTCTATCTTCATTACTCTCTCCCAGACCATAAATCCCGCCACAGCAAAGCTCAAGCCCAGCTCTTTTGGCGTTTAAATTCGTCTGAAATCTCTCATCCCAGCTATGAGTAGAACAAATTTTAGGAAAGTATTCACGGCTTGTTTCAAGATTGTGATTATAGCTGAAAATTCCAGCATTTTTAAGCTCTTTTAAGCTCTCATAACTCGCACTTCCATTACACGCTATCAGTAGCAGTTCGGGCACCTCTTTTTGTAAAGTTTTGGCAGTTTGGCAGATAAACTCAAGCTTTTTGTCATCAAGTCCCCTACCACTAGTAACTAAGCAAAAACCAAGAGCTTTATTTGCCTTAGCCATTTTAGCCTCTTTTAAAATTTGTTCTATGCTTTTTTGTTTATATCTATTTATATCAGCTTTTACATGAGCACTTTGAGTACAATACGCACAATCTTCAGGGCAGTTGCCACTACTAACATTACATATCGCACATAGCATTACTACTTTATTCATTATTGCTTACCTCTTCTTTAAATTTACATTGTGGGCACTCTTTGAAATTCCCTTTTTTAAGCTCTTTTAAGACCATTTGTGTATTACATTTTGGGCATTTGTCTATAATTGGTTTATATTTGCTTAGAAAATTACATTTTGGATAGTTGGCGCAGCCATAGAATTTGCCTTTTTTACCAACTCTCTCGACCAATTCTCCATCGCAATCAGGGCATTGAATGCCGATTTTAGATGGCTCTTTCTTCTCAAATTTATTAGAGTTAGCTAGGTTTTTGGTATATTTACATTTTGGGAAATTTAAACAGGCTATAAACTCGCCAAATCTACCCTTTCTCTTAACTAACTCCCCACCGCAATCAGGGCATTTCTCACCTATTGGCTCGGCTACTTTTTGGCTTTTTATATTTGTTTTTCCTTCATCAATCTGTTTGATAAAAGGGTGGTAAAAATTAGATAAAACCTCTTGCCAATCGGCTTTATTTTCGGCTATATCATCAAGCTTTTCTTCCATTTTAGAAGTAAATTCGCTATCTACAATATCTTTAAAATTATCTTCTAATACTGAAGTTATAGTAAATGCTATATCATTTGGGATTAATTGCTTTTTTTCTACTTTGACATAATCACGGCTAGTTAAAAGCGAAATAGTAGGCGCATAAGTGCTAGGTCTGCCAATACCTAGACTCTCTAGCTTTTTGACAAGGCCGGCCTCAGAGTAGCGACTAGGTGGCTCGGTTTCGTGTTTGGTGCTTTCAATACTTTGGATACTCATATTATCATCGATTTTTAAAGGTGGGAGAATTTTATCTTTATCCATATCGCCATAAACTCTATAAAATCCATCGAAAGTAACTTTCTTGCCTAAGAGTTTAAACTCGCAATTTTCGCCCTTTATAATGATATTTTGAATTTCACACACGCTAGGGCTCATTTGCGAAGCCAAAAATCTATTATAAATCAATGTGTATAGCTTTAGCATATCTTTATCTAAATATTGCGAGGCAATTTGTGGTGTAAAGCTCAAATTTGTAGGTCTGATCGCCTCGTGAGCCTCTTGGGCGCCTTTGGATTTTGTGGTGTAGATATTGGCAGTTTTTGGTAGATATTTTGATCCAAATTCACTCTTTATAAGCTCCCTAGCAGCGTTTAAAGCTTCTTTGGCTATATTTAGGCTATCTGTTCTCATATAGGTTATAGCACCCATAAAACCGCTATTTGTCTGGACGCCTTCATATAAACTTTGGGCTAACATCATGGTTTTTTTAGGGCTAAAGCCAAGTCTATTTGATGCACTTTGTTGTAGAGTTGAGGTCATAAAAGGTGGTTGGGGATTAGTTTTACGCTCTTTGGATTCTATGCTTTTGACTTTAAATTTATCATCTTTTATATTATCTAAGATATATTTGGCTCTTTGGGCGTTTGTGATGGTGAGCTTTTCTATCTTTGAGCCTTGAAATTCGATTAACTCAACTTCTAAATCATCTTTAAATTTAGCATCAATGCTAAAATACTCAATAGGCTTAAATTCTCTAATCTCACGCTCTCGATCGACTAGAATTTTAAGAGCTGAGCTTTGGACTCGCCCAGCACTTAAACCTCTTTGAATTTTGATATTTAAAAGCGGACTAAGCTTATAACCAACAATCCTATCTAATAGCCTTCTTGCTTGTTGAGCATTTACGCTATTCATATCTAATTTTCTAGGATTTGCCAAAGCCGCCTCGATAGCGCCCTTTGTGATTTCGTGAAATACTATTCTAGGTAGGGTTTCGGGCTTTTTGCCAATTGCTGTGGCGATATGATAAGCTATAGCCTCGCCCTCTCTATCCTCATCGGTTGCTAGATAGATGGTATCGGCACTCTTAGCAAGCTCTTTAATCTCTTTTACGATAGCAGAGTGATCGCTGCTAATCCTATACTCAGGAGTAAAGTTATCCCCATCTATCTTAATCCCAAAGCTAGATTTAGGCAGATCTCTAATATGTCCCTTACTAGCTATAACCTTATACTCAGAACCTAAGAAATTTTTTATAGTTTTAGCTTTAGCTGGAGATTCAACTATTATTAATTTACTCATATTTCGCCCCAAATTCAGTTAGGCGTAATTTTACCAAAAAACTATAAAATTGATATAAAACAACTTCAAATTTACCCCATTATAAGATTAAAATATCCTAAAATTGACCCAGCTCCAACTCCTTCAAGAACGATAAATAAAGTGGCTAAAATGCTTAAAATTCCTATCCAGACAGCTCTACATTTTGGGATTATGATAGCTTGATTTGGTGATTTAAAATATATACTAATAATAATTCTTAGATAATAATATACCGATATAATAGTATTTATAATACCAAAAATCGCCAAATACGCATTACCGCTTTCAAAGGCACTTGAGAATACATAAACCTTACCCAAAAATCCCACCGTATATGGAAATCCGATAAATGAAAGGCAGATAAGAGTAAATGCCAACGCCCCAAGCGGTGAGCTCTTATAAATTCCAGCAAGAGAGTCGATCTCTACTCTTTGATCTTTAAAAAACGCATTTAAGAGCAAAAAGGCAAATCCCGTTGTAATAGCATAAATAGCGATATAATACACCCCAGCAAATAAAGAGCTATCACCATTGAAACTAGCTAAATTTATAAAGATATATCCAGCATGAACTATCCCAGCAGCTATCAAAATCTTTTTAACATCTATCTCTTTAAGGCTTAAAAAGTTACCGATAAACATACTAAAGACCGCAACCACGCTAAATATAATCGCTAAAATTTCATCCCAGCCGCCGCTATAAAGCAGGGCAAATTTGATTAGCAACCCAAAACTAGCTAGTTTAAACGCCCCAGCCAAATATCCAGTTATACTAGTGCTAGCTCCATAATACACATCAATACTCCAGCGATAAAAACCAAAAATCGCAATCTTAAAAAATATCATCGCAATCACCATTAACACACCAATTGTGGTAATCAAAGATGGCGATGAGAGTTTGCTAAGAATCTCATATTTTGTACTTTGAGTAGTCCCAAATATCAAGGCCGCCCCAAGCAAGTAAAACGCACTCATAAATGATGAGAGCAAGAAGTATTTAAAGGCTGCTTCAATGCTTTTTGAGTTTGAATTTAATGCTATCATCGCATATATGGATATGGAGGCAATCTCGATGAAAATCAAAGTAGTTATAATTTCGCTTGAGATTATCATCCCCATCATACCAAAGGCGGCTAAATTTGCTAATGCTATTAGCTCAGATTTAAAATAGCTCTCATCATCGCTAAAATATATCGTAGCTAAAAATATCATCGTAAGAAAGGCTATAATCACACAAAATATAAACTCAAATTGCCCAAGAGATATAAATTCAGCACAAAAAAACGGCAAATCCCCACCAAGAAGCTCAACCCTAAAAACAAAAAACGAGATTAAAATAACAGCCCAAAAGGCTAAATTTATACCTAAAAGCGATATTTTATTGATTTTTGTAACGCTTAAAAATATATTAGCTACGATAGCGGCGATTGATAGTAAAAAAGGTGTTAAAGCTATCATTATTGCCCCTTTAAATTTGATTTTATGTATTTTTCATAATGGCTTTGGATCGTGCTTTGCGATAGATCCAATATCGGTTTAGGATATAGACCCATTACAAATATCACAATCGCCACCAAACCAAAGGCTATAACTTGAGATTTACTAAGCTCTTTGAATTTATCTGTAACTTCATTTACACTTTGTAAAATCGCCTTGCGATAAACCACAAACATATAAACCGCACCGATGATAATAGAAGTTGTAGCGATAATTCCATAGATTAAATTTGATTTAAATAATCCCACTAAGATCAAAAGCTCAGCCACAAAGCCGATAGTAGTAGGAAGTCCCACGCTTGATAACATCATAATGCCAAATAGCGTAGCAAAAATCGGAGCCTTAGTAGCTATGCCGCCAAGCTGACTAACCTTACGAGTGCCTAGTTGATTAGAGATGATACCCACCATCAAAAACATCGCTCCGCTAGTTAATGCGTGAGCTATAATCTGATATAACGCCCCGCTCATTGCCACACTATCAAGGCTGAAAACCCCAGCTAAGATTAAGCCCAAATGCGACGCCGAAGCAAAGGCCAAAAGAGTCTTAAAGTCATCGCACCTAAGGGCAATTATCCCAAAATATATCATAGAAAATATCCCAAGTGCCACAAAATAGCTAGAAAACTCAACAAAGCTAAGCGAAAATATCGGCAACACAAACCTCAAAATCGCAAACACCGCCACCTTAGACGCAATGGCTGAAAGCATAAAGGTAGCCACGCTAGGAGAGTGTGTGTATGCCCCGCTAAGCCACATATGAAATGGAAACAAAGGAAGCTTAATCACAAAAGCTATCATAAAGCTAAAAAATAGTATTCGCTCTACGCTTAGGCTTAAATTTAAATTCACCAAATCAGCCAAAGCAAAGCTATAAAATCCAAATTCCAAATAGTGTGCCACGCCAAGATAGATAATCGCCCCAAGCATAATCATCGACCCAAATATCGCATAATACATCATATCTAGCATAGCTTTAGCTCTTTTAACGCTCTTACCATACAAGCCAGTCATTATAAATATCGGCAAGAGCATCATCTCCCACCCAGCATAGAAAAATATCAAATCAAGTGAGCTACAAACAGCCAAAAACCCACTCTCGATAAAGAGTAAATTCGCCCAAAAGCCCTTCTCTTGATATCTAAGCACAAAAAACAAAAAAGGCAAAAATATCGTAATAATCAAAATAAGATAGATATTAATCCCATCTACACCAACCATATATGTAATGCCATAGTTTTTAACTAATGGGACGATATCTACAAACTGCATTCCACCAGTCCCATCAAAGCCAAGAGCCATAATAATAGCCAAAATAGCGACCAAAACAGATCCGCCAAAGGCTATAATCTTGCCCCAAAAATTATTACAAAATAGAGCTATAAAAAGCCCCAATAAAAATGGTATAAATATAATTAAACTCAAGATACTACTCATAAAATAGCCTTTGAAAATATGATAATAACACAGATGAAAAATAGCATATAAAATGCATATGAACTAGCTAGACCACTTTGAGTATATCTAGCATAAATTTGGCTAAATGCCTTAAATATCAAGGCGCTAAACTCAACAAGCGGATATAAAATTTTATCATCTATAATCTCACGCAAAAAGTGGCTAATCCGTTTTAAATTCGCCACAAAAACAAGATCATATATCTCATCTATATAGAATTTATTTGCTACAATGCTCTCAAATTTACCCATATTTTCTTCGCAGTTTTTGTAGTTGTAAAATTTCTTATAAGCGATGAAAATCCCAATAATAGATACCGCCATACTCACGACTCCAGCGATTATCTCCACCATTAAAGTTGGATGATCGATATCTAAAAATATCGCCATAAATCCACCACCTAAGGCAAATAGACAAAGGATATAATTCACTCCAAGCATGCTAAATGGCACCTTATGTTGCTTTGGTGCGGGATTTTGTGAGTAAAATACCAAGAAAAATAGCCTAAAACAATAATACGCAGTAAGCCCAGCAGTAAATAACAAAATAGCAAATATAGTATAATGCCCAGAAAGAAGCGCCCCAAGTATAATGGCATCTTTGGAGAAAAATCCAGCAAAAGGGAATATCCCACTAATTGCAAGCATTCCAAAAAGCATTGGATAATATAGCGATTTATTATCTTTTAAATTCCCCATTTTAAAGATATTTTGCTCATGATGAAGCGCTATAATGATGGCCCCAGCACTCAAAAACAGAAGCGCTTTAAAAAATCCATGAGTAAATAGATGATACATAGCAGCCCCAGAGCTGTAGCTAAGCGCAGCGAACATATATCCTAATTGACTCATAGTGGAGTAGGCTAAAATCTTTTTGATATCAGTAGCCTTTGTAGCGATAATCCCAGCAAAGAGCGCACCAGCCGCACCAATACCGGCTAAAACTTCTATTGGCAAGCTAAGCCCAGCAAACAAAAACTCAAATCTAACAACCATATAAACCCCAGCTGTAACCATCGTAGCAGCGTGGATCAAGGCTGAAATCGGAGTTGGCCCAGCCATCGCATCAGGCAGCCAAGTGTATAGTGGAATTTGAGCTGATTTAGCTAGCGCTCCAGCAATGAAACAAAATGCTATAAATATCGCTACACCAGGGCTAAAGCTCACTTCATTTAAGCCAATATAATCAAATTTAACCCCGCTACTAGCAAGATACAACGCAATAAGCCCAATCAAAAAGCCAAAATCGCCAATTCTATTTAATATAAAGGCTTTATTGCCGGCTTTGACATTATCTTTATCGCCAAAATAAAAGGCGATTAATAGATATGAGCATACGCCCACGCCCTCCCAGCCGACAAACATCAAAATCGGATTATTTGCTAAAACTAAAATCAGCATAGAGGCTAAGAATAAATTCATATAACAAAAAAACTTACCAAAGCCCTCATCACCATCCATATAGCCTATAGAATACAGATGTATAAGCATACCCAAAAACGCCACAAATATCGCCATCACCAGACTAAGATCATCAAGATAAAATCCCACATTTATGCTAAATCCAGCGATATCAAGCCAGCTAAATATATCCAAATTCAAGCTACTACCATAGCTATTAATAAACAGCACAGCCATAGCTACAAAGCTAACTACAGGCCCAACCATCCCTAAAAATGCGAAAAATCCTTGAGATAATCCAAGACTCTTTCTAGCAAGATACAAAACCCCAAGCAACAAACTACCAATAATTGGTGCTAAAATTACGATATTAACTAGCATCGCTATCCTTTAACTCTCTAAAGCTATCTATATTTAGGCTCTGTTTTGATTTGTGAAGCAAGGTGATGAGCGCAAGACCAAAGCTCGCCTCAGCAGCAGCTATAGCGATAACTAGCATTACGATCACTTGACCATCTAAATTTAAATTAACCCTAGCAAATATCGCAAAAAGCAAAGCAACCGCATTTAACATAAGTTCAACAGACATAAAAATAGTAAAGATATTTTTACGCAAAATAACACCAAAAATTCCAATCACAAAGAGCAAAATCGCTACAAATATATAATTTTCAACCATTATTTTTGCCTTTTAAAATCGCCACAACCCCTATCAAAGCAGCGGTTAAAAGTAGAGAAATCATCTCAAAGCTAAATCCCCAGTTAAAAAAGAGATACTTTCCAAGTGGTGCGATCTCTCCAAATCCCTCAGGTGCTACCTCGAAGTTACCAGGCATCAAGGCAAGCCAGTAAGCCAAAAAGCCAAAAACGACTAAAGGCAAAGCGGCTTGAATCATCTGTATAAAGCTAAATTTAGCCCATAAGCTATCTGATTTGATATTAAAAAACATCATCACAAAAACCGATAAAACCATAATCGCCCCAGCATATACTACTATTTGGATTAAAAATAGAGTCTTAGCGTATAATAAAAGATACAACCCAGCTATAGCCACCAAAGAGACAATCATAGATAAAGCCCCATGGATAGGCGCTTTAAAGCTAATCAAACCCAAAGCTCCCAAAATAGCTAAAAATGAGAAGTTAATAAACAAAAAATTCTCCATCAAAACTCTCCCCTTTTTCTACTACTAAGCTCATTTATATCGCTAATAAAGCTATCTCTACTACCTTCAACCTTTGTAAATATCCCGCTATCCATTCTTATAGCATCCTTAGGACACGCCTCCACGCAAAGCCCGCAAAATACACACTCCAAAAGATCTATATTAAAGACTTTTGGGGCTTTTTCTTTGCTACTAGGGACTTCATAGGCTTCTATAAATATACATTTAGCCGGACAAGCTGTAGCGCACATATCGCACGCAACGCACTTTAATTCGCCATTATCATATTTGGTTAATCTATGAAGACCACGATATCTAGGGCTGATATCATCGGGTTTTTGCTCGGGATATTCTAGGAATTCAATATTTTTGGTATTGAGTAAATTTCTGATAAAATGCTTAAAAGTTCTAGCCATTCCAGCGATGATATAAAATATATAAATTCGCTCTAAAAGTGGCATTTTTTTTCGTTCGATTTTTTTGACTTTAACTGACATAAACCACCACCAATGCTGTAATAATAATATTTAAAATTGCTAAGGGCATGAGCTTTTCCCAGCCTAAGCGTTGAATTTGGTCATATCTAAATCTAGGTAGAGTCCATCTAACCCAGATAAATACAAGTAGCACTATAAAGGTTTTAAGTGCAAATACCACTAAATTCACCGCAGTAGCTACAATCTCAGCACCAAATTCACCTAAATTTCCATAAAAATATAAGCATATAATATCGATTATAGCCACTATCAGAGCTGTTAAGGCGTAATATATGATATTCTCTTTTTTTCTATGATCTTTACTTATTTTATATCTAGTAACATTATTTTTGCTAACCCACCAGATAAATAATAAACCAAAGATAGTAGCCACGCCAGCTATGCTAAGTAGCACAATCTCATAATTAGCAGCCAAATCAGCCTGTGAGAGATAAGGCAATGAGTATCCGCCAAAAAATATCGTAACTATAAGCGCACTCATAGCAGTCATTGCGATATATTCAGCCATAAAAAACATAGCAAAGCTCATCGCACTATACTCAAGGTGATATCCAGCTACTATCTCGCTCTCACCTTCAGCTAGGTCAAATGGTGCTCTATTTGTCTCAGCAAAAGCACAGATGATAAAGATAATCGCCGCTAATGGTTGAATAAATATCCCCCACGCAGGAAGGCCTAAAAATGAGCCTTGTTGAGCTATCACAAAGTCATTTAAACTAATAGAGTTATATGTAATAATCATACTCACAACAGCTAGACCTAGTGGAATTTCATAACTTATAGCCCCACTAGCTGCACGCAAAGAGCCTAAAAGGGAGTATTTATTGTTTGAGCTCCAACCAGCTAGCATAATACCATAGATACTAAGACTAGCAAATCCCAAATACCATAGCATACCGCCATCAAATGGGATTGCTTGCATAAGGTATTTTACCCCGTCAATGCTAAAATATTCACTAAATGGAATCACAGCTATAGTAAGCGTACTCATCAAAAATAGCACCATCGGAGCGATAGTAAATAACGCTTTGGATCTAATAGCTGCTGGAGTAAAATCCTCTTTTATAGCTAGTTTTAAAGCATCAGCCATCGCTTGGATCAATCCGCCGAGCCTTATACCGGCGATATTAGCTCTATTTGGGCCTGGGCGATCTTGGATAAAAGCTGAAATTTTACGCTCTAATAGCACCAAAACAGGTATCAAAACCAAAATAAAGATCAAAATAAACGCAATCCTAAATATAATTAGCCAAATTTCACTCATGCAAACGCCTTTAATATACTCATATCAAATTCCACCCTGCGACCTATAAATTCAGCGATAATATCGCAAATTTTAGGGCTAAGTGGCTCAAAAGCCCCCTTGCTAAATCGCAATTTTTCATCTATATTTAAGGTATGGCCATCTCTATGATAGCTACTAGCGCAAACTATATCAGCATCGCTATTTGAGCCGATTTTGATGAGGTTATCAAATTCAAATTTATTGATAAATTCAAAATCCCTACCAAGATGAAAAACTATTAAATTTTTAGATTTTTTATCTAAATTTTTATCTATGCCAAGCTTATTTAATCCCACACGATTAGCAGTTTTATTCGGTACTCTAAGCTTTAATCCAATCTCATCTTTAAAGCTCTCATCTCTAAAATCGCTAAATCCATATAAGCCCATATTAAACTCATTAGCCAAAATCTTTAAAGCACTCATCTCTTCAATGCTTAATGAGCTTGAAGCTAAGATATCATATTGATCGCCATTTGTCCTAAGATCTAGAGCCAAAGCGGAGATTTTCGCACTATCATCACGCTTAATTACTTGCTCATCTTTGTAGCTATAACGACCATAATCACAGATGAAATAGCCATTTACGCTACTCTCTCTAGGCCTAAATCTATAAATTTTGCTATCTTGATATTTTGCTTTATTGCTATCGATCCATATAGCGCACCCCCTTTCACAGCCTTGGCAGATTGCGGGGGTCTTTTGTAGGTGCCAAACTCGCTTTTTAAATCTAAAATCAGCCGAAGTCATAGCTCCTACTGGACAGATATCTACTATATTTCCTGCGTATGGATTGTCTATTTTCTTGCCATTCATTAGCATTATGTAGCTATGCTCACCACGACCACCCACGGCTAATTCATTAGTTTGAGTACATATTTGAGTAAATCTCACACACCTTCTACAAAGCACGCACCGCTCTTCATCATGGATTACCAAAGAGCCAAGATCCTCTCTTTTGCCTTTTTTTACCTTCTCGGCTAGACTTACTTTGGACTCTTGTAGATCAAATTTCATATAATAATCTTGTAAATCACACTCACCGGCTTGATCGCATACAGGACAATCAAGCGGATGATTGATAAACTCAAGCTCTAAAATTCCACGCTGGACAGCCCTTGTAAGCTCGCTATTTATCTTGATCTCCATACCCTCTTTTATAGGCGTATCGCATGCGATTTGGGGGCGTTTTTGGCCTACTACTTCTATTAGGCACATTCTACAATTACCACTTACGCCAAGCGCTTCATGATAGCAAAAGTGTGGAATTTCAATATTATGCTTTTTTAGCTCAGTGATTAGATTGCCCTTTTCATTTACGCTAAATTTCTCGCCATCAACTATAATCTCTACCATATTTTAATCCTTACAAAGCGCTAAAAACTCATCTTCAAATTTGGTTATAAAGCCTATGATTACATCTTTTACCGCTGGAGCAAATACACAAATTGTCTTTCCATCAAGCATAAAGCAGATATCTTTTAATATTTGTAGATCTTTTTTGCTTCCTTCGCCTTTACAAATTCGCTCCACAACTCGCATTCCCCAGCCACATCCCTCACGACATGGGGTACATTGCCCGCAGCTCTCTTCTGTGTAAAACTCAAGTAAATTCAAAAGCACCTTAGGCATACTGATCGTATCATCAAAAACCATCATACCGCCAGTACCAAGCGCACTCTTATACTCCCATAAATTCTCATAATCCAAAGTAGCCTTCATAACTTCATCTTTGGTTAATACCGCAGCAGATGATCCGCCAGGGATAACGGCTTTTAGCTCTCTATTTTTCCATACGCCACCGCCAAATTCATTGATAAAATCAATCATTTTAGTCCCAAATGGCATCTCTTTAACGCATGGAGTATTTACACATCCTGTTACGGCAAATAGCAGAGTACCAGGGGATTTTGGGGTTCCTACGCTTCTATATTTTTCCCAGCCATTTTTAACTATGAATGGTACGCTAGCGATGGTTTCGACATTATTTACCACACACGCACTACCAAACAAAAAATCCGGCTCAGCTCTATTATGTGGCTTTAATCTCGGATGCCCCCTTTTGCCTTCAATACTCTCTAAAAGTGCGCTCTTCTCACCGCAAATATAGGCCCCAGCACCTTTACAAACTATAATTTCTAGGCCACGCCTCTCATCTTTGGATTCATTAATGGCTCTTTGGATACTTTGATACTCTCTCTCATATTCGCCCCTAATGTAGATATAGGCTCTACACGCACCAAGAGCGTAAGCTGAGATTATGATACCTTCTATTAATAGATGGGGATCAAGATTGAAAATATACTTATCTTTACAAGTCCCAGGCTCGCTCTCATCGCCATTTACCACCAAATATCGTTTTTGGCTAGGCCAAGCTATCATATTTTTCCATTTAGTTCCACAATGGCCACCGCCACCGCCTTTGCCCCTTAATCCACTTTTGTCAATCGCATCTACTATATCCATTCTTGGCATTTTTAGAATTTCATCTAAATTCGCATATGCCCCATGAGCCTTAGCGACTTCTATTTTATTGGCATTAGGTATATCAAATCTAGCACTAACGACCTTCATTTTCTCTCCTTAGCCTTTCTATTAACTCTGTTATACTCTCTTTAGTCAAATCACCGATTTGCTCTAAATTTGATAACATACATGGCGCCTTCTCACAATATCCTAAGCACTCGCTCTCCCCAAGGCTAAAAAGCCCATCGCTAGTAGTTTCACCCATCTTGATCCCAAGAAGATCGCTAGCGGCTTTTATCACTTCATCGCCGCCTCTTAATTTACAAGTTATGGTTTTACAAAATTTAAGCTCATATTTGCCTTTTTTGCTCTCATTAAACATAGAGTAAAAGCCCATAACTTCAGCAAAGAATATAGCCTTAATTCCAAGAGTTTTTTCTAAATACAATATATCTTCAGAGCTGATAAATCCTTGTCTTCTTTGTAAAATCCAAAGAGCGGGTAATACTAGCGCTCTATCATCATCTACTTTTGTGCGTAGGTTATTTAAGCCTTCTAGCTCATCTTTTGTAAATTCAAAACTCATCTATCTAGCTCCCCAGCAATTATGTTTATACTACCTAAATTCAAGATACTATCAGCGATCAAGCCACCTCTAACCATATCGCTAAATGCGTTTAAAGCATAGAAACAAGGCGGTCTAAGCTTTAAGCGATATGGCATATTACCACCATCACTAACAATGAAAAATCCTAGCTCACCATTGCCACCCTCACTAGCACCATAGAAATGCCCCACAGGGAGCTTAATCCCATCAAAAATGATTTTAAAATGATTTATCAAAGCCTCAATATTGCCATATACTTCGCTTTTTGGTGGGAGAATTATATCTTTGTCTTTGATACAGATATCGCCATTTGGAATTCTCTTAATCGCTTGGCGGATGATAGAGACACTCTCTTTCATCTCATAAAATCTCACAAACATCCTATCATATATATCGCCACAGCTACCAACAGGGATATTAAAATCAAAGCTATCATAATAGTAATATGGCTTATCTTTTCTTAAATCATAATCCACGCCACTAGCTCTTAAATTTGGCCCTGTAAATCCATAGCTTAAAGCGTCTTGAGCGCTTATTTTACAGATATTTTGAACTCTATCTAAGAAAATTCTATTTTTTTCTATGAGAGTTAGAGTATCATCAAGGCCCTTTTCAACCTCTTTTAAATAGCCTAAAAGCTCATCTTCCCAACCATCATAAAAGTCATGCGCCATACCGCCGATTCTAGCAAATGAATTTGTAAATCTAGCACCAGTTAATCTAGATAAGAAGTTATAAATTTTCTCTCTAGGATTATATAAATACCAGTAATTTGTAAGCGCTCCCATATCCACAAACATCGCCCCAAGGCAAACCTCATGATCTATAATGCGAGCCAACTCACCCAAAATCACACGCATAAAAATCGCTCTATCAGGCAAGGTAACACCCAAGATATCCTCTACCGCCTTAGCATATCCGACATTATTTAGCATAGCAGAGCAGTAATTTAGCCTATCTGTATATGGTATGATCTGGGCATAGGTATGAGTCTCACAAGACTTCTCAAATCCCCTATGTAAATAGCCAATTTCAGTTACACAAGCAGCTATTTTCTCACCATCTAAAGCCATAAAATTGCGTATCGTCCCGTGCGTAGCAGGATGTGATGGGCCGATATTTAAAAATGTATATTTGATTTTAAATTCATCATTTTCTTCACTAGCAAGACCAAGATTTAAGAGCTGATCTCTCATCTCATCAACCAAGCTATCACTTTGAGTTAGAATTTGATATTTATCAATAGGATAATCCTTTCTTAATGGATGTCCGATAAATTCTTTATGATTTAATATGCGTCTAAGGTTTGGATGATTGTCAAATTTAACACCATATTGATCATAGCACTCTCTTTCAGCCCAATTAGCGCTTTTGTAAATTTCAGATACGCTTTTTAAGCTTTGATTCTCATCAATATCAGTTTGGATAATAAAATTTGAGCCTTTTAAAGAGCTAAATATATAATACAAACTAAATCTTTTTGGATTGTTTAAATTCAAATTATCCACACAGGCGATATCAGCCAAAATCTCATATTTCATCTCATCACGAGCGAATTTAACCGCTTCAAAAATACGCTCACTAGGGATTATAGCCGTGATAATGCCATTATATTCAGAGATTTTAGAATTAAATTTAGATATAAACGAATTAACCATCTAAAAGCCCCTTAAAATCTCTATGGCGATCTTTGATACTACCGGCTTTTATCTTTTGTTGGATAGCTAAAATCGCATCGATTATCGCTTCAGGCCTTGGCGGACAGCCGCTGATATAGGCATCAACTGGTATTATCTGATCTATCCCTTGAAGTGTGGTATAATTATCATAAAATCCCCCGCTACTAGCACAAGCCCCCATACTTACAACCCATTTTGGCTCACACATTTGATCATATATCTCTTTTAAAATCGGAGCTTGTTTAAATGATATTGTCCCAGCTACTATCATCAAATCCGCTTGCCGAGGCGAAAATCGCATAACTTCAGCGCCAAAACGGCTTAAATCATGCTTTGATGATACAGCACTCATAAACTCAATCGCACAACAGGCCGTCCCAAATATCATCGGCCAAAGCGAGTTGGATCTACCCCAGTTAAAAAGCGCATCTAATCTAGTTAAGATCAGATCATTTTTGACTAAATTTTCTATTCCCATCTTAAAATCTTCTTCTTATAAATATAGTATAATCCCACAAGCAAAATAGCCATAAAGACAAACATCTCAACCAAAGCATAAAGGCCAAGCTCCCTAAGGCTCACCGCCCACGGATACATAAACACAGCTTCAATATCAAATATCACAAAGACAATCGCCACAAGATAGTATTTGACATTTATACTAGAATTTATACCGCCATAGAAATTTACAATTCCGCTCTCATAAATTCGATTTTTTGAGCTATTGCTTTTGCCAGTTGGGCCAATCTTTTTGGTGAAATAAAAAGCCACACAAAGCGCTAAAACGATGAAAACATAGAGATAAAAACTCCATACAAGATTACTCTCCAAAGCCTTTTCCTTGAAATTTACTTTATTGATTTGGATGCAATTGTATCAAAAAGATTACCATTAATTCAATATCATAAAGAAATTAATTTTTTGTTTAAGAATATTATTAATAAATTTTATTATCTATCTAAATTCAGCTATAATTACTAATATTATAAATTCAAATTTAAGATTATAAAGCCTATAAAATCACACTTTAAAAGCTATCTTATTTAAAACTTAAATAAATTTATTAAATTAATTAAATTTGCTTTTATAGCTTTGTATTTAAAATAAATTTACATTATCACTTAAAAAAAGTAAAAATATAAGCCAAAATATTAAATTCCAAATTCAAATTCTAACAAATAGCCCAAATTCACCTATAATTTCTCCTTAATGTGTAAAATCGTAACATAATATAAATTTATATTTCTATTTTATACACTTTAAGGCTAGATTTGATTACAAATATGCTACAATCGCAAAATCAAAATAATTTTAATCCGGAGGTAGCATGAATAAAAAGGTGTTAAGCATAGTTATCTGGGCGGCAGTTGTATTTTTGGCTGTGCTTGGATTTGCTAAACTGACTATAGATAGAGGTGAGACAGTAAATGCTCTATGGTTTGTAGTTGCAGCTGTGTGTATCTACTCAATTGCCTATAGATTTTACGCTAAATACATAGCTCAAAAGGTCTTAGGCCTAGATGACAATAGAGCCACTCCCGCAGTGGTAAAAAACGATGGTCGTGACTTTGTCCCAACTAACAAAATTGTCCTATTTGGCCACCATTTTGCCGCTATTGCTGGTGCTGGGCCATTAGTAGGGCCGATTTTGGCAGCTCAAATGGGTTATTTGCCAGGTATGATTTGGCTTGTTGTGGGCGTTGTGATTGCCGGTGCCGTGCACGACTTTGTAGTTTTATGGTTATCAACTAGAAGGGATGGTAAAAGCCTTGGCGAGATGATAAAAATGGAGCTTGGCAAGGGTGTCGGAACTATAGCAATGATTGGAATTTTAGGTATTATGATGCTTATTGTGGCTATTTTGGCTTTGGTTGTTGTAAATGCCTTGGCTGAATCTCCATGGGGATTATTTACCATTGCGATGACACTTCCTATTGCTATTTTAATGGGAATTTGGATGAGATTTATCCGCCCAGGTAGAATAGGCGAGGCCTCTATATTTGGTTTTGTTATGCTTATGTTATCACTTTGGGGTGGGCATTATGTAGCTGCTGATCCATACTGGGCAGATGTATTTACTATCACTCCAGTAAATTTAGCATTTATTACAATTGGTTATGGTTTTGTAGCAGCAATCTTACCAGTATGGCTACTTTTAGCACCTAGGGATTATCTATCTACCTTCCTTAAAATCGGCGTTATATTTGCTATGGCGGTGATTATAATCTATTTAGGTTTAGGCGATTTTGCAGGTAATCAAAATATCCAAGTAGCAATGCCTATGGTTACTAAATTCACAGATGGTACAGGGCCAGTATTTGCTGGTAAATTATTTCCATTTTTATTCATTACCATTGCTTGTGGTGCTATTAGTGGTTTCCACGCTCTAATCTCTAGTGGAACATCGCCAAAAATGCTAGAAAAAGAGACTCACGCTAAAATGGTAGGTTATGGCTCAATGCTTATGGAGTCAGCTGTTGGTGTGATGGCGCTAATCGCAGCTATAATTATAACGCCAGATCTATACTTCGCTATCAATGTCGCTCCTGCTGGTTTGGGTACAGCTGAAGCTATATCAGCAGCTAGAAGTGCTGGCGAGGTATTTGGGGTATTCCAAGGCGAAGCAAGTCAAAGCTACTTAGCAGGTATTAAAGCTGCTGCTGCTAGTATCAACGCATTTGCTGGAGATATTATCAAAATCACCCCAGAAATGATAGAACAAAATATTCTAGCATTTACTAAAGAGGTTGGCGAGCCAAGCATTCTAAGTAGAACCGGTGGTGCACCTACATTCGCTCTTGGTTTTGCTGTCTTAATCTCTAAAATGCCAAGCTTTGAAGGCACAATGGCGTTTTGGTATCACTTTGCTATCTTATTTGAGGCATTATTTATCCTTACAGCAGTTGATGCTGGTACTAGAGCAGGGAGATTTATGGTACAAGATGTTTTAGGTAACTTCTATAAACCAATGGCAAATATCAGCTCAGTTCCAATGGGTCTAATAGCAACTCTTTTATGTGTAGCTGGTTGGGGATCTATATTATATATGGGTATCACCGATCCAACAGGCGGGGTTAAAGCATTATGGACGCTATTTGGTGTAAGTAATCAACTTCTTGCTGGTATTGCTCTACTTTTAGCAGTAAGTGTTTTATTTAAAATGAAACGTGGAAAACTAGCTTGGGTAGTAGTTGTACCTGTAATTTGGGTTTTAATCTCAACTATGAGTGCAGGCGTGCAAAAGCTACTTCCAGCAAACGGCGAGAGAGTTCATGACTCAGTAAGCCATGTAGCTGCATATCAAAATAATAGCAAAAAAGCAGCTGATCTAATGGCAAAAATAGAGTCTGGAACTCTTGATGATGCACAGCTTGTAGCAGCTGAAAAAGCATATAAAGCAGCTAATCAAGTAGCTAGAAACAACCTAATTAACGCTATTTTATGTGCAGTATTTATGGGTATTACTATAATTGTTCTAATTGCTACTTTAAGAGTCGTCGCTAGGGCAATAAGCGGCAAAGACCCTATAATCCCACTAGCAGAATCACCATATCTCAATGCCAAAGATTATGAGGGCAAAGCTGGATGTGGTAATCACCACTGCGGATGTGCTCACTAGGGGTTAGTATGCGAATTTGGAGCAAAATATCAGCATTTTATAAGAAAATTGATAGGTTTTCCCACTTACTAGTGGGAATGCCTAGCTATGATAAATATGTAGAATATATGGAGAAATTCCATCCAAATCAAACCCCAAAAAGCCAAAGAGAGTTTTTCAAAGAGGCTTTAGAGAAAAAATATGGAGCCGGCAGCTCTAGATGCTGCTAAGCTATGGATGAGAAGTAGACTATCTACTTCTCATCCATTAATGCATTTAATCAACTCACTTAAATTCACAAGCCACACCACGCAAATTCAGACAAATTTAATCAATTTACACCCCCAATCAAATATAAAATTTCAATAAAATATAACAAAATTATCGCAAAATTCAAGACAATTAAATTATAAATAAAAATATAATTAAATCCAAATTTGTGATAATTAACCTTGAAAGGCTTTTACAGGGGGTTAGGGGTTGTTAAGGGGGAAGCCAAGGCGTTGCTATCTTTCGTAGCGTCGCAAACGATGATTTGCATCGTTTTGCTCTCACGCTACTCAGCTGCCAAAAAAGCGCTTCCCCTTACCCCTTAAAAGAAATAAGCGAATTCAAGAATTTAATATTTCTCTAAGATTTCAAATTCGCTAATAAATTTGATTTATCTCACTCTAAAGATCCACCTGATAAAAAGAATAACCAATATCCCAATCAATATATATGGTAAATATTCGCCAAATATCATACTTAGCATCATGCCTAGCAAACCAATAAGCGAAACAATAACCAATATCGCCAATATCGCAATTACTATAAAACCCAAAATAAAAAACACTGATCGCTCCTGAATTTGTAAATAACATTATAACAATTTATGGTATCTAGCTTATAAAAATATCAATATAAATTTAAAATCTAAAATGAAATTTAAATTCCAAAACAGGGTAGCTCATTTTGACTTTGCACGGCAACAAGTCGCCGTTTGCGACAGGGAGTTACACTCCCTTGATCCATCTAAAGCCCCACTTCGTGGGGTATCCCATTTTTAACATTCCAAATTTTCGCCACAAAACAACCATTTAAGGTTATTTTGTTATTGCGAAAATTTTGTAAAAGCCTTCCAAAGTTACTGCGCTGGGCGCAGATTTTAATCTTTCTTAAAACTCTTTGAGTTTTAAGAAAAAGTGGCGCTTTTGGAATTTTAAAATTCCAAAAGTCTTGCTCTATTTTAAAGCAAGTGGCTAAGTGATTTATGATGAAATTTTAGCTTGAGTATATTTTTACAAAATCAAAAGCCAAACCAACCAGCTATACCGCTGCACATACTTTTTACGCCTCCCCATGCTGCGCTAGCTACCCTTCCTATACCTCTGCCTACGGCCTTTACACCTTCTACTGCTGCGCTAGCTACTTTTTTGGCTACTTTTGCGGCGCCTTGGACTACTTTTGAGCCTATGGCTTTTCCAACAAATGTTCCGATAGTAGCACCGATAGCTGCACCAGCAGCCGTACCAGCAGGGCCAAATATAGTCCCTAATGTTCCACCGATTGTAGATCCTACGGCCATACCTACTTTGCCAGTTGCTTCGCCTACTATTGTTCCGGCTGCGGTGGAAGCTGTATTTATGGCCATATTACTGATCGCTTCTGTGGTGCTGATTTTCCCATCGGCTAATTCACTTAGGGTCTTGATATTTTCTATGCTACTAGATGCTATGCTACCCATTACGCCACCTGTTTTTATAGGCATACGGTCTGTAGGTATCGATTTTGCAAAAACGCTAAGGGCGCCACCGGTAATGATTTTAAGCTTATCGCTATTATCTGTGCCCTTTATAGTCTCATCTATGATAGCTTTTGCTTCATCTTTGACACCACCAGCTGCGACTTTTAAGATATTAGAAAATTTAAAATCTGGATTTTCTAATATATATTTACTAGCGCTTTGGGCGCCCCCTAGGGCTGTTCGTTTCAGGCTCTCCTCTGCAAACTCTTGGATTTTATCCATTATAGGAGAGCTGTTTTCTATCTCTTTTTCTATGATTTCTGGCTCTATGGCCTCTATATCTTCGCCTGAGCGCCTAGCTAACTCTAATGTATCATAGAGATTTGCTTTTTTAAGATCTTTTGTCACAGCACTTAAATCATTAGGATTTATAAATTTCTTAATTCTCTCCATAAGCCAGCTTTTTATGCTTACGCCTTTACTCTTGGCTTTTAAAAGATCTGCTTTTTCCTCATTTATACATTTGATAATCTCTATTATATCATGCGTTGTGGCCTTGATCTCGTTTATATCTACATTTGGAAGCTCTTTTTGAATTTGGTTTTCTAGCCACTGATCTAGGCTAAATTTCTCTTTGTTTTCAACATAGCTATTTAAAAATCTAGCCAAAGTAGTAGATAGTATCTCTACTTCTTTTTCGTTTAACTGCGTAGAATAAAATTTATCTAAGCTTTGATTTATTTTTGGCATTTTAAATCCTTATTATTAATCTTGCTTATCATCAATACTTGCTTTTTTGATATCCATTTTTGAGATTCTCTCTTTTAGGCTATCGATTTTATCTTTTAGGGTTACAGATATGCTTTTGGTTTCTTTTATTTTTTTAGTGATATTTTCTGTGCTTATATATTCTCTGTCTTGGATAAAACTTTCTTCAAAGCTCTCTTTTATCACTGATTCTAAGTCCGCACCACTAAAGCCATCAGTAAGCTTAGCTAATTCAAAAACATCAATATCAGCTGTTTTTGTCTTGCTTCTGCGCTCTAAATGTAGCTTTAAAATCTCTTTTCGCTCTGTGAAATTTGGCAAATCGACAAAAAATATCTCATCAAACCTACCCTTACGCAAAAACTCAGGCGGCATACCGCTTAAATCATTTGCCGTCGCTACTACAAATACGGAATTTGACTTCTCTTGTAGCCAGGTCAAAAACTGCCCAAATAGCCTGACTGTCACCTCATGCCCATTGCCATTAGACATACCGGCAAAGGCTTTTTCTATCTCATCTATCCACAAAACACAAGGATTTATCTCTTCACTTAGCCTCAAAGCTCTTTGCATATTTGCTTCTGATTCGCCTATATATTTACCAAGTAGCCTACCCACATCAAGACGAACAAGCGGAATCCCAAAAAGATCAGCCGTGATCTTAGCGCTTAGGCTTTTGCCACAGCCTGGCATACCGACTATCATCACTCCTTTTGGTATATCTACGCCGTATTTGCGTGCTTTGTCTAGGTTTCTTATGATATGAGCTTTATCTTTTAGCCATTTTTTTAGCACGCTAAGTCCGCCTAGATTTGCCATAGTTTCTTTGACTTCTATGATTTCTAGCATTCCTGATTTTTTGACAAATTGACTTTTTTGTGAGATGATAAATTCATTATCATCCCCATTTATCTCGCCATTTTGCTGATAAGCTAAGGTTAGAATTCTATCTATTTCAAATTTTGTCAAACCTTTTAAATTTAAAGTAAGCTTATCAAAAAACTCATCTTTGATAGTGATACCATAATCATCTGCGAATTTTTGGATTATATCTTTTATCTCTTTCTCTTTTGGCACTGGAGTTTCAAATATGGTTATGTGATGTTCTAGTTTGGCTGGGATTGTCCTTTTTGTACTTAGCAAAAACACTGTTATATAGTAGTCATCATCATAGATATTTGCACTTGCTATCCTATCTAGCATAGCTATGATTTTTGGATTTTCTAGCTCGTGATCGATGTTTTTTAGTACCAAAAACATAGGCTTTGGATTGTCATTTTGGCTAGCTAGTCTTGCTTGGTCATCCTTTTGTATTAAAAACTCCAAAAGAGCATTTTCTACTGGCAAACCACCACCATTTGGAGATTTGTTATCAAAGTCTATTTGCCCCAACGCTTCATTATATTCAAAGACCTCTCTACCATCATTTTTGGCTATCTTTCTTATCAAATTTTCATTTTGTCTAAAATCTATGCTAGGCATAAGTATAATGCTACAAAGCGACTGTATATATGAGTTTAGCTTTTGTATTACCATTTTATAGCTCCACATATGCTATATAGGCGTTATTATTTGAACTTTGAAAATTTAGCCCATTTAAAATAATAAATTTACCATTTATCTCATCTATACCAATTGGTTTATTTGTCTCTCCAACTTTTGGGATTTGACTAGCTTTGGTTGAGCTAGATATCCCTAGCACCAAGACCCTTTTATTGCTAGCTACTAAATCTCTCCAAAGCCCATCAGTAGAGCCATTAAATATCTTTATCACATCGCCTAATTTACTATAATCAAATTTTAGACTCTCATAAACAACTTTGCTAATAGCTTCAAAATACCCATAACGAAGGTAATCAATAGGCTTTAAGTTGATACTATTTAAATACTCTTTTGTTTTATCATCTATCTCTTCATCGCCAATATAGCAGTATTTATTATGATCTTTAGTTGCTTCTATTTTTATATACGCCAAAATCATCTTGCGGATTTTCTCTGTTCCTAGCCCAAAGATAAGCGCAAGTGGAGCATCAGTTTTAAACACATTAACAAGCGTTTGAAACTGCAATAAAAATAGATCAAAATAGTCGTTTTCTATGATTTTTAGGTTGCTTTTGATTTTTTCTACATTTTCACTATTTTTTATAATATCCCAAATTATATCGCGGAATTTATCGTGATACTCTCGTAAAAAAGATTTAGCGTTTTTCTCTAGATTTTCGTTGGTTTTTAGCAAATTTTCTTTGTATTCTTTGTAGTTGATATCAGCTAGAGTTATTTTAAGATCGTTTTTATCAAGATGATCCATATCAAAGATTTTTAGAATACTCTGCGCTAAGTTATCGCTATTTTGGTCTAGCTTTTTTAGCTCTTTTAGCTCGGTTTCTAGCCCTTGGACTTCTAGCCACCGCATTAGCAAGCCACTTTTGAAATGCTCCATTATATGTTCTATGTTGAAGTTATTTTGTAGAGATTCTAGGCTAGATACACTAGCACCATTTACTTGGAGATTAAATTTAATTTTTTTTGCCATTTTTATCCTTTTTATAAAGTTATATATTCATCATCATTGCTGTTTTGCTTTTTGGATAGTTCTATCTTTCTATCTGCTAGGGATTGAGGCGTTTTTGCCATCATCTCTCTGTATCCTATCATTGCATTTAGCAACTCCTGTCGTTTAGCTTTTATTTCATTTTCTTCTGACGCTACTTGTGCTGTCGTAGTAGATTGCGTAGATTCTTGTCCAACTTGCTCCATAACGGCGGCAATAGCCGAAAAAACACTACTTTGCGTGGATTGTTGCCTAGTTTGTTCAGCTTGACCAACTTGTTGCAAAAATTTTCCTATAGCCGAATACAATGGCATTTTTACTCCTTTTATATAATTAAAGTATTAGAATTTAGCTTATAATAAGCCAAATTCAACGAATCAAACATCAGCGAGCAATGCTCTTATACCAATTTATAAAGTCAGGGCCAATCATTTTTTCAAATAACCCTAATTTGCGTTTTCCAATCAGCTCACCATCATAACTATAAACATAAAAATAATCAGCCTTTATGAGAAAAATAGCGCCATCATAGCCCTCTATATCTTCTGGCGAGGTTATAGCTACTATCTTATCAGCTGGTAGACTTAGTATCTCTTGGTCTCTATCATCGTAAAATACAACTTTGCTGCCTTTTTTCTTATATGAACTTGGTTCTGGGTTCATTGCTATCCTTTATTGTCTAAATTTGATTAGCCAAACGCACATAAATAGAGCCTTTAATAGTGATACCGCTACTTTAAATTTCACTGATATTTTGACCTATTTGCTATGAAAATTTATTGCTAATCTTTTGATAAAAAATATTGTAATTATATCCCCCCCTATAAAGCTAAGCTTAATTTGCTAGATTACGGGGCAAATTAAGCTATTTTATTTCCTAAATTTTTAGTAAATTTTAAAATTTATTAAAGACTCAAAAGAGGTTTTTATAAAATGAGTAAATAGATGATACATAGCAGCCCCAGAGCTGCAGCTAAGCGCAGTGCAAATCACTATAACAAAAACTCAATCTTATTAAATTTAGTTTAATATGCAAACCTTAACTTGCATTTATATATTATTTGATTTTTACTTGCGATTTATTACCACAAAGATACAATGACTCCATAATACAAACGCTATTAGCGGCAATGTATTTGCAAAATTATATTAGTATTTTCATCATTTATTTTAGTATTTTTATGCTAAAAAATCTAAATTTATCTAAATATTAAGCCAAAATTTCACAAAAACTAAGTATCATAAGCGCCAAATTAATTAGGTGAATTGTGGAATTTGTAAATTATTTAGGGCAGGAAAATGTCGTAACATTCTTTTTGCTTCTTGTGCGGACTGGTGCTTTGATGGTGTTTTTTCCATTTTTTAACCATATGCAAATTCCTATGACAATCAAAGCCACACTCTCATTTATGCTTACATTATATCTATTCCCGCTCGCTACTCCGCCAGCAAATTTAGATGGTATAAATGTTCAGTATCTTATACTTGAAGCGCTCTCTGAACTTATGCTTGGATTATGTGTTGGGGTACTTTTGATGCTTGTTTTTGGCGCAGTGCAACTAGCAGGTGAGCAGATATCGATGATTATGGGATTTTCAATGGCAACAGTTATTGACCCACAAAGCGGAATAAATGCCCCACTAATCTCAAATATCTTAAATTTAATAGTTTTACTGGCATTTTTGTTATTTGATGGGCATCATTTAGTGTTATATTTTTTGGCTTATGGACTTGAATATATCCCACTTGGTGGCTTCTATCCTGAGCAAAATATCTTAAAATACGCTTCCCAAGGTATGGTAAATCTCTTTTTATATGGCTTTATAATCTCATTTCCGATTTTAGCACTTACTCTAATGTCGGATTTGATTTTTGGAATGCTTATGAAGACCATGCCGCAATTTAACCTACTAGTTGTAGGATTTCCAATTAAAATTACTATCGCTTTTGTTGTACTAATGGCGATTTTGGCTGTTATTGTTAAGGTATTTACAACGCTAATGATGAGAGTTTTAAACGATTTACCAAGTTTATTTTTCTAAATAAAGCAATACATAATGAAAATTTGCGTAAAATAGTGTAAATTTTTTAAGGGGTAGTCTATGAAGGTGATTTTGCTAAATAATAATCCAGCAGTTTCAAAACTTGTGAGTGTGAGTTTAAATAAACTTGGATATACTTTTGCTGAGATTGATAATTTAGAGTATTTAACTAGCAATGATGCTGATTTAATTATATGTGATAGCGGGCTTTATGATAGTAAAATTAATTACTTAGAATATGCAAAAAATCAGCTATTTTTAATCCCTAGAAATCGAGCTGATGAGTATAATCTAGCTAAAAGCCAAACTCTACAAAAGCCATTTTTGCCAACTGATTTTATTGATGTAGTAAAAAGAATCTTAGTTGAGATTCCAAAATCAACTAAAATAGTAGAACCTAAACCTAGCGATATCAAAGTAGGGGATGAATTTGGTCAGATTCATACTAATGATAAGATAGATGTATTTAGTGATTTAAATAGCGATGAATTGCCTGATGATATCAATAAACTCCAAGATGATTTTGAAAATAGCTCATTCGATGATGAAAATCATGAAGAACAAGAGCTTGAGCAATTTGAGAATTTAATCGAAGTAGCTGAACCTGAGCTAGCTAAGGATGAATTTGATGATGATTTAGGACTTGATGATGAGTCTGGCAAGATTGAGAGCCTAATGGATAAATCAAAAGATGTTAATAATCTTACTGATGATTTAATGAGCGACAATAAAGAGTTAAATATTGCAACAGATGAGTTTAATCTAGATAACATAGATGATGAACTAGCTAAACTTGATAGTTTAGAATATGAGACAGATAATTTAACAGATAAAAACCTCAATAAATCAGTAGATGAATCACAAGCTAAAAGCATAGATAATCAGATCAACGCAAATAACCAAATTCAAGAATTAGATGATGCTGATTTAGATCTAGATAATCCAGGTATCAAACTTAATGAGATAGATAGTTTAGATGATAAAAAAGAACTTGATACTTTAGATAATACAGATAATTTAGCAGATAAAAACCTCAATAAATCAGTAGATGAATCACAAGCTAAAAGCATAGATAATCAGATCAACGCAAATAACCAAATTCAAGAATTAGATGATGCTGATTTAAATCTAGATAATCCAGGTATCAAGCTTAATGAGATAGATAGTTTAGATGATAAAAAAGAACTTGATACTTTAGATAATAAAGCCAGTGAGATTAAGGCATTAGATGATTTAAGCAACGATGAACAAATAATAGATAATTTAGATAATCAAGCGCAAGAATCAAGTCCAAGCAATAAACTTAACGATGAACAAAAGCAGCAAAATATTAAAGATATAACCAGTGAATATGAGAATATCAAGCTTGATATCTCAGCATTGGATGCGCTTCCTGATGGCGATGGTGAGGTTGATAATGCCGAATTTGACACTACATTTAAAGATGAAATAAAAGATGAATCAGCTATAAAACCAGTTGGCAAACCAGAACTTGAATCTAAATTTCAAGATGACTCTGTGGCAGATTTGGCTGCTACACCACAAGAGATTACAGAATGTGATGAGATAGATAAAGAGTCAGTTATCCAGCCTGAAACGGTTGCTAAGTTTGCGACTGATGAATTTGAACAAACTCAACCAGTACAAGAATCAAAGAGCGAATTTGAATTTAAAGATAAATCAATGGATGAATCAACTCAAAAAACTAAGCCAGCATTCTTGGTCGAAGAGATTGGCCTAGATAAATCTGATAATGAGCTAGATGATCTTGAGAGTGAACTAGCAGGTTTTGAGAGCGATCTAGCAAATATTAAAAGTAGCCAAGATGATGAGCCTTTAGATTTTGATGAAAGTCAAGATTTTAATGAGCTAGCCAACGAGAATGACCAAGTTAAAGATGTTGAATACACTGAGAATTTAAACAAATTAAGCAGTATGCTTGATGAGATTGATAATATGGATTGTGAGAATAATATGAAAAACCAAGATTTAAGCAATAGTTATGAAGCTAGCACAATTGATGAGATAGAAGAAGCTGCTATAAAAGAAGCCCTTCATGAAGAAAATAACAAAGAAGATAGCCAAACCCAAAACGAACCAAAAGTTAATCAATCAGATAAGAACGCTGTAGAAAACAAAACAGAACCAAGCCAAAATGAACAAAAAGAGATAGCCCAGGTTCTAGCCTCACAAATTGGCGAGGGATTAGGAAGAGCATTTAGCACTAGCGCCTTAAAAGATGTATTAAAAGATATTAATATTAATATTAATATTAGTTTTGAAGGCAGATAATGAGCGGTCAAATTCTAATAATAAGCGGCCCAAGCGGAAGTGGAAAAAGTACGCTATTATCACGCTTAATGGCCGAATTTGACAATCTTTATTTTTCTATTTCTAGTACAACTAGAGAACCACGAGCTGGAGAGAAAAATGGGGTTGATTATAACTTTATTAGTACTGATGAATTTAAACAAGGAATTGAGCAAGGTAAATTTTTAGAGTGGGCAAATGTGCATAAAAATTATTATGGCACTAGCCTAGAACCAGTAGAAAAAGCTCTAAAAGATGATAAAATTGTGATTTTTGATATCGATGTTCAAGGCTTTCATCTAGCAATGAAGCAATATAAGGAGTTAATTACCTCAGTTTTTATAACTACAAAAGATAGACTCGAACTAAAAAAACGACTAATAAAGCGTGGCAGCGATGATGAGCAAACCATTGAAAATAGGTTATTTAACGCAGCTACCGAAATCGCTCACATTGGCGAATATGACTATCTTATCATCAATGATGATTTAGATAGTTCATATGAAAAACTTAAGGCAATTTTTATCTCTATGAGATCAAAAACACAAAGCTTTATCATAAATGATGTGATAGAGAGCTGGAGCGAATGCTAAATTTAACAAATTTAAATTTTAATTAAGGAGAAAATTATGGGTAGTATGAGTATAAGTCACTGGTTGATAGTTTTAGCAATTATTGTTTTGCTTTTTGGTGCTAAAAAAATCCCTGAATTAGCAAAAGGTATGGGTAAAGGAATTAAAAGCTTTAAAAAAGAGATGGAAGATGATACATCATTAGAAAAAATTGAAAAAACTGAGGATACAACTCAAATAAAAAAAGATGAAACTCAAAAGAGTGCCTAATGAGTGCTAAAGATACTCTAAAAAATGAGATAAGCGCTATTTTAGGGCGTGAAGTTGTAATAGAAAAACCAAAGGATAAAACCCTAGCTCACTATGCTACACCACTTGCTTTTGGATTAGCTAAAGAGTTAAAAAAATCCCCAGTAGCTATCGCTGCTCAGATGGCACAGCAATTTAGTTCGCCAAACTACGAAGTAACTGCCGTAAATGGATATATAAATTTCAAACTCAGTGGCGATTTTTTAGATTCTTTGGCTAATGATGCACTTAAAAGTGGAGATAAATTTGGCTCAAAAGAGATTACAAATCCTAAAAATATATTTTTAGAATATATAAGTGCCAACCCAACAGGTCCATTACACATTGGCCATGTAAGAGGCGCAGTCTATGGCGATACATTAGCTAGAGTAGCTAGACATATTGGCGTAGGAGTTCATACTGAGTATTATATCAATGATGCTGGCAATCAAATCGATCTACTAGGCATATCTATTACGCTTAGAGCAAAAGAGATTTTATTTAATGAGACAGTTGAGTATCCTGAGAAATATTACAGGGGTGATTATATTGATGAGCTAGCGCATAAAGCTTACGATAAATTTGGCAAAGAAATTTTTGAGTCAAGTCGTAACTCTGAACTAGCCGAATTTGCCAAAGATGAAGTTTTAAAAATTATCAAAAAAGACCTAGCTGATGCTGGAATATTCATAGATAATTGGGCTAGTGAAAAATCATATTATGATCAATTAGAACAAACTTTAGAGCAATTAGAAAAAAGCGGTCAAGTGTATAAAAAAGATAGCACTACCTATATCGCTTCAAGCAAACTTGGCGATGATAGTGACAGGGTAGTAGTACGAAGCGACGGCCGTCCAACATATTTAGCTGGTGATATTATCTATCATAATGTCAAATTTGCTAATGATTTTGATACATATATCAACATTTGGGGTGCAGACCACCATGGATATATCGCTAGATTAAAGGCTGCGATTAATTTTCTAGGTTATGATGAGAACAAACTAGAGGTAATTTTAATGCAGATGGTAAGCTTATTAAAAGATGGTAAGCCATTTAAAATGAGCAAAAGAGCTGGTACATCAGTGTTAATGAGCGATATTTTAGCCGAGATTGGAAGTGATGCGCTTAGATTTATTTTCATATCTAAGGCTGGCAATTCAAGCTTAGAATTTGATATTGATGAGCTTAAAAAACAAGATAGCTCAAATCCAATATTTTACATTAACTACGCTCACGCTAGAGTAAATCAAATCTTTGCCAAAGCTGGTAAATCGCCTGAAGATGTAGCAAATGTATCACTAGCAAATTTAAGCGATGATGGTAAGAATTTATTATTTGAAGCGCTTACCATGCCTGAAGTCTTAGAAGATGCTCTAAACCAAAGAAGTTTACACAAAATTCCTGATTACCTCAAATCGCTTAGCGCAAGTTTTCATAAATTCTATAACGAAAATAGAGTTGTAGGAAGTCAAAATGAAGATGAATTGCTAAAGCTTTTTAGCGTTGTAGCACTTAGTATAAAAGTAGCATTAAATTTAATGGGAATAAAAGCTAAGGATATAATGGAAAATTAATCCCAAAGACTTATACACCCTTGGGGTTTTTAGTTTTAATTTATTATGTTCAAAAATAATGCCATCTAAGATTATTGCGCTCTTTTTTAGAAATTAAATATCTTAGTATGGCTTTATCTCTTAATTTTTTAGCCGCAAACCGATTTACTAGTATAAATTTCTAATAATTCATTTAAATTCGCAATGACAAACTTAGCATCATCATCACTCATCATCTGATGGCACGGCAGACTAAGCTCAGCTCTATAAAAATCCTCAGCACCATCTAATCTCATCTCACCATATAAATTTTTATAAAAGCTAAATTGATAAGTTGGCTTATAATGTACTTGTACCCCAATGCCCATAGCGTGAAGTTCGTTATAGATATCCTCTTTTACGCACCATAAATTCGAGTTTAAAAGCACCGGATATAGATGCCTGGCACTTCTTATATTATCTGGGATATCTATCGTTTTTAGATATTTTGAGTTTTTAAAGGCATTATCATATATCTTAGCAATCTCATAACGCCTAGAGATAAACTTATCAAGCTTTTTGATTTGGCTTAGCCCCAAAGCACACGCCACATCGCTT
>NZ_MJKB01000005.1:0-221334 GCF_002139495.1 Campylobacter sp. P0085 | reverse complement strand
AACCCACAAATTTAATCACACCCCCATAATATTTTAATATCTCATCCAATCCAATCTAAATCCACTCTAAAAATTATAAAATCACTTAGCCTAAATCTATAATATATAATCTAAATTTTATAAATTACTCAAATTTATTAAAAATTTGCAATATTTTCTTCAAATTTATCAAAATCCCCCCCCCCATATATAAACTTTTTAATATTTGGTTCGATATAATAAAAACACACCCTAAATGGATTTAAGTTTTATAGGGAAATCTTAACACAAAGGAAAAATTATGAGCTTTAGAATAAATACTAACATCGCAGCGATGAATGCTCACGCAAACTCACAAATCACAGATAGAGAGCTTACTAGCTCACTTGGTCGCCTAAGCTCAGGTCTTAGAATTCAAACAGCAGCTGATGATGCATCTGGTCTTGTTATTGCTGATTCACTAAAAAGCCAAGCTAGCTCTTTAGGTCAAGCTATATCTAATGGTAATGATGCAATTGGTATTGTTCAAACTGCTGATAAAGCTATGGATGAACAGATTAAAATACTTGATACTATTAAAACCAAAGCTATCCAAGCAGCTCAAGATGGTCAAAATGCTGATTCTAGAAGAGCACTTCAAAATGATATATCAAGACTTCTTGAAGAACTAGATATGATAGCTACTACTACAAGCTTTAATGGCCAACAACTACTAAATGGAAATTTTTCAAACAAAAACTTCCAAATTGGTGCTTATAGTAATGAAACTGCAAAAGTAAGCATAGGTGCTACAAACTCAAATACAATTGGGCATACTAGGTTTGAGACTACAAGAAATGCTGTTGTATCTAATATTTCAAATGTTAATGATTTAACTGTAAAACTTAGCGGAATTGATGGCTATCCAAATGGTTACACTTTTCAAGTTATACCAGGTAATGTATTAAGAACTGATGGCTATAAAGCCGTAGCTGATATGATGAATGGCGTTTCAGATAAAACCGGTATTAGGGCAAAGGTTAATAATACTCAAATTATGAGTCAGGCTGTAGCTGCTGGAACTATTAAAGGTCTTACTATCAATGGCGTAACAATAGGTAATATTAAAACTCAAGTAAACGATGCCGACAATGCTTTAACTGCAGCAATCAATGCTAAAAAAGATGAAACTGGAGTAGAAGCAAGCTTGCAAAATGGTCGTCTAGTATTAGCTGCTAAAGACGGTAGATCTATTAGAATTGGCGCCATTTCAACAGGTGCTACTGCCTTAATGGGCGCTAAAGCTGGTGCTTCAATGGCCAGTATATCTACAGGTAAAAATGCTCATAGTGCTGGTTTAGTAATGTTGGGTCAAATTACCTTTATTCGCCAAGATGCTAGAGACATTAAAATCGGTTTAAATGGTATGTCTACAATATCAGGATTAGGTTTTAGCGATGCTGTTATATCGCTTGCTAGTGAGGCATCTAAAGCCTATAACCAGGCTAGTGTAAATTTAAAATATATGAATGCTGGAACAATAACCAAAGAAATGGCTCAAGCTATGGGCTTTTTTGATGGTAATGTTTCTCAAGCAAATTTATATACAGACCAAGCCGGTGGCGTAAATACTTATGGTGGTGCTCAAGCTATGGTTGATGTAGCTGAAGCAGCTAGAAAAACTCTAGATAAATTAAGAGCTGACCTAGGTTCAGTCCAAAATCAATTAGTAGCTACTATAAATAATATTACAGTTACCCAAGTAAATGTAAAATCAGCTGAATCTCAAATAAGAGATGTAGACTTTGCTAGTGAGAGTGCAAACTTCTCTAAATTTAACATACTAGCCCAAAGTGGAAGCTACGCTATGAGTCAGGCAAATGCTGTACAACAAAATATATTAAGACTACTACAGTAGCTTAAATTTAAATCTTTAATAGCTTAAATTTACTCGCAATGCTTAGCCATTGCGAGGGTTTATTTAAACATAAAATCTAAATTTATTTTATCGCTTTATTTTTTCTTTTTACACTCTAAGCTAACTTGGTTATCTTTTTGACTAAATTCATATGTATATTGGCTAGTTTCTAGCGTGATTACTGGCTCGCATTTTGGACGCTTGTTGGCTGCGATTTTATTTAAAATCCATTCGTAATTATTAGCTACAAGTAGTTTAATGCTCATATCCATTCCGTGAGATAGATTTTTGATAAATTTACCATCAACTCTAGATTTATCGCTTACGATATCAAGAGTAGCATCAAAGCCATTGGCTTGTAATTGCTCATAAAATTTAATCTTTTCATCAATTGGTGCTACACTATCACCTTTTACATGGTAGCATTTAAAAATCGGTTTTGGATAGTTGCTAAGTACTTTTAGATGATTAGGTTCATTGACGTCTCTAATCTCATATCTAGAGCGACTAAAATAGTTTGGGCTTTGCGAATTTGATGTCCAAAATGTCTTATCTGAGACGCATAGGTGAAAGTTTTCATTATCTCTACTATCTCGCCTATATCTCATAAAATCAATCTCTTTACCAAATCCAATAGTACGGAATGTTCCTGGCTGGTAGTCTTTTTTATCAAATATTTCAGTGCTTAGGTTCCAACCGCAATTATCCAAAACAGCATCTACAGCCCATGGGGCAAATTTAGCACAGAGATTAGCTATATATCCGCCATGGCTTGAGCCTACATAGATTGCAGCAAGCTGCCCATTTTGACAATTAGGATGAAGCTTAAATGGAGGATTGTTTTTAATATATAAAACTGAATTTACCACATCAAGTGCAGCCATTAGGCCAAAGTTTTGATACTCGCCATTTGGTGGAGTTAATGTCATATGCATAGGCATTTTAAAATCTCGTATAAGCTTGCCAGTTAATTTTTGCATTCCAATGAAATTATATAGATGCTCATTGACAAAGTCCCAAATCTCTTCTGATTCCATTTTGGTTAGTTCTATATTATCTGGAATTGGATTGCCAATATTCTCAGCTACTGTTTTAAGGATTAACTCATCAATCTCATCAATGCTAAATTTTGCCACTGGTGGATTGCTTTTGACACCAAAATAATTAACTGTAATTACAGCAGCATCAAGGTCTCTTGCTATGCTATGAGCTAGATTGTCTCTATAATAGGTGTCACCATCTTCGCCAAGACCTGGAATAACAGCTATAAGCGCTCTAATCTCTTTAGTGCTATCATAGGTGAGCTTAAACTCAAGCTTTGAGTTACGCTTTATATCTAGTTCAGCGTCGTTTATTCCATCTATTTGATAGTCAATTGTCTTTATCACTTATTGCCTTTATTTTTAATTATTCTTAGTGCATCTTGGGCGATGGCTAGCTCTTCGTCAGTTGGGACTATGGCTATGCGGACTTTGGAGTCGATTTGGCTTATGCGTCGTGGTTCATCTTTTGACTCTTTATTTTTAATTTTATCAATTTTGATATCAAAAATCTCTAGACCTTCGCAAACTGCCTCTCTGATTCTAGCGTCATTTTCGCCAATTCCAGCAGTAAATATAATTGAATCGATTTTACCTAAAATTGCAATATACGCACCAATGAATTTTTTCACCTTTAGCACAAACATATCAAACGCAAGCTTAGCATTCTCATCTCCTGCATCCATCTTTTGTTCTATTATACGCATATCGTTGCTACCGCCGATGGCTAATAGGCCAGATTTTTTATTCATTATATTATCAACTTCTTTAGCGCTTAAATTTGCATTTTCCATCAAAAATGGCATAATCGCTGGGTCTATGCTTCCGCAGCGTGTTCCCATCATTAACCCTTCAAGCGGAGTTAACCCCATTGTAGTATCTATACATTTGCCATTTTTTATCGCTGCAATACTAGCACCATTTCCAAGATGTAGAGTGATACAGCTAAATTTATCATAATCAATATTTAAGATTTTAGCAGCTGCTTTAGAGACAAATTGATGAGATGTACCGTGAAAGCCATATTTGCGAATTTTATATTTCTCATAAAATTCAATCGGCAAAGCATACATATATGAGCTTTTTGGCATAGTTTGGTGAAAGACTGTATCAAATACAGCGACATTTGGGATATCTGGGCGAACTTTTAGCGTCTCTCTCATTCCAGCTAGGTGAGCAGGATTGTGAAGCGGAGCTAATGGTATAAGCTCTTCAATCTTTGCCATTACACTCTCATCTATTAATACTGCATCACTAAAAACATCAGCACCTTGAACGACTCTGTGACCTACACCATCAATTTCATCTAAGCTATTTACTACTCCAGAATTAAATAGCAACTCATTCATAATATCTATACCTTGAGCGTGATTGGCTATGGGCCTAGATATCTCTTTGATACTTCCATGAGCGGTGGAGATTTTAGCAAAGGAGTTATCTGAGCCTATTTGTTCAATTAGTCCTTTGCACATTACGCTCTCATTTTTCATATCATAGAGTTTAAATTTAATAGAACTACTACCAGAGTTAATAACTAAAATTTTCATCTACTCTCCCTGGATTGCGCTAATTAGTGCAGTATTTACGATATCTTCGACCAAGCAACCACGACTTAAATCGTTAATTGGCTTATTTAATCCTTGCAATATTGGCCCAATAGCTAAAGCATTTGCTGTTCTTTGGACTGCTTTGTAGCAGATGTTTCCACAATTTAAATCTGGAAAGATAAATACATTTGCATTTCCGGCAACTTTTGAATTTGGTAGTTTTTTGGCTGCTACTACTGGATCAATGGCTGCATCAAATTGGATTGGACCTTCTACATCTAGGCTTGGGTCTAGCTCTTTTAAGATTTTAGTAGCCTCTATAATAGCATCAACGCTTGGGCCACTTCCGCTATCTCCTGTAGAGTAGCTAAGCATAGCAACTTTAGGTTCAAAGCCAAACTCACGAGCTGTAGCAGCTGTAGCAATAGCAGCACCGGCTAGATCTTTTGGTGTAGGATTTGGCATAATAGCACAATCTGCATAGAAGTGAATTTGGCCATTAGCACACATAATAAAGCTACCACTAACGCTAGTAACGCCAGGTTTTGTTTTTATAAATTGCAAGGCTGGACGGATGGTTTGGGCTGTAGTTGTACTAGCGCCACTTACCATTGCGCTTGCTAGTCCTTTATACACAAGCATAGTGCCAAAATATGTTCCATCTTTTATTAGTTCTTTGGCTTTTTCTAGCTCCATACCTTTACTTTTACGAAGATCATAAAGAGTAGTAGCAAATTCTTCTAAAAGTTCACTATTAGCTGGATTTATAATTTTAGCTTTGCTCAAATTTAGCCCTAATTCATTAGCTCTTTTATTGATATCATTCTCATCGCCAAGAAGAATTAAACTAATAGCACCGCTATTTAGCAAGATATCGCACGCTTTAAGAACTCTATCATCATCGCTTTCTGGTAATACTACAGTTTTTAGCTTTTGGGCAGCTTTTTGATAGAGTAGGGTTTCAAATTTAAGAGGAGTTATATAGTTGCTTTGAGTATTTTTAATCTCATCAATGCTTTTTAATGATTTAAATCCAAGCAGCTTAGCTTTATAAGCAGTTTGATTGCTAAGCAAAAATGGAGCATTTAGATTGCGAGCAAGCAATGAGTCAAGGAGTTCATCGCCAGATCCAATTATTATTATAAACTCAGCCTTAATGCTACTGAATTTATCCATTACAGCTTTGATTAGTTCATTTTCTTTGCCTGAATTTAGTAGAGTGATTGCTTCATTAAGAGTGAAAACTTTAAATTCGCCATCATCGCTAATGGGTAAAATCGTAACACCTTGGCTAAATTTAGAGCTTAAAACATCTCTAAATTCACCATTTTCATAGTCGCTTTTTAAGATATAAATCGATTTTAGCATTGTTTTATCCTATATTTGGTATTATTTTAACGAATTATTAGTATATTGTATCATAAAATTGAGAGTTATTTATGAAAAAAGTTTCTTTTTTTACACTAATTTGCGTTGCAGGCATTGGGCTTGGCGGTTGTACAACTGGGGCTGATCCACACATTTCAATGGCACCACCAACATATGTAGAAGAGTTGCCAAGTCGTGTTCAAGGTAATGGAGTAGGAAATCCTGGAAGTTTATTTGGTAAAGGGGATAATCCGCTATTTTCTGATAGAAAAGCGATGAATGTCAATGATATTGTAACGGTTATAATTAGAGAAAATGCCAATCAAAGCTCACAGGCTGATCGCTCAACCTCTAAAGATAGCTTAACATCGCTAAAAGGTGGAGCATTTACTACGCCTGAAGGCTCACCATTAAAAGGACCACTAAATGATATTAATAAAATAGCTGGTATAGGATTTAGCGCTGGAAGTGGTAGTAGCTATTCAGGTGGGGGTTCAACTAGTAGGACTGAGGCATTTACTACTACGATTTCAGCTAGGATTATTAAAGTTTTAAGCAATGGTAATTACTTTATCGAAGGTAGTAAGGAAATTTTGCTAAATAATGAAAAACAGATAATGCAAATTAGTGGAGTGATTCGTCCATACGATATTAGCCAGTATAATGAGATTGAATCTAGACATATATCTGATGCTAAAATATTATATAAAACCGAAGGCGACCTTCAGCGTGCGACTGATAAACCATGGGGAACTCGTGTTTTAGAGACGATTTGGCCATTTTGATTTATTAATTTATAAATTTATAATTGCTAGGGTAACAATTTGGTTACCTTAGCAATTGAATTAACTAAATTTAGTATAAATAGCAGATAGATATCTATTATCTACAAATAGCTTTAAATTTGCTCTTTGCTTTTTTCAAGTACCGAGCAGAGTCTAACTCCATACAAAAATATAATCCACGATATATATATCCAAAGTATAAAAAATAGTAAAATAGAAAATGAGCCATATATACTAGCGTAAGTTTTATTATAAAATGAGTATTGGATAAAGCCCCATTTTGATAGCGACCAAGCGAGCGAGCTAATAAATGAGCCAATGGCTATGCTTTTAAATGATAATTTTTTGTTGATACTAATTAGATATGTAATAGCAAAAATTGCCCAGATTATAATATGAGGAAATATAGCTAGAAAATTTATCGAACTGGTAAATTCACTGCTTTTTAGTGTGTTTTGAATGAAATTTGAAATCCAAAATGATAAGCCAAGCCCTAAAGGCATAAGGGTAGTAAGTGTCCAGTAATTACTAAGACTTTGCCAAAATCCTCTTTTTGGCACATTAGAAATTCGTGATATAACATGATCATATTCACTAAAAAACATCAAACTAGTAAAAAATATAGCTACAACTCCCATCACTCCAAGTGAGCTAGAGTTGCTTAAAAATTGATCTAGATATTGGGTGATATTTTGACTTGGGAGCAAGTTTGAGTAGATAAATTCCTTTATTTTAGCATAATAATCAGCAAAATTTGGCATAGTAGTAAAAATACTAAGCGATACAAAAATAATAGGAATAATTGAAAGCAAAGTGTGAAAGCTAAGACTAGAAGCAAAATGAAATATCTGCTTATCTCTTAGCTCTTTTATAATAATCTTAGCAATTTTTTTAGCTTCTTGCATTAAAGTCCCATTTTAAATGGATTTAAGATATTATTTGGGTCAAATGCTCTTTTAATAGATCTAAATAGCTCCATCTCTCCATCGCTAAAAGCTAAGCTCATAAATGGTGCTTTAGATATCCCAATGCCATGTTCGCCACTTAGCGTTCCACCAAGCTCAACAGTAGCCTTAAAAATCTCAGTAATAGCCTCATGACCTCTTTCTACTGCTTTTGGATCGGATTTATCTACCATAACATTTGTATGGACATTGCCATCACCAGTATGGCCAAAGCATGGAGTCACTACATCATATTTGGCTGAAATTTGAGCTATTTTATCAAGAAGCTCAGGAAGCTTAGAGCGTGGAACGGTGATATCTTCATTTAGTTTTAGGCTGCCATACATTGTGATTGCTTGAGAGCAGTTGCGTCTAGCAAACCATATATCAGCGCTCTCTTGTTCATCTTTTGCTACTTTGAAATCTATAGCTCCATTTTGCATAAAGCAATCTTTGATAATTGCTAAATCTCCATCAATTACATCTAAATTTGGTCCATCCACATCACTAATTAATATCGCTCCAGCATCAGTTGGTAGGCCTTTGTTGAATTTTTGTTCAACTGCTTTAATGCTTAAAGAGTCTAAAAACTCCATCGCCACAGGGGTTACGCCAGCGGCCATTGTCTTATATACGGCATTCATAGCTGAATTCACACTAGGAAATACCCCCATAGCGGTCTTTTTGAATTTAGGTTTGGCGATTAATTTTAGAGTTATTTCAGTAATTACTGCTAAGCTACCTTCACTAGCTATCAAAATCCCAGCTATATTATATCCGGCGACATCTTTTATCGTTTTTTTACCGGCTCTTATAATCTCTCCATTAGGCAATACCGCACGCAAAGCCATCACATAATCTTTGGTAATTCCATATTTTGCAGCACGCATTCCGCCGGCATTTTCACTGACATTGCCACCTATGCTACTATAATTTTCACTAGCAGGATCAGGCGGATAAAATAGCCCCACTTCTAATGCAGCCTTTTGTAAATCCATATTTATCACTCCGGGTTGGACTACGGCTACCATATTTTGCATATCTATCTCTAAAATTTTATTCATATGCTTCTCAAAGCTTAGCACCACTCCGCCACCACTAGCCAAGGCACCACCAGTAAAGCCACTCCCAGCGCCCCTTGGGACGATTATTATCTTATTTTCGTTACAATATTTTAAAATTTCACTTACATCATTTTCATCTCTTGGGAATAAAACACCATCTGGTTCATATCGCTTTTTGGTTGCGTCATAGCAGTAGGCTATCTGATGGGCTTTGTCAAATTTGGCATTATCTTGACCAATTAAATTTTCAAAATATTTTATATGTTTAGAATCCATACTTATCCCTTATCTAGCTAAAAGTTTATTGTAATATTTGTCATAATTGCCGATTTTAGCACCATCAAGTTTCCAAAATACTGTATCTATATTTTTAATTCTTGTATAAAATGGTACTTCATAATAATCTACACTGCCAGTTTTAAAGCTTTGCAAAATTTCAAAACTACCACAATCAGCAAAAACAGCCTCTTTATCAAGTGCTATAAATATCAGCCCAGCTGCATTTTGTGCGCACATTTTACGAAAATCAGATCGGCTTGGGTTTGGCTTATACTCATAGCTTAAATAAGCAGCTATAATATCGGGATGAATAAAATCAATATTACTAAAAGCTTTAGTAACTTGATCATAAATTTCTTTGTTTGGGACTACGATTAAAGATCTATTATACATAAAATTTAAAATTACTTCATCGCCAGCTTGTGGCAAGATAGTAGGGAGTGGAAGTGCTGTTTGTTTAAGCTGGTCAAATAGCTCAAATCTTAAATTTGCATAGCCATCTTTTTTGCTAGTTACAACTGCCCTGGCTATTATGGTTTTGCTGCCATCTTTTAATTTGTGTAACACAACACCACTTGAGCCAACTATAAAGCTATTATTATCTATAATTGTAGCGCCACCTTGAGTAGTATTTAAAATTAGATTGTAGCTTGGTTTTAGATCAAATTTAGCTCCAAAACTAAATGAATATATAGCAAAGATTAAAACTATAATTTTTTTCAATTGCATCCCCTTTTTGATACTTTTTATAAATTTGGCCATAATTATATCTTAGTTTGGGTAAATGTTTGCAATGTGTAAATAATTTTGAGTTATAATTACAATATTAATCTGCTTCTGTTGAGGTTTTTGATGAAAAAATTTATCTTATCTATTTTAGCTTTTATGAATTTGCATGCAGTAACTACAAGTGTTGAAGAGCTGACATGGCCGCAAGGTGATACATTTTTAACCTTTTTAGAGAGACATAATATACCATTATCTATATATTATAATCTCTCAGGCGAGGATAAAGAGTTAGCTAGCGAGTTAAGCGCTGGGACGAAATTTCAAATTTTGCGTGATTCAAATAATAATATTAGTCAAATTTTATTACCTATTAGCAATGAGATTCAAATTCATGTTTTTAAAGATTTTAATAACCATTATAGTCTAGATTTTATCCCAATTGTCTATGAAAATGAAAATTTCATACTAAATGTAGAGATAAATGACTCGCCATATAGAGAGATAAAAAGAGCAACAAATGATGAAGCGCTAGCTAATTCGTTTAATAAAGCTTTTAGTGGAAGCGTAAATTTTAAAACGCTTCAAAAGGGCGATCGACTGGCTATAGTATATGAGCGTAAAAAGCGCTTAGGCAAATATATCGGCGAGCCAAATATTAAAGTTGCTATGATAGAGACTAGGGGAAAGCCAAATTATATATATAAATTTAATGATGCGTTTTATGATCCTAATGGAAGAGAGCTTGAAAATTTCTTATTGATTAAGCCTGTGCCAAATGCTAGAATTAGCTCAAGATTTAATCCTAAAAGATTTCATCCAGTATTAAAAAGATATAGAGCGCATTTAGGTACTGATTATGCTGCGCCAAAAGGGACAAAAATTTACGCTGCTGGTGATGGCATGGTAAGCTTTGTAGGTAATAAAGGCGGATATGGCAAGACTGTTACTATCCAGCACTCAAGTGGATATATGACACTTTATGCGCATTTAAATGGTTATGCTAAAGGTATTAAAAAGGGTAAAAAAGTCAAAAAAGGTCAGTTAATAGCCTATGTAGGAAGCACTGGTTTAAGCACTGGACCGCATCTACACTTGGGATTATACAAAAATGGCAACGCTATAAATCCAGAATCTGTAGTCAAAATCACAAAATCCGAGCTAAATAAAAACCAAAAAATTGAATTTAACAAGTTAAAAGAGAGTCTAAATAATCAAATTCAAGCTAGTTTCAAAGATCATATAAACAAAGCACCGCTTGAAGATATAGCAAATATAACAGAGATATAATCATGCCAAATTCAAATTTAGAAGAGGTAAAAGAACAGCTTCAAAAACATATCGTAGATGAGAATGAGTTAAGTCCAGCTGATGTAGCAAGCCATTTAAAAAGGCTAAAAATCCTTGATGAGGATGAGTATGCTAAGTATTTAGAAAAGCTTGATGCGCAAACTCTTGGTGAAGCAGCTATGGAGATGCCTGATCACATGCTGCGAGATGTGATAGAAAATCTTCCAAATGACAAGATAGCTGAAGCAATCGATGAGCTTGAGAGTGATGACGCTACTGATCTTATACAGACTATAGAAGAGATAGATGAAGAGAAAGCCAAAGAACTTTTTAGCTCACTTGAAATAGATAGCCAAAAAGAGATTAGTAAGCTTATAAATTATGAAGAAAATGAAGCTGGTGCATATATGCAAACAGAGCTATTTAGTGCTAGATTAGATGAGAGTTTAAGTAGTGCTATAGCTAGATTTCGCATAATGAAACAAGAAGATAAGATAGAAAATGTATTTTCTTTGTTTGTTGTGGATAATGAAGGGGTATTAAAGCACACAATTGCTCTTGAGGATCTTATAACATATGATTTTGATTTAAATTTAAGCCAGATAGTAAATCAAGATGAGGAGAGATTTAAACCACATTTTGCTATTGATAGTGATGATATTAAAGTAGCTGTGGATATTATTATGGATTATGATTTGAGTGCTATTGCTGTGACTAATAGAGCTGGTGTGCTACTTGGTCGTATCACAACAGATGATATTCACGATTTTTTAGAAGAGAGTGCAACTGAGCAAATCTATAATCTAGCAGGGGTTGATGATGATGCTGAAGAAGAGGGATTAGTAAAGACTGGTCGTGCTAGGGCTGCTTGGTTATTTGTGAATTTAATCACGGCGATTTTGGGTGTAATTGTGATTGGCTTTTTTGAAAAGTCTATTGAGAGCTTGGTTGCTTTAGCTGTTTTGATGCCAATAGTTGCTAGTATGGGTGGCAACGCTGGTAATCAAACACTAGCTGTTACTGTAAGGAGATTGGCTCTTGGTGAGATAGGGATTGGGGATTTTTGGGTAGTGCTTAAAAAAGAGATTATAATGGCTATTTTTAACTCTTTTATCTTTGCTCTGTTTTTAGGTATTTTGGTGGGGCTTTGGTTTGATAAGCCAATGCTTGGAGTAGTCATAGCAATAGCGCTTGTGGCTAATATCATTATGGCGGCATTTTTAGGGACATTTATCCCACTTAGTTTAAAGAGAATAGGGCTTGATCCCGCTGTTGGTAGCACTGTGTTTTTGACTACAGCGACAGATATTATAGGATTTTTTGTATTTTTAGGATTAGCGACATGGATTTTACTATAAGTAATTTAAGGGTTATACCATTAAAAGAGTCAAAATTTGTAAAGCCTTTTAGTATCTTATATACTCAAGATGGCAAGGATAAACGCTGGGATTGCGTAGAGGCGCATGATAGCGTAAGTTGTCTTTTATATCATAGGGAATTTGATTCATTTTTGTTTGTTAGGCAGTTTCGTCCGTCTGTATGGTACTATCAAGATAAAAATCAAATTCAAAACAAAAACGGTCTTACATATGAGCTTTGTGCGGGTATTATGGATAAGGGGCTAGATGCTAAAGCAACTATAATCGAAGAGATTATGGAAGAAACCGGATATAGTATAGATAATATAGAGCGAGTTACTAGCAGCTTTACTGCACTTGGATTTGGGGCTAATTGTCAGGTTTTATTTTATGCTCAGATCGATGAGAGTATGAAGCTAGGCTTAGGTGGCGGGATAGATGATGAGAAGATAGAATTAGTTTTTATAAAACGTAGTGAGATTTTAGATTTTATCTATGATGAAAGCAAGATAAAGGCTCCAAATTTACAATTTTCTATCCTTTGGTGGATGATAAATAAAAAGGCTAAATTTGATTAAAGCCATTTTGGATTTTTAGTGAAGCTCACACTCAGCCAAATTTTATAACTTGGGATATCTAATCCCTGTTCTATCTCATCTCTGATTAGATCCATCTCATCTATATTTTGAATTTTAAATGACTCTCCCATTAAGATATTTACCTCAATCATAAAAAATCTTCCGCTTTTTGCTACATGCGTATCATAGTCGCTAAAATTATATTTTTTGGATATATTTTGAAGTAGGGTATCTATCTTATCATCCATATCTTTTGGTGCAACCATAGCTAAATCAGCTAAATTTTTTATAAAAACCTTAAGTGGCATAACACCTAAAATCATTGAAAGTACTACTAAAAGTCCTGGATCAAGGTATTTAGCCCATTCTGATTGGCTCTCTCTATCAAATAGCCAAACTGTTCCAAAAACTACAAATCCACCTAGATATAGCACACTATCAATTAGCCACTCAAGACTATCAACTGAGATTAGAGGAGATTGTAAAATTTTGGCTTGATATGATGTAAAAAGCCAAATTCCAATAGATAAGATCATAGATAAAAATGAGTAAAGCATAGCCTTATCAAATTCAACTTCATATCCACCAGATAAAATCGCCTGAATTCCATTAACCATCGCATACATACATAACAAGAGTAAAATTAGGCTTTTAAATAGATTTACCATTGGCTCAAAGCGCATATATCCATACTGAAAGGTATCATCATCTTCTTTGTATATAAATTTAGATGTGATAACGCTAAGTAGTATTAAGATAATTGATAAAAATGCTACTAATCCATCAAAAATAATTGCCTTAGAACCAATATAAATTCCATAAGCAATTCCAAAAACTGCTAGCACTACAGCACAAGCTAGTGAAATCTTTAAAACAAACTGCTCTTTTTTACACTGCATTAAAGGCTGTTCGACATTATTTCTAACTTTTTTATATTTATTATGTGGACGCTTTATCATCTTCTATCACGCAGTTGTACTTTCATTTAATGATTGATTGTGATGATGTGCAAATATCATCTCAGCAACCTTTAGCATACCTTTAGTTATATTCTTCATCAGTGCCGTATCATTCATAAGAGAAGTTGCCATTTTATTGGTAATTTTTTTATTTATGATTAGCACATCAAAGTCAAACTCACTATCATATGCATTGTAAATTTTGCGTAGATTTTTTATTTGAGCTTCTAACTCATCTATATCTTTAATGCTTGCAATATTATACATAATGCGAAGGCACTCTAACATCTCAACTCTTAATCTATCATACTCTTCTTTGGCATATTGGTTAGAACTAGTGATATATTTAAAGACATTTGGTTGAGTATTTTTCATATCCTTTAGCGTCTCAGCCATAATTAGTGCTGCATGTCTAATATCCATAAATTTACTTAACTGTTCAGGTTTTGCATTGGTTCCAGCTAATATAGCGTAGTCGATGATTTGACTATAAATCTCTTTAAATCTATTGTTATATAGTTCATCATAATCCATTTTAATTGGAGTTTGGCGTAGCTTTATTATATCTTTTGCTGAAATATCACTATTTTGGATATCGCTGTTACTTATGCTAATAGCTTTAGCTATAATGGAGTTTGCATTAGAATAAAGATGTAAAAGCTCCTTGCCAAGTACTTCAAGCGCACTATCAGGGAATTGCAAGGATTTCTCATCAAGATATTTAGCGCTATCGATTTTACTTCTTTTGCTTGAGTCTTTCATATATTTATTTAAAAGTTTTTCCATAAATGGAATAAGCGGGTAAAATATAATAACCCCTAATGCGTTAAAATATGATAAGAATACTGCTAGTCTAAGAGTGTAATCATCATCTGCGATTCCAAAATATGTACTAGTTACATCAGTAATATACATAAAAGGTACGATTAGTATAACGCTAATAATTGCACATGTTACATTAAATAACACATGAGCAACAGTGAGCTTTTTACCCTCCATATTTGCATTTAAGGAGCCAATAATTGCCATCACAGTTGAGCCGACATTTGAGCCAATGGCAATACCAACAGCATTATCATAGGTTATCTGTCCTGCACTTAGTGCTGCTAAAGCTAGAGTAAGAGATGCGTGCGAGCTTTGGATTAATACTGTAACTATAATTCCTACAAAGGTATAAATAATCAACCCAGCCATTCCAGACATCGCAAATTGCGATAGATCAATGCTATCTTTGATATGATCAAAGCCGCCTTTCATATAAGATATTCCAAGAAATAAAAGACCGATACTAAATAAAAAATATCCAAAACCTTTAATTTTTTCAGTTTTATTTACCATACATAACATACCTATAACTATTAAAGGCATAGAGTAAGCAGCGATATTTACCTTTAGACCAAAACCAGCCAAAAACCAGCCAGTAGTAATAGTGGCTAAATTTATTCCATAAATGATAGCTAAACCTGAGGCTAATGTGATTAGCCCAGCACTTAAAAATGATATTGCAAGAACGCTAACAAGGCCGCTTGATTGCATTACTGTAGCGCTAACTGCACCAAATAAAAAGCTTTGGAAGTTTCTTTTTGTCATTTTTTTTAAAAATTTATCTAGACTTGCCATCATAGAAAAACTTTTTTCTAATACACTCATAGCATATAAAAATATACAAATTCCAAAAATAATAGTAAGAAAGCTTTGGCTAAGATACATTAATACGCAGGTTAAACCAATAAAACCAAAAAATAGAATATTTTTCATTAAAATCCTCTTGAATTTTTCTCTAACAATATATGACTTAAAAATATTACAAAGAATATCTGTAAAAATAGTCCAACAAATGGCACTAATGTTAGAATATAAAATAGTACTGAAGCGCTAAAAAATTTAACCCCACCACCTTTTTGCATATCTATTTCAAAGATTAAGCTATCAGAAGTATTACTAGCTATATCAATGAGCATTAGGCGATAAAATAGATAAAAAAATGGTAAATTTAGAATAAATAAATTTAACACAGGAATAAATAAAAGGGGTATGCATATTAAAAATATTAGAATAAATTTAATAATCGTAATACCAATTAGCTTAAAAACATGCATATTACTAGGTAGTGGAGTTGAGTTATAGCCATAATACTTATCGTTTATATATTTAACTACATATGGTGTTAAAAATCCAGTTATAATACCTGCAATTGCTACACTTAATAAAATAGCTAAAAATATACTAATTATATAAAATGATGAAGTTATCATAAACTGCACAACGCTAAGAGATAAAAGCCACGCTATAAATCCATCTCCATTAGCATATGCTTCAATGCTAGGACGGGCTAAAATGCTAAAAACATCACCGCCAAAATATATCACTAACCCAATCAAGCCTCCAAGTGAAATAAAAAGCGGCAAAAATGAAAGTGCTAAAAATCTAAAAGTTAAAAAGTCGCTCAGCGAGCGTTTGATTATACTATTCATTGGATATTTTGGTAGGCAGTTTTAAGTTTAGCGTAAATTTCATCTACGCTACTAGCGCCATTTTGTAAAATTTCATTCATCACAGCATTATCCTCTACACCATTCCAAATTTTTATATAACTTCCATCTTTATAGCCGTGATCTTGACGGAATTTATTTAAAACATTTTTGCCAATATAGATATTAAATAGCTTTTGTAAATTTACTCCACATTTTAATGAAACCCTAAAATAATCTCTTAAAAGGTCGAAGAAATTTATATTAAATCCACTGCAGCGATTTATAATTAACTCAGTATCGTTTATAATTTCATAGATACTATACTCTTTTATATTATATGGCTCTTTACAAAACTCATTAAATCCACTAGTTGATACTATATCATCAGTTAAATTATCAATATCGCCAAGGGAATTTATCTTATACTTCTCTAGTCCAAGACTCATAATAAAATGCCAAATATCAACAATTTCAATGGCAACATTGTCTACATCTAGTGGAGAATTTATAGCCTTCCAATGTTTCCACGCAAAGCTATCAATTAGCTCAGCACACTCCATATAAATGCAACGTTTCCAGCTAATTAATTTACCATCTTTAGTATGCCCCATCTCCCAGCCAATACCATTAGTATCATCATTTAATTGCTGTTGGAGATTTAACATCTCTTTTATTAAATTTCTATACATCATAATATACGCCTTAAAATTTTAAATTTAAGATTATACAGTAAATTTGTTTAATTATATATGAAATTTGGCCTAAAAAAGCTTGCTAAAGTAGCAAGCTTATGCATAATAATTTAGATTATTTTGCGGTTTTAGCATATTTTCAAATAGCTTTTGAGTCTGTTCTAGTAGAGATTTATTTAAGTTGTTATTTTTAGTTTTATGTTCTTTTAGCATCTCATCAAACATATCTAAAAGTGAACTTTTTAACTCTATTTTAGCATCATTGCTATTTAAATTTGGTAACTCTTTTTTGAGTGAATTTGCAATATTTGAGATAGTTTCATCGCTAAAAGGTTCATTTTCTTTGATATGTTTCATAAAATCATCGATTTTTGGGCGGAGTTCTTCTAGCGCTTTTGCAATCTCTAATTTATCTTGCTCACTTATACCATTTTGACTATTTAGCTCAAATTTATACCCATATGTATGGCGTAGATTTAGGCTTTGTTCGTTTGAATTTTTGGAGTTCTTGCTTGAGTAGGCTAACTCTTTATTATCATACATCGCAAGATTTATGGTATCGCCAGAGCTAGTTTTAAATGAGTAGTTAAACGCATTATATGAAGCGTTTGCGTAGCTGTTTGTAATCATTGAAAATCCTTAAAATTTTATAGTATATCGGTTAAAATGCGATATATTTTAAGCCAAATTTGGCTAAAATTAAGCAAAAATAGTGCCAAAATGGATGAAAAATGGATGAAAAAATAGCTAAATTTATAGATAGTCAGCATATTTTAACCCTTGGAGTAAATGGGAAAAGTGGCGCATATCTATGTAGTTGTTTTTACGCTTTTTTAAAGCCAAATTTAATTATTGTTGCTTTTGGCGATGATAGCTATCATGCTAAAGTGATTCAAAATGATAGTAGGGTTTTTATAAATATTGCCTTGCAAACAAAAATAGTTGGCAAAATCCAGGGTCTTCAAGCGAGTGGGTCTATATATCTAGTAGATAATGAAGTGGAGAAAAATGCATATATATCACGCTTTATTTATGCTAAGCTAATGAATTTAAATTTATATAAAATAGAGTTAAAGTGGCTCAAATTTACAGATAATACCTTAGGATTTGGTAAGAAAATTGAGTTAAATTTAGCTTGAATTATTGGCAACTTGCTTGATTAATTTACCTAGCGTTTTTTTACTAATTGGCTTTACAAGAAATGCAAGTACTCCAAGCTCCATTGTCCGTTGACGAAGAGTTGCATCAGTGCTAATTACGATAATTGGAATATCTTGGAGATATTTACGACTTTTAAAATTATGTAAAAATTCAAAACCATTTAATCTTGGCATATAGATATCTAAAAGTATTAAATTTATATCAAATCGCCTCTCTAAAATTTCCATAGCCTCAAGCCCATCACTTGCTGTAGTAATGCTAGAGATATATAAATTATCAGATAAAATCAGCTCTAAAAGCTTAATGCTTATTATATCATCATCAATTGCTAAAATATTTAGTTTTGTCATTGGATTAGCTCTTTTATCTGATTTTCTAAATTAGATTTACTAATATTTGTGCTAATTAGCTGAGTAAATTGGGCTTGAATTTGTGTTGGGATTTTGCTGTTTGGTTCGATAAATAATACGACTTTACTCTCAAAATTATGCAGTTGGGAGCTATTTTTGATAATATTTAAAATTCTATTAGCATCAAAAAAGCTTGCTGTATAATCTATCAAAACCAACTTGTATGCTCTATTTTGCGTAGCCTCTTCAAGCTCATCAAATGAATCGACAGTATCTATCGTATGGCAGACTTTTGATAGTACAGCGTGATAAATTCTATTTTCCATTTTGCTCTTTTTAAATAATAAAATATCTCTTGTGCCATCTAATGCATTAAGTGGATCTTTATTATCAATACTTGCTAAGATTTCGATAATTTGCGATTTTAAAAGCGGCTTTTGTAGATAATAATCAAATAGCAAGTTTGTTTTATTAATTTGCTCTTTAGAACTTGATAACATTGCAATTATCGGTGTTCGTTCGATATCCTTTTCATCTTGAGTACTAATGATATTTGTAGCAGCAATTAGCGCATTTTGTTTATCTAGTGCAATATCTGTAAAAATTGCATCATAATTATTAATTAAAGTAAGCTCATATAAGCTTTTACCATCATTTACTACATCGACACTGGTACAAATTTCTTCAAACATCTCTTTTGTTTTTTTACTCTTATCATTTGTGCCTATTAGAATTTTTAGGTCATATTTTTGAGTTGATTTTAGGCTATTTAACAAGGCATTTATTAACGAGATTAAGCTAGGACTAAAGCCGTGATTAAGATCGCTAAATTCGATATCTTTTGAATCTTTTTCATTTTTAAATTTACCAATTGCTGGGCTTAAATTTGGTTCAACTATAACTCCAAGATAGTTTAAATATAAATTTATAATTTTTAAATTATCATCACTTATTCCTTCAGGAATGATTGAAACTTTTGAACCTTTAAAAAGATTTGCATAGCTTTTATCTACATTTGAGTGGAGTTTTAAGGTTAGATCTAGACTAAATTCGCTTCCAATTTTTAGCTGGCTTTTGACATTAATTTTGCTATTTAGCATTTTAGCATATTGGCTAATAATACTAAGCCCAAGACCGGTTCCACCATATGTTTTAGTTGCATTTTCATTGGTATAGAAGTTATCAAAAATCTTGCCTAAAGCATTTTGAGCAATACCAATTCCAGTATCTTTAACCATAAAGCTAAAGCTAATATTACCATTTGTGGATTGTAATTTTTTTACATACACGGTAATTTGTCCGCCACTTTGGGTAAATTTAATAGCATTATCGATTAGATTTATAGCGATTTGTTTAATTTTGTCTTCATCGCTAAAGACAGTTACCATCAATTCTGGATCGATGTAGTAGGTTAGGGTTAAATTCTTAGCCAAAAGTCTATTAAAGTAGGAGTTAATAATCTCATCAAATAGAGTATAAAGGCTAAAATCACTCTCATAAAGCTCGACATTTCCACCTTCAATTTTTGCCATATTTATGATGTTATTAATAGCTTTTAGTAGGTTTTGGCTACTTTGTTCAATTATATCAATTAACTCTTTTTCATCTTTACCTAGTGAGCGGCTCTTTAATAACTCACTAAAGCCTAAAATACCATTTAATGGCGCTTTAATCTCATGAGATATATTAGCTAGAAATGCTGTTTTAGAGCGGCTATCACTTTGGGCGATATCTTTTTGAGCGATTATTTTATCTAAGGCTTCATTTATAATTTTATGACCATTTTCTAAAGTTGCAGTTTGAGTAGATTCTAGCGGGTTGGTAGCCGATACGGATTTGATTTTATCGATAATTTTTGATAGGTTATCAATATTGGCTTTTATATAGTTTTTAGTATAGTATGATACTAGTGATAAAATTATACTAATAATCCAAACAATAAAAGCCAAAATAGAATCTATCCATAAATCTTTTTCAAATTCATCTAGCTCAGTTTTGATTTGAGAACTGATTACATCTTGTATTTGATATGAAAATTCTAATTCATCACTGATTAAATCATAATATTTTTGTGCTAAATAAATACTTGGTTCACCATTTTTAATCAACTCTATTGTAAAAGTACTTAGGTTGTCTATAACTTGCTTATAATTTTGGCTTTTAAATATCGCTTCTATCTGTTTTTTTGCATAACTATCAGGTAAATAGCCGTAATTTAATCCATTATTTCTAATCAAATCTAGCCACAATAAAAGCTCTTGTGTATTAAGTGCTCTGTGATTAATGATATTAGCTACCAAATCACGCTTGGCACTAATTGAAATGCTATTAGAATAAGAGGATATAAATGTAAAAATAAATAGATTTAGCCTATTTGATAGATCATGATCCATCAGGTTAAAAATTTCATTTTTAATCAGCAAGTTTAAATCTCTAAAGTAGCTTAAAACTTCGGAGTTATTTAAATTTACATCATCTAGCGTGTAGCGAATTTGAGGTAAGGACTCTAAGCGGTTTAAAATCTCGTTTAAGCCTATTTCGTTACTATGTAGCTGTTTGATATGTTCTATTGTATGGTCAGTAATTTGCCGATTGACATTTTTGCTATTAGTATCATTGATTATCATCTCTTTATCTAACTCTTTTGAGAGATTGGCAAGATCTAAAGCAATTGAAAATTCATGGCGTAGTTCTTTTAAATTCATACTAAGATTATATTGAAAAATTAGATACCAACTAGATATCAAAAATATTACAAATAGTGGCAATGTCGCAATTAAGCGTAAAATTCCAAGTAAGCTAAAGTATGATCTCATTGCATCTCGCTTTGAATTATATTTTCTATATTTGTTATAAAATTAGTATATTTATAAAATTCATCATTTAGTAGCTGTTCATCGCTAGTTGCTTGAATATTAATTAAGATTTCGCAAAATTCGGTTAGTTTTAATTTTGTTGCTAGTTGGGCAAGCTCTCTTATAGTATCATTTGCATCAATTAGTAATAGTTTTGCTTCATATAATTTTTCATAGTTTTGACGGGCAAATTGGGTAAATTCTAGCATTCTACGCTTGAATTCGGTTGCATCTAAACGGCTAATATATAAAATATCCCAAAGCCATCTATTTTTATCATTAACATATGATAGACGATTTCCATCAAATAATAATTTAACACTGTAATAATGTTCATTTACATCCTTTAAATTTACCACCTCTACAGCTATTTTTACACTCATTATCTCGCCATTATCAAGCTTAATTTGCATATCTTGGATATTACTTTGAGATTGAGAGATTATTAGGTCTATGTAGTGATTTTTAGCATTATATAGCGGACTAGTCTCTAAAAAATAGTCACTAATATCATTACAACTCCTAAAAAAATCCTCTGGATTTAAAAAGCCAAAAAGCGAAAGTCCTTCGCTACTAATACCAATCATTTCATAGTTTTGATTATAAAGTATCATCTTAAATTCCAAAATAAATTTCTTGATTTTAGCGTAATTTGCTTTAGATTGAATTTAAATAGATATAGCTAAATTAAATTTATAAAAATTCAAAGCAGTTTAAGTAAAATTTAGGTAGAATCCAAAACTTAATTTTTACCTAAAGGAAAAGTTTATGAAAAGAACTTATCAACCACATAAAACACCTAAAAAACGCACTCATGGCTTCCGCGTTAGAATGAAAACCAAAAACGGTCGTAAAGTAATTAGCGCTAGAAGAGCAAAAGGTAGAGCAAGACTAGCTGCCTAAGAGCTAAATTGAAAATTAATAAATTTGACTCTATTAGAGATAGTAAAGAGTTTAGCAGAGTCTATCAAAGTGCCAAAAAATGGCATTGTGATTTAGCAGTTGTCTATTTTTTAGAGTCAGATACGAGTAGATTCGCCGCAGTAGCAAGTAAGAAGATAGGAAAGGCAGTTGTAAGAAATAGGGTCAAAAGGCTTTTTCGTGCTGCATTTTCCACACTTAGTAGTGATCTAAAAGATGGTATATATATCTTTATTGCAAAAAGCGGAGCAGATAAGGTGCCCTTTGATAAAATTTGCAAGAGTTTTAGATGGGCGTTAAAAAGGATGGACTCTATAAGATAATGAGCGCTCTTATCCTTTAAGTAGATAATTTAGCGCTCTTTTTGTTCATTGTGATTGCAAATTTATAGGCGCAAATTAATGAAAATTGCTACTAGTTTGGTTATTTTTTATAAAAAATATATCTCACCATTATTGCCAAGGTCGTGCAGATACTATCCTAGTTGTTCTGAGTATGCTCTTTGGCAGCTTAGCCATAGCGGGATAGTCGCCTCTATTTTTGCCATTAGCCTTAGAATTCTGCGATGCAATCAACTCTTTAGAGGTGGCATAGATTATCCTATTATTAAGCGAAAATTTACGCCCTCTTATCTATTTTTAAAGCAGAGTTATGTAGAGCCAAAATTTTGGCTTATTCGGCATAAAAAAGATAAATTTTATTTAATAAAAGCATTTGACTTATCAAAGGAAAAGAAGTGTTAGATAAACTCTCAACCCAAAAAAGGCTGATAATAGCCACAGTTATATCTGTCTTATTTTTTATAGCTTATGATGCGTTGTTTGCCCCAAAGCCGTTGATTGATACAAATAAAACAGTAGAACAAAATCAAAGCGCACCAGCTACTAATTTAGCTAACTCTACGACAGATAAAGCAGCTATTGCGCCAAAACAAATTAGTAAAAATATCGCCACAATTGAAGGTGCAACTTATAGCGCTACAATTGATGAGCTTGGAAGAATTAGCAACTTTACACTAAAAGATTCTAAATTTAAAAATGAAAATGGTGAACAAATTTCACTTTTAAAACCTAGCTCGCCACTTCCGCTTGAGATTCGTTTCTCAGATACAGCTATAAATGAAAAAGCCTTTAAGGTTGCTTATACTGTAAGTAGTGATAAAATTGATGCTACTAAGTCCCCGGCCAATATTACTCTTACACAAAATTTAGATTCATTTAGTGTAGTGAAAAATTTAACTTTTCACCCAGATGGATCATATGATATTGATGTTAAGGTAAACTCAAATCACGAGTATTTTATCACTGCTGGATTTCGTCCAATTGTAGCAGTAGATGGATATACAGTTCATGGGGTTTTATTACGCAAAGAAGATGATAGTTTAGAGATTATAGAAGATGGTGATGCTAAGGGGAATGAAATATTTAGAAGTGTTGATCTTTTAGCAAATAGTGATAGATACTATACAACTCTATTTTATGATAATAAAAGATCAATGGAAGTCTTTATCCAAAATGATGCCGATGAGAATACCTTAAGCTTTGCTAGAAATATTGGAAATTTTAGCGCTAAAGGCTATATTGGGCCAAAAGATTATAAAACTTTAAAAGCTATTGAACCAAGTTTAGTTGATACTATTGAGTATGGTTGGTTTACATTCATTGCTAAACCTGCATTTTTATTACTTGATTGGCTATACTCGTTTATAGGCAACTGGGGCTTTGCTATTGTTGCGCTCACTATTATTATTCGTATAGTTTTATTCCCATTAACATATAAGGGAATGGTATCAATGAATAAACTAAAAGAGTTAGCTCCAAGAATGAAAGAGATCCAAACTAAATATAAAGGAGATCCTCAAAAAATCAACGCCCATGTAATGGAATTATATAGAAAGCATGGAGCAAACCCAATGGGCGGATGTTTGCCGATTTTAATTCAAATTCCAATTTTCTTTGCTATTTATAGGGTTTTATTAAATGCTATTGAGTTAAAAGGAGCTGAATGGATATTATGGATTAACGACCTTGCAGAGCTTGATCCATATTTTATTTTACCTATACTTATGGGTATTACGATGTATATTCAGCAACACATCACTCCAACAAATTTTACCGATCCAATGCAAGAGAAGATTATGAAATTTCTACCGCTGATATTTACATTTTTCTTTATTACATTCCCAGCTGGTTTAACGCTTTATTGGTTTATCAACAATCTGTGTTCTATAGCACAACAAATGGTAGTAAATAAAATATTTGCTCGTCATAAAGCTCAAGAGATAGCGGAGAAACGCCATGAGCATTAGGATAGAAGCTAAGGATTTAGAGGCTGCTTATATAAAAGCAGCCAGCCAACTTGGATGCTCTACTATAAATTTAGAAATTACTCCGATTAAGCCATCTAGAAAAGGCTTTTTTGGTTTTTTTCAAAAAGATGGACTTTTTGAAGTTGTAGTTAAAAAAGAGGCTGAAAAAAAGGCTAAAAAATCAAAACCAGAGCGCAGTGAAAGAGAGATAAAAGAGCTAAAACATCATACTCCAAAACCATTAAAGGCTGAAACTAGCAATAAAAGTGAAGATAAATCTGAGCTAAAATCTCAATCAGAACCAAAACTTCAATCTGAGCTAAAAACTGAAAATAGGGCCGAAGTAAGATCGGCTAAAGAACAAATAGCCAAAAAACCAGTACTAAATATCGACCACTCTATATTTGATTCATTTCATAAAATAGATGAAAACAAACCTTCTCAAGATGATATTTTATTAGAAATTAGAGCAGGACTTGATAAATTACTTATAGCAAGTTCATTTGATATTGAAGTAAGTGAACTCTCAATTTATGATGCTGATACTATATATATCAAACTTGATGGAGCTGATGCAGCGCTAATGATAGGTAAGGAGGGCTATAGATATAAGGCGATTTCATATTTATTATTTAATTGGATAAATGCTAGATATAATAAAGGAATTCGCTTAGAGATTGCTGAATTTTTAAAAAATCAAGAGAGTAGTATGGCAACATATTTAAGCGGTGTAATCGAAAGAGTAGAGCTGATTGGAAAGGCTCAAACTAAGCCACTTGATGGTGTTCTTGTTAAGATTGCTTTAGAACAGCTTAGAGATAGATTCCCAGATAAATATGTCGGAATTAAAAATAGCGATGAAGGCAAATTTATCGTTATAAATGACTTTCATAAAAAATGAATATTGTAGCACTTGCGACTCCGTATGGAGTAGGAGCAATCTCGATTATAAGACTTAGCGGCAAAGATGCTCTAAGCATTGCTGATAAAATATGTGGTAGTTTAACGCCTAGAGTTGCGCATCTAAAAGAGTTAAAAGATAGAGATGGCAATGTCTTAGATGAGGCTATTGTTATATATTTTAAGGCTCCATTTAGTTTTACTGGTGAAGATGTTGTGGAGTTTCAAACTCATGGTGGTGTAGTTGTAGCAAATTTAATTATAGATGAAATTTTAGCTTATGGAGCTAGAGTAGCTGACCCTGGAGAATTTAGTAAACGAGCACTACTAAATGGTAAAATCGATTTAGCTAAGGCTGAGAGTATTCAAGGTCTTATAAATGCTAGAAGCGAGGGTGCGGCTAAAATTTTAGCTAGAGTTATGAGTGGTGAGCTTGGTTTATTTTGCGATACTTTGCGTGATGAATTAATTTCAACTCTAGCTTATACTGAGACTTGTATTGATTATGCTGATGATGACTTGCCAGCTGATATAATGGAGCAAATTAAGCTAAAATTAAAAGAAGTATCATCAAAACTAGATCACATAATCTCAATTTCAAATTCCAAAAAAGGCTTAATTGATGGCTATAAAGTAGCTATTATTGGTTGCCCAAATGTAGGTAAAAGCTCAATTTTAAATTCACTTTTAAATTATGAACGCGCTATAATTAGCGATACTCCTGGTACTACTCGTGATACTATTGAAGAGCAGATAAAAGTAGGCACTCATTTAGTACGCATTATCGATACCGCTGGTATTAGGCATAGTGATCATGATATAGAAAATATAGGAATAGAGTATTCTAAAAGAGCTGCTAATAGCGCTGATATAATTATTTGTGTATTTGATAGCTCAAGAGTTAGTAATAGTGAAGATATAGCTATTTTAGATTTTATCAATAGTTTAAATAAAAAGGTGATTTTTGTATTGAATAAATCTGATTTGGAATTTAAATTTGATCTTGATATTGATGGGATTTTGCTTAGTGCAAAAGATGAATGCTCAGCTTTAAAATTTGCACTTGAGAGATATTTAAACTCACAAGATACAAATGAGATAATGCTAAGCTCAAATCGCCAAATAAAAGCATGCCAAGATGCTAAAAATGCAATTGATAGAGCAACCGAGCTTTTAGATGAATCAGTGTTGGAACTATTTGCTTATGAGATAAATAGAGCCATAAAAGAGATAGGAAGCATTACAAAACCACTCCAAAATTCTGAAATTTTAGATAAAATGTTTAGCAGTTTTTGTCTAGGAAAATAAATTTAAAAGGGGAAACATATGGATAAAGAAACGATACAAGCGCATAAAATTAGCGATGATGAATATAAGAAGATATTAGAGATTTTAGGGCGTGAGCCAAATTTACTTGAGCTTGGTGTATTTTCTGCAATGTGGAGTGAGCATTGTAGCTATAAATCATCTAAAAAATATTTAAATGGCTTTCCTACTAAAGCCCCATGGGTTCTTCAAGGTCCAGGCGAGAATGCTGGAGTGATTGATTGCGGTGATGGTATGGCTGCTGTATTTAAGATGGAAAGCCACAATCACCCAAGTTTTATTGAGCCGTTTGCTGGTGCTGCTACAGGAGTTGGCGGTATTTTTAGAGATATCTTTACGATGGGTGCTAGGGTTGAGGCTAGTATGAACTCTTTAAGATTTGGGCAGGTTCGTGGAGATGATAAAACTAATCGCCATCAACGCTACTTAGTAAAAGGTGTAATATCTGGTATTAGCCATTATGGCAACTGCATGGGTGTGCCAACTGTAGGTGGTGAAACTACATTTGATGAGAGTTTTAATGGTAATATTTTAGTTAATGCTTTTGGTCTTGGAATTTGTAAAAGTGATGAGATATTTTACGCAAAAGCCGAAGGTGTAGGAAATCCAGTAATGTATGTTGGGTCAAAAACAGGTAGAGATGGCTTAGGCGGTGCTGTGATGTCAAGCGATAGCTTTAATGAAGAAAATAAATCTCTACGCCCAACCGTTCAAGTAGGCGACCCATTTGCTGAAAAGCTTCTTATGGAGGCATGCTTAGAATTATTTAAGTGCGATTATATTGTAGGAATTCAAGATATGGGAGCAGCTGGTCTTACTTCAAGTAGTTTTGAAATGGCAGGCAGAAGCGGTAGCGGTATGAGAATGTATCTAGATAAAGTTCCTATGCGTGAGAGTGGAATGACTCCATATGAGCTAATGCTTAGTGAATCACAAGAAAGAATGCTAATCTGTGCTAAAAAAGGGTGCGAAGATAAGATAAAAGCAATCTTTGCTAAATGGGATTTAGATGCTGAGATTATCGGAGAGGTAACTGATACTGGCGTGATGGAGTTATATTGGCATGGAGAGCTAGCTGGTAGTGTGCCTATTGCTCCACTTAGCGAGGCTGCTCCTATGCTAGATCGCCCAACTAGCAGACCAAAATATCTTGATGAAATTGCAAAAATTAATTTAGATAATATGCCAAATATTAGTAATCAAGAAGCATTTGAGCTATTAATAAGAGATTTAAATGTGGCAAATAAAAGCCTAATATATGATCAATATGATTCAACTGTAGGTACAAATGTAATTAAAAAAGCTGGCAAACTAGGTGCTGCTGTGATGAGAATAAAAGAAAATGGCAAATCAATTGCTATGGGTATGGAGTGTAATACTAGATATAATTATGTAAATCCAAGAATTGGCGCTGCTGCAGCTGTTGCAACAAGTGGTAGAAAAGTGGCTATGAGCGGAGCTACTCCGCTAGCTATTACAGATTGTCTAAACTATGGAAATCCACAAAATCCTGAAGTAATGTGGCAGTTTGCTAATGGCTGCGAAGGGATTAAAGAGGCTTGTGCTGCGCTTAATACTCCAGTAGTTAGTGGTAATGTAAGCTTGTATAATGAAACTGATGGTATTAGCATTCAGCCAACTCCAAGTATTGTAACTGTAGGTGTAGGTGATGATGCTAATAAAAGCTTAGATAGTGAATTTAATAGTGCTGGCGTGAGTGTTTATTTGCTTGGTAAAACTACTGGTGAGTTTGCCGGATCGCTATATATGAAAGCTATAGCAAATCTATGCGCTGGAGAGCTAAAGGAGATTGATTATAAGGCAGAAAGAGCACTTTGGGATTTAGTAATTGAGGCTAATCAAAATGGAGTTTTAGCTTTTGCCAATAGTGTAGGAGTAGGTGGTATTGCTATAACTCTAGCTAAGATGGCAGCAGTTAGCTCTATTGGTTTTAGTGGAGAGATTAAATTTGATGATGGTCGCTTTGTATTTGATGAGAGTTTTTCTAGGGCAGTAGTAGGTGTTAAAGATGCTATTAAATTTGAAGAGCTAGCTAAAAAATATGGAGTTGAGTTTATTAAAATTGGCTTAAGTGGTGGTGATGAGTTTATTCTTAATGATATTAAAATGGACTTAAAAGAGCTGCAAAATATCTATTTTAGCGAGTTTGCTGCTGTTATTAAAAGTGAAGATTGATAGTGAATATATTTTTAATCTTAATTGGGCTTGTTGTTGCATTTTGGTTGCTTAGTCGAGGGTTTGTTAATTCAAACTCTAAAAAACAAAGCCTTCAAGAGCTTCAATACGATGATGCTAAATATCTTATAATGCTTACTGCAAAAGTCGCCAAAAGCGATGGAGTAGTAAGCAAAGATGAAGCTAATTATATATCACTTTTATTAGATGATATATGCTTAAAGCTTGGAGATGTTAATGTTAGAAATGATTTAAAAGAGCTATATACCTGGCATAAAGATAGCCATAGCTCAGCCTACGCCATTGCTAAAGAGTATAAGCAAAAGATGAGGTTTAGCCAAAAAATCTGGATAAATCGTATAATATTTTTTATGAATTTAGCCTATATTGATGGCGAATTTAATAACAATGAAAAGGCAATACTACAAGAGATTTGCGATGGATTTGGCTTGCATAAGAGTATTGTAGAGGATCTTTTTGCTCATTTTGAGGCTGAATTTAAAAATTTATCTAAAGAAAATACTAATATTGATCCATATGAAGTTTTAGGGCTTTCAAAAGATGCTAGTTTTGAAGAGATTAAGGCTAGTTATCGTAGATTATCTAGAGAGTATCATCCTGATTTTACGATGGATAAAAGTGATGAGATAATTACTCAAGCAACTAAAAAAATGCAACAAATAAATGAAGCATATGATATGTTAAAAGCGAAATTTAAATAAGGAGCGTAGATGAGAGCATTAATTAGTGTTAGCGATAAAAGCGGTATAGTTGAGTTTGCTTTAGGACTTGAGGCTTTAGGTTTTGAGATTTTAAGTACAGGTGGTACATATAAAACGCTAAAAGATAATGGTATTAAAGTTATAGAAGTTAGCGAATTTACTGCTAGTCCTGAGATGTTTGAAGGTAGAATCAAAACACTTCACCCAAAAATCCATGGAGGAATCTTACATAAAAGAGATAATGCTAGTCATGTAGAACAAGCTAGTAAGCACGATATTAAAGGTATTGATTTAGTATGTGTAAATTTATATCCATTTAAAGAGACTACAATCCGTACAGATGATTTTGAAGAGATTATTGAAAACATTGATATTGGTGGGCCTACAATGGTGCGAAGCGCTGCTAAGAATTTTAAAGATGTTTTGATAGTTACTGATATTAATGATTATAATATGGTCTTAAACGCCCTTAAAGATGGCGCTGATAGCTATGAATTTAGACGTGATTTAATGATTAAAGCATATGAACATACTGCAGCATATGATTCTATGATAGCTAACTATATGAATGAGAGATTTAATGGCGGATTTGGTGCTAAAAGATTTATAACGGGTTCAAAAGTATTTGATACAAGATATGGTGAAAATCCTCATCAAAAAGGTGCTGCATATGAGTTTGATAGCTTTTTAAGTTTAAATTTTACTCAGTTAAAGGGTGAAGCAAGTTTTAATAATATGACAGATATAAACTCAGCTGTAGCTATTGCTTCGGCATTTGGCGATGCTCCAGCAGTTGCTATTTGCAAACATGCTAATCCGTGTGGTTTTGCTATTGGAGAAAATGAGCTTGATAGCTATATAAAAGCTCTTAAATGCGATCCTATTAGTGCATTTGGCGGAGTAGTAGCGATAAATGGTACACTTACAAAGGAGCTAGCTCTTAAAACCAAAGAGATATTTATAGAGGTTATAATCGCTGCCAATGTAGAAGAGGGTGTTTTAGAACTTTATAGTGATAAAAAACGCACTAAAATCTTTACACAAAATAATAAATTCCTAGTAACATCTGGCTATAAATGGGATTTTAAACATATTGATGGTGGTTTTGTATTTCAAGAAAAAGATAGCATAAGCGATGCTGAAGTAGATAATGCTAAGCAAGTTACTACAAAAGCAGCAAATCCAGATGAGATAAACGACCTTAAAATTGCATGGAAAATTGCAGCTTTAACTAAATCAAATTGTGTGGTTTATGTCAAAGATAGCACTCTTTTAGCTATTGGAATGGGGATGACTAGCAGGGTGGATGCGGCTCGTGCTGCAGTAGCTAAAGCTAATGATATGGGTATAGATTTAAAAGGTTGCGCATTAGCTAGTGAGGCATTTTTCCCATTTGCTGATAGTATAGAGATAGCAGCAAGTGTTGGCGTTGCAAATGTGATTCAACCAGGCGGTTCAATTCGTGATGAAGATGTAATAGAAGCAGCTAATAAAGCTGGAATGAGTATGTATTTTACAGGCATTAGACACTTCTTGCATTAATTTAATTTGGGTCAAATTCGACCCAAGTTTGCCTATTTTAGGCGAAAATTATCTTATTAAACTTCTAGTAAGAGTTAAAGATGTATAATTTCACTATATTTTATTCAAGGTGAGACAAAATGATTAATACCATAGGTAAGAAAATAGTTCTCAGTATTATTGCTGTGCTATTTATTAGCTTTGTAGTTATGCAGTTTATTATCATAGCTCAATTTAACAGTTCATCTACACAAATTACTAAAGATAGTTTAAATATGCTTAGTTCGTCGATTTTTCAAACAGTTCAGACTGCTATGAATACAGGCGACCCACAAATTATAGAAAAATCAGTTCATGATGCAAGTTTAATTAAAGGCGTAGCATCTTTAAAGATTTATCGTTCTGATGTTGTATCTGAAGGGTTTGGATTAGATAAGGTGGTGCCTAAGGATAATATTATCAAAGAGCAATTTATAAATCCAAAAAATTATACAGAGACTATCAAAACCAAAGATAACCATCAATTAAGATTAGTTACTCCGATTATTGCTAAGAGCGAATGTTTGGCTTGTCATGCTTTATCTAAAGAAAATGATGTTTTAGGCGTGATGGATTTATCATACTCATTAAATGCTATGGATAAAGATTTACGAGATAAGAGTGTTATGTTCTTTTTAATCTTTACTATTTCACTTATTTTAACTGCTATTATTGTTTTGGTTGTACTTCGCAAGGTTGTTATTGCTCCAGTGTTGGAGTTATTAAACCGTGCCAAGGATTTAAGTAGTGGCGATGGCGATTTAAGTGCTAGAATTTCAGTTAAAAGTAGCGATGAGATTGGTCAGACTTGCCAGCATATTAATGTATTTATAGAGAAAATTCAAGACATAGTCAAAAAAGCTCAAAATAGTGCTAAGAGTGTAGAGAATGAGACAATGACGCTAAATGACAACGCCTCAATACTCCTAAATAGCACAGAAGCAGGAAAAGCTCAAGCCAAAGAGTCATACGCAATTAGTAAAAGCATATCCGATGAGTTAGAGATATCAACTGACAAATCAAGCAAAGCAGCCGGCGCTAATAAACAATCTTATGATGAGCTAGAAGAGATGATACACTCTCTTAGCGAAGTTGTAACTCATCTAAATGAAGCAAATGCTAAAGAGCAAGAGATAGCACAAAAAACAATAAGCGTAGTTAGCCAAACCGAAGATATGAAAAAGGTATTAGATATCATAGGCGATATAGCTGATCAAACAAATTTACTCGCTTTAAATGCAGCTATAGAGGCGGCTCGTGCCGGAGAGATGGGAAGGGGATTTGCCGTAGTGGCAGAAGAGGTTAGAATATTAGCTGAAAAGACCAATGAATCCTTAAGCGGTATAAACTCTAATGCTCAAAATATGATAGAATCTACTAGGGAGTTAGGTGTTTCGCTTAATGAAAACGCTAAAAATATTGCACTTATTAGCACAAGTGCAAATGATTTAATGGATAGAGCTAGATCAACCCAAAAAGCTACAAGCGAATCTATGCATATAGTTCAAGAGGTATCATCGATGGCTATAGAGATTAATAAAAAGATAAAGACTCTACTAGATCAGTCTGAAAGCTCTGTAGAAGCATTTGATAATAATGCTAAAATTGTACATCAATTCTTAGAAGTATCAACTAGTCTAAAAGATGTATCTACCAGATTAGAAGATGATCTAAATAAATTCAAAACCTAATTCTAGCTACCCAAGCGGTGGCTAGAATTATAGCTTTTTTTTAACTTAAATTTAATTATAATTAATAATTCAAAGTTACAATTTCAATTTAAAAATATTAAGGATTTGATAATGAAAAATATGGGCGAACCAAGGATAAAAATCGTCGCTATGCCAAGCGATACAAATCCAGCTGGAAATATATTTGGTGGATGGATTCTTTCTCAAATTGACCTTGCTGGGGCTATAGCTGCTAGAGAGTTAGCGCCTATAAGAGTTGTAACAATCTCGATGAAAGAGGTAATTTTTAAAGAGCCAGTATTTATTGGTGATATTGTTAGTTGCTATGCCAAAATAACTCAAGTAGGTCAAACTTCAATCACAACAGTGGTAAAAGTAGTCGTGCAAAGATTAAATTCGCAAGGATTTTGTGAGTGTGTTCCAGTTACAACTGCTGAAGTAACTTATGTTAGCGTAGATGAAAAAGGCAACAAAAAACCAATAGATAGCGATTTAAAGCGATTACACGGATTTTGATTAATAGGCTAAATTTGAGATTTTAGGTGCTCAAATTTGGCTTTAAATTTATTATTATTTACTCTGTATTTTATTGTAAATAGGTGAAATTTACCACTATCTTAATTAGATTAAATGATAGTATTGATATTTTGTAAAAAGTATGTTTGTATAAATTTAACTTATTTTAAGAAAAAAGATATTTTTTGGTAGATAAATAGTAATGCAAGTAGCACAAAAGATAAACAATGCCATTTATCAGTGCTACAAAATAAGAGCAAGGCTAGCTTGTTTTTTGTAGAGTGTTAGATTGTAGCTAAACTAGTTTTTGCTATATCTGTAAAAATTTTCATTTGCTTTAAAATAAATTCACCGCTAAATTATCCAGCTAAATTTAAATTTATAAAGATATAATATAGCTATCAAAATACTATATTTATATTCCAAAGGCAGACAAATAGCAATTTTCCAAGTAACTAACACAATTAGCATCCTAGAAAAGCTCCCACTCAAAAATGGCTATATCTATTATATTGCCAATCTTGATAATTTAAGTGATATAATAAGCCACGGCATTAGCGCTATCTCCACTGACCCAAAGCGCTCCCACGCTGAGCCGATATATGGCAAGGCAATTAGTGAATATGTAAGCCTATATTTCAACCCACGCAACGCCGCCTTATACTCAGCACAAAAGAGTTACAGAAGCAAGGTTATAATCCTACAAATTCACAAAACTGCTCTACTAGCTGATGGAGTGATATTTACTAACGCTAGTGCCACTGCTGCTAGATATGAATGTGCAAATGGGCTTAGCGACTTACTAAATACGCAGTTTATCAGCTGGAGTGAGGTGATGTCAAAAGACTGGAACCACGCCGATAGATCCATCAAACAATCTAAAATAGATAAAATGATGGCCGAGGCACTTGTGCCTACGCATTTGCCAATTGATATGATAGCTGGTATCATCTGTCAAGATAGCTCTATAGCTAAGAGTATTGCTAGTGATTATAATATTACAGCTGTAGCGGATATGGAGTATTTCTTTCCTATTAAGCTATATGCACCACAAAGCAAAGATGAGCTAAAGGGCTTAATTTATGATGAAGATATATATTTAGGCGATATAGATACTAGTGCTATAACTGATATGAGTGAGTTGTTTGCTTGGAGTGGGCGTGAAGATTTTAGTGGTATAGAGAGCTGGGATGTAAGCAGTGTAGCTAATATGAGTGAGATGTTTATAAATTGCTATAATTTCAATCAACCACTTAATAACTGGGATGTAAGCAGTGTAACTGATATGGGTCAGATGTTTATAGGTTGCACAAATTTTAATCAACCACTTAATAGCTGGGATGTAAGCAGTGTAATTGATATGAGTGAGATGTTTGCTGTTTGCACAAATTTTAATCAACCACTTAATAGCTGGGATGTAAGCAGTGTAATTGATATGAGTGAGATGTTTGCTGTTTGCATAAATTTTAATCAACCACTTGATAACTGGAATGTATCTAATGTAAAGTATATGAATTCTATGTTTTATAAAGTTAAGAATTTCAATCAACCGCTTAATAACTGGGATGTAAGCAGTGTAGTTAATATGGGCGGAATGTTTGCTTTTTGCGAAAATTTCAATCAACCACTTAATAACTGGGATGTAAGCAGTGTAACTGATATGAGTGAAATGTTTAGAAATTGCACAAAATTCAATCAACCACTTGGTAGCTGGAATGTAAGCAGTGTAACTGATATGAGTTGGATGTTTTGCCTTTGCGATAATTTCAATCAGCCGCTTAATAGCTGGGATGTAAGCAGCGTAACTGATATGGGTCAGATGTTTGCTGTTTGCAGAAATTTTAATCAACCACTTAATAACTGGGATGTAAGCAGTGTGGCTGATATGAATGGGATGTTTGCTGTTTGCAGAAATTTTAATCAACCGCTTAATAGCTGGAATGTAAGCAGTGTAGTTAAGATGAGCGGGATGTTTTCTAGTTGCGAAAATTTCAATCAACCACTTGATAACTGGAATGTAAGCAGTGTAATTTATATGGAAAATATGTTTGATGGTTGCAAAATTAATGATAAGAATAAGCCTAAATTTACTAATATGTATGATTTGATGGAAAAAGATGATGATGTGATACCATTTTAAAGCTACTTGCTTTGGTCTATTTATTAAAGCTTAGCAAGCACTAGTAAATAATATAATAGCTAAAATTTTATTCATATTTTCTTCTTGTTATTAAAATTTAATTTAATATTTTTTTGGATATATTTCCACTATTATATGAACTAGCTCTTCGTGCTTTGATAGCTCTTTTTTGATAAGATTTATATCAATTGGATTAATGGAATTTAGAGAGATTATACAAGTATATTTGTCATTTGCTACTTTTAGAAGGTGTAGATCTTTGATTTCTATATCACTTCTAAATAGGCGTAAAATATCTACCACTTCGCTAACTATTGGCTCATTCATATTAGCATCAAGTAGTATTTTGCCCGATTGTCTTAATAGCCCTATAGCCCACACTAATACCAAAATAGCGCCAATAATCCCCATAAGTGGATCTAAAAAATCAGCTCCAAAAAGCAGCCCAAATCCCAAAGCCACAATAGCCAAAATAGAAGTAAGTGCATCAGTAAGAACATGTATATAAGCAGCTTTTAAATTCAAATCATCGTGATGATGATGGTTATGATGATGATTGTGGCTAGACCTTAATAGCCAAGCACAGATTAAATTCACTATAAGTCCGATAATAGCTATCAAAATCGCCTCTTTATATGCTATGGATTCTGGATTTATAAACTTTAAAATAGAGTGATAAATCATCAAAAACGCAATCACTAAAAGCGACAAGGCACTAGTGTAACTAGCTAGAATTTCCATCTTATAAGTACCAAAACTAAATCTAGCATCGCTTTTATATCTATTTGACATAATATAAGCAAAATACGCTAGTCCAAGTGCTAATGCGTGAGAGCTCATATGCCAACCATCGGCTAGTAATGCCATAGAGTTAAAGTATATACCGCCTATAATTTCAGCTATCATCATAGATATTGTGATTATCATCGCATATAGCGTGTTTTTCTTGGCGGTAAGATTAGCTGAGTGAAAATTGTGATTATATGAAAAATTTAAAATATTATTACTCATATTAAACCCTTTTTAAAAATATTATGATACTATACCCCAGTATAACTTATAAAAAGATAAAGGAAAATTATGGCTCACATAGTAGCAAATAAAGATAAGCTTCTTTTGCGTATTAAAAAGATAAAAGGGCAAATTTCAGCTTTAGAAAAGGCCTTAGAAGATGAGAAAGATTGCTTTAAAGTACTTCAGCAAATTAGTGCCGCAAGAGGCGCTATCACATCTTTGATGGCAGAAGTCTTGGATGGGCATATCAAAGAGCATCTTGGAAATAGCGTTAGCCAAGAGCAAAGAGAGCAAGAGATAGCAAATTTAACTTCGCTTTTAAAGAGTTTTTTTAAATAATTATTAAAGGGTAAAATAGTCTATTTCACCCTTTAAATTATCTTAAATCATTTTAGCTTGGGCTTTTAAAATCTCTTTATAAAGTTCTCTAAGTTTAGTTGTATATTCTCCGATTTTGCCGCCATTTATGGCCTTGCCATCGGCTTTAATGACTGGCAAAAGGATTATAGTGACAGCACTGATAAAGCACTCATCTGCATTATAGACTTCATCCATACTAAATTTAGGCTCTTGTATTTGTAAGCCAATTTGCTTAGCCAAAGAGTATTTTTTAAGCTATTTTTCTATAAGTTTTTTGTTTAATTTTTCTAAGACATCTTTTAATCCTTTCAAATCATTACAGATGTCATTAGCGATTTCACTAATAAATTTTTCTTCATCTTCATTGTGTAAATAATCTAAAATCAAATCATCAACATTGCTAAATTTTTGATTATAATAATACCATGCCCACCATTCGCCGTTCTTCCAACTTTTACTTTCACAATAATTACTTTTTTGTACAATATCTTGAAAACAACTATTATTTAATTTATCCATTTTTTTATTACTGCGTACTAGACCAAAAATTATGTCATCACATTTATTATTTTGTGATTCTATGCAATAATAGATATAATTGCCATCGTGGTTTTTTTCATTATATTCTTTTAATTTTGTATAAAAAAATTTAGTATACGTTGCTATTTCTGTTATTTCGTGAAATTCTATTTCCCAATCATCTGTCTTTATTGTTTCTTTTAAAGTTTTAGTAACTTTGCTAAACAATTCATTTAATAAATTTATTTTTGCGTTTTCAAACTCATTATGTATAGTTGCGCAAAGCTTATAATTTTTTTTGATTTGTTCTATTATTAAGTTATTTTCCATTTTCTCTCCTTGATTTGTTAATTTTTTTACTGCTTTTTCGTATTGTGATATTAGCACATTTAAATCGGTTAAATTTATAATTTCAGCTTTTATCGCATTTAACCACTTTAAAATTTCATTTTCATATGAAATATGCCTAAAAGCTACTTGATTTTGCCCTAGTTTTAAATAGTCTTTGCCTACTTCATCAATTCCACCTAACTTTTCAATTACATAATCAAAAGGTGTAAGATATAAAACCAAAATTCTTTCATAAATTTCGCTTAATTCATCTTTGTTTTGTTCGTCTATAGTTTTTATATATCTTGCGACTTGTTCATTGTGGTCGCCAGTCCAGCGTTTATTTTCTATTATTATGTGTTTATTGCCATCAGTGATATAAATATCTATGTTTTTATACTCTCTATACACTTGCGAGTTTAAGGTATCAAGCCCAAAATCATCTATACCACACACTTCTATAAATTTATTTAAAAACAAATCACCTTGATAATGTAAGCCCTTAGGGTCAAGTAAAGAGGCTATAAATTTTGAGTGTTTTACCTCTCTTGTTTCAAGCACATCAAAAACATTATAATCATGAACTCCACGAGCCCTACGCTCTTTTACCTTATTTTCATATTCTTTATAAGCCTTTTCAAACTCAGCAAAAAACTCTTGTGTGAATTCAGCCATTTTAACTCCTAAAAAAGATTTGTAATTTTACCATAATTTTAAAAAATATAACGACCAAAAGCGTTCGTATTTTTGCGTTAGAATTCCAAAAAATGATAAAAAATGAGAAATACTCACCAAAAATAAAAGATGAGCTAATAGAGCTTGTAAATAATATAAATTTGATTTTAAGCTATATAAATACTAGCAGTGTAACTAATATGAGTGATATGTTTTATGGTTACAAAATCAATGATGAGATACCATTTTAAAGCTACTTACTTTGGTCTATTTATTAAAGCTTAGCAAAGGCTATAATATTAGCTTTGCTAGGCTTGAGTGATTTAAATCTTTATCATATCTTTATAATTAGAAATTGGTAAATGTGCTATTTATGAGCTTATATTAGCCTCTAGTTTTAAAGCCCTTTTATATAGCTCTCTAAGTTTAGTTGTATATTCTCCGATTTTGCCGCCATTTATGGCCTTACCATCGGCTTTAATGACTGGCAATAATATTATAGTCGCAGCACTTATGAAGCACTCATCTGCGTTATAGACTTCATCCATGCTAAATTTACGCTCTTGTATTTGTAAGCCAATTTGCTTAGCTAAATTTAATAGTCTATTGCGTCTAATTCCAGGTAGAATCTCATTAGATAGTGGTTTGGTGATAAGTGCGCCATCTTTTATGATAAAAGCACTGCTACTGCCAGCTTCAGTTACATATCCATCTTCGACCATAAAGCACTCATCGGCCCCGGCTATCGTAGCTTGATTTTTGGCGTAGCATTGACCTAATAAGGATATGGACTTGATATCTCGTCGCTTCCACCTTATATCAGGTGTTGAAATGATGGTAATACCGCTTTTTGCTGCTGGATGCTCTAGCACACTATCACTAAAAGCAAAGGCCATAATCGTTGGTTTAACCCCTTTTACAAAGCTAAAATCTCTTGGGGCTACACCACGGGTGATTTGGATATATAAGCCACCTTCTTTAAGTGAGTTTATCTCTATTAGATTGTTTAATATACTCTCAAATTCATCATTTGTATAGGGTAAATTTAAGTTAATCTCATTTAAGCTTCTTTGAAATCTATCCCAAAATCCATCTTTTTCTACTATAATTGAGTTTATCACCGGCACAACCTCATAAATCCCATCCCCAAAGATGAATCCACGATCAAATATGCTTATTTTCGCACTATCTTTATCTACAAATTCACCATTTAAAAAGACCTTTTGCATAGATATCAATGCCGCCATTTTAGCTCCTTTTTTAAATTTGAGCTATTTTATCAGATTTTGACTAATTTTTAGATATAATAACATACCAAAAATTATTTAAAAAGTATGAAAATGATAGAGAAAATTAAGCAATTTATGTTTAAAAATTTATTTGTAGTGTCTAAGCAGCCGGTGCTTTTTCGTGATCTTTTAGAGGCGAATTGTCTGTATAATGAGGGCATGCTAATTGATCCTGCTAAGTTAAATTTCCGTTATAGAAATCGCAGATTTTATGCTATTTATGCTCTTCTTTGTTTTATTGTTTTAACGCTTTTTGTATGGATACTTCATATTTTGTTTAGCAAATTTGAAGCTGATTTGCATATATCTGTTATTATTACAGTGATTTTAACTGCTTGCGTGTTTATCGGGTTTGATTATTTTAGAGTTTGGACTAGGAGACTCATTAGCCTTGAGCTGATTCGTGCGGCTTGGAGGGTTCATTTTCCATATTTTCCATATGAGAAATACTCTCAAAAAATTGAGATAATCTACAATGAGGCTATAAAGCTTGAAATTCCACGCAAAGATTTAGAAAAATATGTCTTAGATAGATTAGTTCATGGCATATCATCTGATAAGTAGATCGCTTTGAGCAATTATCCTATCTTGTCTTTTAGCTATCTCTAAGAGCAAAAATCTTATTTTGCTATCTTGACTTAAAATTCTATCTTCCATATTATCATAAAAGTAATATGGGAGTTTATTTACTCTTTTTTCTATCATTTCAAATCTAGTTGAGATTATGTTTATATCTGAATTTAGCGCATCTTTGGTAGTAATTAGTTTATTTGATTGTTTGAGTGAATCGGTATAAACTTTAAGATTACTAAGTAGCGAGCTAATATCTTGTAGATTTTTATAGATTTATAGATATCTTTTAAAATTGCAAAAATTCCAAGTATAATATATAATAAGAAGTAGTAAATTTTAATTTTTGTGAGTGTGTTCCAGTTACAACTGCTGAAGTAGCTTATGTTAGCGTAGATGAAAAAGGTAATAAAAAATTAATATATAAAGATTTAAAAAGATTACATGGATTTTAAGAGTATTATGCCTCGTTTGAGGCATAATAGCTATTTTTTACAACTTTTTTTGCCTATTAGTGAGTATAATGGGCAATATCCATATACTGCAGTAAGCAACGGAACAAGTCCGATTAACCACCACCAGCATTGGCATACAAATCCAAATACAAAAAATATTATAGCTGCTATTATTAGTCTTATAGTTTTATCTAAGTTACTCATATTATATCCTTTTTTTATTTTTAAGCTTTAGCATGTATCATAGCTTGCATAACCATAGGCTTCATTAAATATACCTTAACAGCCCAGTTTAGCCAACTTTCTCTTGTAGAACCCATACATTCTAATGTCGGTGCAGCTCCTTTATAATTAAACTCAACCATAACAGCCTTACCATATCTAGTAAGTAGCGGACAAGCTGTATAGCCATCGAATTTAGCCTCTAAAGGTTTATTTTTTAAGTGAGATAATATATTTGCACCTACAACTGGATATTGTTTGCGTATACTTGCTCCTGTTTTGCCTTTTGGTACTCCAGCGCAATCTCCTAGTGCAAATATATTTGGATATTTTTTGTGTTGTAATGTATATTGATCAACATCAACCCAATTGCCAGCTACATCGCCTTTGCTTGTGTTTAAACCAGCTTGAGTTATAAAATCAGCACTTTTCATTCTAGGCACTACAAATAGATAATCATATGGTATTTCTACTCTCTCTTTTGCTATTTTTTGTATTGAGTCTTGAGTATAAGGCATTAGTTTGTCAAATTTAGCTATTTGATTTATGGTATCAACTTCTACTAAAAGGTGGCGTGTTTTATACTCCATATCTCTTTGTATATACATTTGTTCAATCATCTTAGCGTGTAATGGGCTTGAGAGCATATTTGCACTACCTGTACATAGTATAGTTTTTAAAGATTTTTGGTTATTTTTTTGACCTAAATCATTTAATAGCATATTTACCTTTTTATTTGCTCCACCGCATTTTGATGGTGTATTTGGCTCGGCAAATAGAGCATTACCACCATTTTTAACCAATTCTTGAATAAATTTATTTGATTTTGTTGCTCCATTTGGAGTATATATACTAGTAATTTTAGAGTTAGGATCTTCTATAATATCAGCATTTAAACCTTTTACACTTTGAAAATCATAATACACCCCAGTAGAGATTATTAAATAATCATATTTATAGATATTGCCATCATTTGTTGTAAGTGAATTATTGTTTGGATCTACACTTTGTACATTTTGTTTTACCCATTTTACTTTTTCATTTATTAGATCTGCTTTATCATATTTTGTATCTTTGGTAGTATAAACACCAGCAGCAATTAGCGTAAATCCAGGCTCATAATGCATTGTTTGATTTGCATCATATAAGGTAACATTTGCTTTTGGCATTATATCTATTAGATGAGCACTCATTGTGATACCGCCAAGTCCAGCTCCTATGATAGCTATATTTGGAGATAAATCACTTGCAGCTTTGGCTTGTGTAGGTATAGTAACAGAAGTAGCTGCTAAGGCAGAACCTAAGGTAAATATTTTTAGAGCGTCTCTGCGGGATTTTTGAATTTCATTCATAATATATCCTTTATTAGGAAAATAGATATTATGATTATATATAGATTTTCTATTTTTATCAGTGATAAAGTCACAAAAGATTATAAATTTAAAATAATTATTTTCCCACGCTCTAATTTTATTAGATTCTCTTTTTCTATATCTTTTAAAATTCTTGATACCACCTCTCTTGCAGTACCTAAATGGCTAGCAAGTATTTCGTGTGTAATTTGAATTTGATTATTTGTAGCATTTTGTTTAAGAAAGTCAATAATCCTTTGTGTAATTGGCGTAAATAGAGCTTGTGTCATAACTTTAATAGCGCTAGCTAATCTTATGGATAAAAGCTCTACTACAAAAGATGCTATTGATGGGTATTTATCTTTTAATACTGAAAAGTAACTAGAGTGTAATAATAGTATTTTTGTATCTTTATTGGCTTGTAAATTTAATTCAAGTTGCAAATTATCAGTCATACAATTAGCACAAAGAATGCATTCATCTCCAGAGTTAAGATTAAATACTGTTATCTCTTTTCCTGTTGTAGATATTGCATATGCTCTTAAATTCCCTTTTAATACATATATAAAACCTTGACAGCTATTTTTATCGACTATTACATCATCACCTTTTTTAAATTCCATTATTTTAACATTTGAACTAACAGTATCTAAATCTTCTTTAGACAAATTAAATTTTTTAAATTTATCTATAAATTGCTCTATATCTTTTTTCATTTGGTAACTTTATCACTGAAAATTTGCATTATTTTATCTATAATTCCTTAAAAATATATAAGGATATAAGAAGATGAATAGGCGTAATTTTTTAAAATTTACCCTTATGACTAGTGCTACACCGCTTTTAGCTGATCAAGAAATATCAAGGCAGAATTCTCAGATGATGAGTATAATAGATCTTGATTTATGCGATGGGTGCGAAGGTTTTGAAGTACCAAAATGTATAAGTGCTTGCAAAACACATAATAAAGATAAATTCCCAGATCCTAAAAAGCCTATAATGAATTATTGGCCTCAAAAAAAATATGAAGATTATAGTGATAAAAAAGATATTATAGATAGATTAACCCCATATAATTGGACATATGTTCAAAAGATAGAGATAAATGGTAAAAAGATAAATATACCAAGACGCTGTATGCATTGCGATAACCCTCCATGCCAAAAATTATGCCCTTTTGGCGTTATAAGCAAAGATAAATATGGAGCTGTAGATATTGATAAGGATTTTTGTTTTGGCGGTGCTAAATGTAGAGATGCTTGTCCGTGGCAGATACCGCAGCGTCAAGCTGGTGTTGGATTATATTTAAATATAGCGCCAAAATTAGCAGGTGGCGGTGTAATGTATAAATGCGATATGTGTAAAGATCTGCTAAATAAAGGCGATAAGCCAGCATGTCAAAATCAATGTCCAAAAAAAGCTATAAAATTTGCTCCAAAAAATGAGATAATGAGTATAGTAAATAAAGAAAACAGGCATATATATGGATTAAAAGAAAATGGTGGAACATCTACAATATACTTAAGTAGTGTAGATTTTGAATCTATAAATGAAGCAATAACAAAAAAATATGAAAATTTAACAAATAAAATAGGCAGACCTCATATGGCTAGAGTAGATAGTCCATTACAAAAGAGCGAAAATTTAGCTATGGCTGCAATGATTACTCCACTAGCTGCAATAGGTGCTGCAACTATATCTGCTATAAAATGGAATAAAAAGGATAAATAATGAAAATATATAGACAGAGTTTGCAAAATCGTATCATACATTGGGGAGTTGCTATATCTACTTTTGGACTTATTTTAACTGGTATATTTCAAATGCCAGTGGCTAAAAGATATGGCGTAGCAAATATATGGGAATGGAGTGGCGAGTATTTTGAAGGTCTAGTATTGCATTATATCTTTGCTATAGGGCTTATATTTTTTGGAGTTTATCATATAGTTTATCATAGTTTAAAAAAAGAGTTTGATATCATACCTAAAAAAGGCGATATAAAAAATAGTTATTTAGTTATAAAATCTATGATAACAAAAGATCAAGAACCACCAAACCAAAAATATCTACCAGAACAACGCTTAGCATATATAGCAATTGCTTTTACGCTTTTTATACTAGTATTTACAGGATTAATAAAAACATATAAGAATTTATTAGGATTTGATATAGCAAATTGGGCATATTTTTGGGCGGCACAATTGCATAATTTGGGTATGATACTTATCATAATATTAATTATTGCCCATTTAGCAGCCTTTATACCTAAAATTAATCGCTTTTTGCTTATATCAATGTTTAGTGGCAAGGTAGATGCAAAATACACATTAAAGCGTCATCAATTGTGGAAAGAGGGTATAAAAGAGGCTAATAAAATATTAAAAAATGGCAAGGATAAAAAATGAGTAGAATAAGCAATTTTCCTATTATGTTTTTTGCCATTATAATGGGATTTGGCGGGTTTAGTATGGCTATAAAAAAAGTCAGTGTAGTATTTGAAATTAATAGTTTATATTTTGATATATTTAAAATTATTACATCTGCTATTTTTTTATTGGTTGTATTGTTGTATGCTATTAAAATATTTATAAATATCGATGAAGTAAAAAGTGAATTTAATCACCAAATAAGATTAAATTTCTTTGGTGCGATACCTATATCTTTTTTAATTTTAGCCAATCTATGGCAAAAAAGTATTGTATATGAGTGGTTATTTTATAGTGGTTTAATATTGCAAACCTATATAACTTTTAGGGTTATTGCATTTTGGATTAATAAGAATTTAGAGATCAAGCACTCCAATCCAGCTTGGTTTATACCAGTAGTAGGTAATTTAATAGTTGTTATATCATCAGATAAAAACTATGAATGGTTATGGTATTATTTTAGCATAGGGGTATTTTTTTGGATTATTTTATTTTCTATAATGTTTTATAGAATATTATTTCATGAGCAGCTAGCGCAAAAATTTATGCCTACACTATTTATTATGATAGCTCCTCCAGCTGTTGGGTTTTTGGGATATTATAAGCTTGTAGGATTTGATGTTGCTGCTAATATTATGCTTAATCTTACTATATTTTTTAGTTTTATGGTGATTTATATGTATAAAAATTTTTTAAAACTTAAATTTTTCTTATCATGGTGGGCGTTTATTTTTCCTAGTGCTGCAGCTTCTATAGCGATTTTAGAGGGTTATAATATTAATAACAACATAGCTTTTCTCTATATAGGAATGACTATTTTTATCTTGCTTTGTGTGATGGTTATATATGTATCTTATCATACTGTAAAAAATATTATAGCAAAAAATATATGCGTAATGGAATGATTAAAGAATTTTAAAGTATAATTAGCACTTTTTAATCAAAATTTCAAAAAGGTATATAGTGTTTGAACTTATTGGCGAATCATTAAAATCAGCTGTAAATAAACTTAAATTTGTTGATGATGAAAAGGCTTTAAAAACGCATTAGAAACACTTAAAAAGTCGCTTTTAAAGGCTGATGTCTATTACAAAGTAACAAAAGAGCACGAAGTCTCACGCAAAGATTTAGAAAAATATGTCTTAGATAGATTAGTTCATGGTATATCATCTGATAAGTAGATCGCTTTGAGCAATTATCCTATCTTGTCTTTTGGCAATCTCTAAGAGTAGAAATTTAATCTTTATATCTTGGCTTAATATTCTATCTTCCATATTATCATAAAAGTAATATGGGAGTTTATTTACTCTTTTTTCTATCATTTCAAATCTAGTTGAGATTATGTTTATATCTGAATTTAGCGCATCTTTGGCAGTAATTAGTTTATTTGATTGTTTGAGTGAATCGGTATAAACTTTAAGATTGCTAAGTAGCGAGCTAATATCATGAAGATTTTTATAAATTTCAAGATATCGCTTTAACTCTTTGTTTCTATCGCTTTGGGTAATTGTGTTGTGATAATTGGTAAGGCTATTTGATATCGCATTTTGCTCTATTGAAAATCTGCCTTCGATAACGCTATTACTAAGATTTTTAAATTTAGGTAAAAGATTGATATAGGTATTACTAAGCTTGATCTCATTAGTATGGCGAAATAGTATAAATGCTGCGACAAATGATAGGATAAATCCAATTAAAATATCGATAATTCTAATATATACTACGCTTATTGCATTACCTAAAATAAGAGAATATACCATAGTAAATGCACACATAAAAGCTGCCATAGCATAGGCTGGTGGGAAGTTTTTAAAATAAAAGGCTAGAAAAATACAAACTACACAAAATAGAGCAAATAGATTCTCATTTACTACTATATGAATTAAAACAAATGCTAATGTAATGCCAATTAATGCACCTTTTATATTGGCAATTCCAGTAATTTTAGTCATATATGAGCTATCTTTGCTCATGCTTATTACACCAATTGCGATCCAAACTCCATTATGTACATCACCAAAACTAGCGATGATAATAGCAATGCTTACACCAATAGCTAAGCGTAAGGAGTTTTGTACTATTGGATTATGTAAAGTTATATCTTTTATTGCCTTTTTTAGACTCTTTTTTTCTTTAAATTCAAGCGCAATTTTATCTTCACCGCCATCTTTTATTAGTTCAAATTTGGAGTATAAAACCTCTAAAGATGCCTTAAAAATCTCATAATCACTTTGCCTGGCTAATTTAAGAGCATCTATTTTTAATATGCTGTTTTTATCTATAAATATATTTTTTAATTGAATTAAATTGTTTGTAATTTCGCTATTTAGAGCGTTTAATAAATTCGGATTTTTTATAGATTTAAAATACCTTTGCATAGCAACAAGTAGATGATAAATATCTTCTAATTTATATAGGTAAAAAATTGCCCGTGAGTGGTGAATGATTAGGCGAGCATCTTTTATAGTGGAGCTTTTATGGGTAAATACTTTTTTAATTTCGTTGATATGCTCATCGCATTGTTTAGCTAAATTTAAAAATTCTTTATCACTAATATTTTGGCTCATATTAATTAAATCATCAAGCACCATTGTGCAAGATTTTTTAGTAAATTTACCATATGTGCCAAAGCGTGTAAGCCTAAAAGTAATAGCAATTATACTCCCAGCTATAAAGCTTTCTAAAGAGTCTGCAAGATTCCAGCTAGATTGGTTTGAAGCAATGATAGTAAGAAGCCCAGTAGCATTTACAATTGTAAGTATTTTATTTAAATTTTGATTAAAAAGAGTGCTAAACCCTACAAACATCATCCAAATTAGCGTAAAAAAGCAAAATAGCCAGCTAAATTTAAAAATAGTACTTACAAATAAAATTGCAAAAATTCCAAGTATAATGTATAATAAGAAGTAGTAAATTTTAATTTTTGTGCTACCATCAAGAGAAGCTAAGAAAAATATTATCATAGATGAATTTGCAGCATATACCATTCCTAAAAATCCACCAAAAAAATTCCCCGCAAAGCCGCAGATTAAGATTGATATAGTTGCCTTAATTGAGTAATTTAGCGCAAACCACGATGGGTCGTAGTGGTTTAGAAATTTAACCACTTTTTGCATTAGTCGCTCATATTATCTATAATTTGATTTTTATATCTTATAAATTCCAAATCTCTTTTTAGTAGTTTATGTTCTTCTTTTAGTACATTTAGCTTGCTTTTTAGTTCGGCAATATCTTTGCTAGTATAGTAAATTTCATTACTAAAATATACTTTTGGTAGAGTAATTATAAGAATAATAAATAAAATTATATATCCAATAATTAATCTCTTAAAGCTTAAATTCTCTTCATTTTTAACTCTACGAGTGTTGCTTTGGAGTAGGTTTTCTTTATCAGTCATCTTTGCCTCTTGATATCAAAGATTCTCATTTTTGAACATGCTGACCTTGAGTTTGCTTTTATCTCTTGAGCACTTGGCGTGATTGGCTTTTTGGTGATAATTTTGCCAATAGAATGGTTATTGCCACACTCGCAGCGCATAGCCTCAGATGGACATATACAACTTGATTGCCAAGATTTAAATTTATCTTTTATTATTCTATCTTCAAGTGAGTGAAAGCTTATTATTGCTACTCTTGCGTGATTTATGGCTGAGTTTTGGATCGAATTTAATAACTCTTTTAGCACATCTAGTTCTTTATTTACCTCTATTCTAATTGCTTGAAATGCTAAAGTAGCTATACTTACAGATCGATTTTGTAAATTTGAATTGCCAATGATTTGGACTAGTTCTTTAGCTGAGCTTATTTCTTTATTTTGCCTAGCAATAATAATTTTATTAGCTATACTCTTAGCATTTGGTAGCTCGCCATATTCATAAAATATCTTTTCAAGTTGAGATTGACTATAATTATTTACTATAGTTTTTGCATCAAGCCGATTTGAGCTATCCATTCTCATATCAAGAATATCGCTTTTAAGGGCAAATCCACGTTCATTTAAATCTAATTGAAGTGAGCTAACGCCGATATCAGCTAGAATAGCTCTTATATTTTCTTGTGGAATTTTTTGTAAAATTTGGCTAAAGTTGCTTTTGTAGATTTGAATTCTATCTGTGTAATTTTTAAATTTATTCGTGCAATAAGAGATCGCCATATCATCTTGGTCACAGGCTATTATTTTGATATTTGACAAGGTATCAAGCAAAGCTTTTGAGTGACCACCATAGCCTAGCGTGCAATCTAATATAACACCATCATTAATATCTCTAAAAGCTTCAACAACTTCGTTAAGTAAAACAGGAATATGGATAGAATTCAAAAGTTTGCCTTTAATAAATTTAGCAAAAATTTTATCATAAATTTAATGAATAGAGCCTTATAATTTGGTATAATATTGTAATTTGTGTGCAAATTTTAGGAAGAGTTATGAATATAGAGTATTCAATCAGCGAGATTAAAAAAATCTCAGCATCGATGTTTAAAAAGAATTTTCTAGGTATTTTTCACGGCTCAATATCGGCAAGAATTGAGCATAATCAATTTGTTATTAATAAAAAAGATGCGATTTTTGATGGACTAAATGATAATGATTTGACACTTTTATATTCTAAAAAAGATTATAGATGGAATGATGCAAGCATAGATGCTGATATCCATCTAAATATCTACAAAAATATAGCTGAGGCAAAATACGTCTGCTATTCAATGCCACCATTTATTACTGCTTATAGCATAAATCATTCATTTTTGGAGCCAAAAGATTATTTTGGCTATATGAAATTTGGTAATATTTTTATTTATGATCCAAAAAGATTTGATGATTGGTATGAAAGAGCGCCATCAGAAATTTATCGCTATATGATAGAAAAGCGTACAAATATCGTAGTTATCAAAGGTTATGGAGTTTATCTTTATGAACGAACTGCACATGATTTGGCTAAATCAATAGCGCTTTTAGAAAATAGCTGCAAACTATTAAATTTTTCAAATGGATTTGCAAGTTGATTTTTGGGTAAATTAACTTTAAGAAAAATTTGATTTTAATGTTGATTTTAAGGTAATTTAAAAGCAATTTTTGCTAAAATAAAGCCTTTAGAAAAAAGGTGATTTGATGATAACTTGGATGCAAAAACACAAGAAATATTTAGTTGTTACGATTTGGGTTAGCACTATAGCTTTTGTTGGTGCTGGATTTGTAGGTTGGGGTGCCTATGATATGAATACCAATCGTGCTAAATCGGTAGCTAAAGTTGGAAATAGAAATATTTCAATTGGTGAATTTCAACAAAAATATGGTACTATGTATGAGTATTATATCAATGCTTCTAATGGCAAATTTAGCAAAGAACAAGCCGAACAAATGGGGCTTGATAAGATTGTATTGCAACGATTAATCCAAGATAATATTATGTTAAGTTATGCTGATGAACTAGGGTTAAGCATCTCTGAGGAAGAGATAATTTTAGCTTTAATGAGTGATGCTAGTTTTTTGACTGATGGCAAATTTGATAAAACAAAATACGAAAATGCATTAAAACAGGCTAGAATTTCACCAAAAGATTATGAACAAAATTTAGCTAATAGTCTGTTACTGAAGAAGCTTTTTAGTGCTATTAGAGTTGATGTTAGCGATAAAGATTTAGATATGTTAGCAGCTAGCTACTTTATGCAAGATAAGGTATCTGCGCAGATTATTTCCCTAGATAGAAATAGTATAAAAGTAGATGAAAATGAGCTAAAATCAATCTGGGAAAAAAATAAAGATAAATATCTAACCCAGACAAAATACAATCTCAAAGGCAAATTCATCCCAAAAGTTGTAAGCGATGAGAATTTAACCTTATTACAAGAGTATTATGAAGAAAATAGAGCTCAGTATAGAGATGGATTTGATAAAATTTTAAGCTTTGAAGCGGCAAAAGAGCGTGTAAAAGATGATTACGATATGAGACAAACAAGAAAATTAGCCTTAAGCGAATATCTAAAAGCCAAAAAAGGTGAAGTGGAGCTTGAATTTGATCTAATTGCCTTAGATGATGATTATGAATTTGAAGCACAAGAGCTGAAAAATACTCAAATCGGCGAATATATAAAGCCAGTTAAATATAGAATGAACTATCAAGACGGATATCTGATATCAAGATTGGATTCTAAAGATTTGCCAAAGCCTATGAATTATGAAGAGGCTAGAGAGTTAATAATAGATGAGTATATAGATAATAAACTAAAAGATAGCCTAGAGATTAAGGCCAAGAGAGCTTTAGATAATTTTAGTGGTAAAGATATTGGATTTGTATCTAGGGATTCTATGCCGCAGATTGATGGATTAAATGAAAATGAAGTGAGTGAGTTTATAAATTCAATCTTTGCAAGAAATGTAAAAGATGGCTATATAATTGTAGGTAATAAAGCTATAATATATAAGATCACAGATCAAAAATTAGCAAATGCTAATGATATATCGCAATATGAAAATTTATTAAGCAATAGTGCTTATAATATTAAAAATGAACAGCTAATAGATGATTTACTCTCATCACTTCAGCATAGATATAAGATAGAACAATATTACAAAGGTCAGTAGTCGTGGGAACTAAAATTTTAGGTATTGATATCGGTTCTACGCAGATTTGCGCTGTGATGGTAGAACACGAGCCAAGGTCATTAGAAAATACTATAAAAGTTATCGGTATGGGAACTATCAAATCCCAAGGACTAAAAAAGGGCTCAATCACAAATATCGAATTAGCTTCAAATTCTATAAAATCAGTCGTAAGCAGCGTAGTACGGACAGCTGGAATTAAATTTGATAAAGTTATAGTCTCAATATCTGGTAAAGATGCAAAAAATATTAATTGTAAAGATGTGGTAAATATTCCTGAAAAAGAAGTAACAATCAAGCAGATTGAGCGCGCTATTAGTTCAGCTGAATATAAGGTAAAAATTCCACACGATTATGAAATTTTGCATACTTTACCATATAATTTTAAAGTAGATGAACAAGACAATATAGAAGATCCACTTGGTATGAATGGTACTAGGCTAGAGGTGCAAGCTCATATCATTGCTGTGCAAAAATCCGCTATTATGAATTTACGAAAAGCGATAGAAAAAGCTGGATTAAAAGCTGATAATATTGTATTATCCGGATATGCTTCGGCAATTTCTACATTAAATGAAGATGAAAAAGCTTTAGGTACAGTATTAATTGATCTAGGTGGTTCTAGCTGTAATATGGTGATTCACTCAGGAAATTCAATTAGATATAATGATTTTTTATCAGTTGGAAGTTTAAACATAACCACTGATATATCTACAGTACTTCACACTCCACCAGCAGTAGCTGAAGAAGTAAAAATAAAATATGGCACATTAAAGCCTAGAAGTAACGAGCTAATAGTATTGCCTGATTTAGGAGATGAGAACTCTAGTCACGAAGTAGATATTAGTGTAATAATAAATGTTATATATATGCGTGTTGAAGAGGCTTTAATGATACTTGCTAAGATGCTTAGCGAGAGTGGATATAAAGAGTATGCTTCAGCCGGTATTGTGCTAACTGGTGGTATGGCTAAGATAGAAGGGCTTAGAGAGTTAGCTACTGCAATATTTGATAATATGCCTGTTAGAATTGCTAGACCAAGAGAGTTTAGCGGTTCTATTGATGTCTTTCAAGACCCAGCAAATTCATGCGCAATTGGACTTTGTCTATATGGTGCTGGATATTTTACTCCATATGAAATAGACTCTGAGCGAAAGCTACGCCACAAAGATGAGATAGTATTAAGACCAAATCCATTTGTGGAAACTAAAGAATTTGATGAGCATATCCCGCAGACTATTCCAAGTAATAATTCAGCTAATTTTGATGATGTTATGCCTAAAGTTCAGCCTAAGCAAAAAATGGAACTAGATCTTAAAATTGATGATAATGGCGACAAAGATGTCCTAAAAGAGAATATTGCCCTAGAAAAGGTCAATTCTGTCTCTAAATTTATGAACTATTTAAAAAATTTATTTTAAAAAGGGGCTTGTGATGAGTGGTTTTACAGTAGAAGAGAAACAAAATGTTTATGGTGCAAAGATTAAGGTTGTAGGTGTCGGCGGCGGCGGCGGTAATATGATTAATCATATCATTAGAGAAGGTATACATAACGAAGATGGTATGAAAACTGTGGATTTAATTGTAGCCAACACAGATGCGCAAGCACTTGATAGTTCAGCAGCCCCAAATAAAATTCAACTAGGTGAGAAAAAAACTAGAGGCTTAGGTGCTGGTATGCAACCAACTGTAGGCAAAGAGGCTGCAATGGAGAGTTATGAAGATATTAAAACAACATTAGAAAATTCTGATATTGTATTTATCGCTTCTGGATTTGGCGGTGGTACCGGTACTGGCGCAGCTCCTATTGTAGCTCAAGCTGCTAAAGAGATTGGTGCGCTAACTATTGCTGTAGTAACTACCCCATTTAAATTTGAAGGTAGCAAGAGAATGCGCTTAGCAGTTGAGGGTATAAACGAGCTTAAAAAAGAGTGCGATAGCGTAGTAGTTGTACCAAATGAGAAATTAAGTAATATAGTAGATAGAAAAGCTGGAATTAAAGATAGCTTTAAAATTGTAGATAGTATTTTAGCGCGTGCAGTAAATGGTATGAGTTCAATCGTTCTTAGTCATGGTGAGAGTGATATTAATCTTGACTTTGCTGATGTAAAAACTGCTATGAGTCATAGAGGTCTATCACTTATGGGGGTAGGAGAAGCTCAAGGTGATGGCGCAGCTCAAGAAGCCTTAAAATCAGCTATGCAATCTCCATTATTAGATGATATGGATATAAAAGGTGCGATGGGTGCTATTGTACATTTTACCATTCATCCAGATTGTCCAATGAGCGATATGACTGAGGCGATGGAGATTATTGAAGCAGCTGCTGATCCTGATGCAGATATATTCTGGGGTACAAAATGTGATATAAATATGCCAGTTGATAAAGTTTTAGTAACTTTAGTAGCTACTGGTTTTTCAGATAGCAATGTAGCTAAACTTCAACCATCTACCGCTACTGCTAATGCAACTACAGTAGCAGCTACTAAAGAGAGTACTCCAGTAAAAGCTGAAGAGCCAAAAGAGAGTATATTTAGTTATCGTAGAGTTTCAGGTTTGGATTTAAATATTAGTAGCGATGATTTAGATATTCCAACAATTAGTCGTCACCAATTAGATTAATAAATTTAGCCCCTTTATTGGTGGTCAAGCTTAAATTTGGCCACCAACTCTTAAATCTATCTTTTATTTATAACTTAAATTTAACTACAAATTCCAAAATCTACCTTTTATTTAAGCTAAACTGAATATAATTATAAATCTAATTTAAATTTAAGGTGGTAACATGGAAATTACACTCAATTTTTACTCCACTAATTATATTTACCAAACTAGCATAGCTATAGTAACCACTCCATTTAAATTTAAAAATAATGAACAAATTCAACTTGCTACTAAAAATATTAATGAGCTTAAAAAAATGTGCGATGGCGTTGTAGTTATCTCAAATGAGAAATTAAGTGATATCACAGATAGTAAAGCTGACCCAAAAGATAACATTGAATCATTTGATACTATTTTAGCGAGTGCAGTAAATGGTATAAGCTCTATATTTCTTAGTCATAGTGAGTACGATATCAATATTGATTTTGTTGATATTATAACCATTATGAGTAGTATAGAATGTTTCTTGACGGGTATTGGCGAGGCTCAAGGCGAGAAGGCAGCTCAAGAAGCCTTAAAATCAGCTATGCAATCTCATCTTTTAGGTGGTATAGATATAAAAGGCACAATGGGTGCTATAGTTAATTTTACTATACATCCTGATTGTCCGATGAGCGATATAGCCGAAGCTATGGAAATTATAGAAGCAGTTGCTGATCTTAATGCTGATATATTTTTGGGGACAAAATGCGATACAACTATGCCGATTGATAAAGTTTTGGTAACCTTAATGGTTGCTGACTTTTTTGATAATGTATTTAAACTCCAATAAAAAAGAGCTCTAGCTAAGACATAAGAATAGATATTAGTAGTGAGAATTTGGGTATTGGCTATTATCAAAAATTCTCATAAATGCTTTATTGTTTAAATAAATTAAATATAATAGGTATTAATATTAAATTTTAAGGATTTAAATGGAAATTACACTCAATTTTTACTCCACTCTTTGTGCGATGGTTTTTGTTTTGTTATTAGGTACTTTCATCATCAAGCATGTTAAATTCCTAAGAGTTTATAATATCCCTGAGCCTGTTGTGGGTGGGATTATTGTGGCTATTTTGTTATTTATAGCTAATAAATATATTGGGATTAGCTTTAATTTTGATGGTTCGCTTAAAGATCCATTAATGCTTGCCTTTTATGCTACTATCGGTCTTAGTGCGGATTTCGCCTCTTTTAAAAAGGGTGGAAAGGTAATTATCGGATTTTTATTTATTGTAACTGGGTTATTGATTTTACAAAATTTAGCCGGTATCGGTGTGGCTTTGGCAATGGGTGAAAATCCTATTATAGGAATGCTATCAGGATCTATCACAATGAGTGGTGGGCATGGTACGGGTGCAGCGTGGGCGGCTGAGTTTATCAAAGAGCCTTATAACTACGCTCCAGCTATGGAAGTAGCGATGGCAGCGGCTACATTTGGTTTGATAGCAGGCGGAATCATAGGTGGACCTGTGGCTAGATATTTGGTTGTGAAAAATAATCTAAGCGGACATCGCTTAGAAGAAAAGGACGATCCAACTCTTTTTGAAAAGCCTGAAAAACGAAGATTGATAACATCTTCTTCATTTGTGGAGTCTTTGGCGTTGATTGCTATATGTTTGCTAGTGGGGACTGAGCTTAAAAAAATTGTTACATTTGTAACTATGCCTACATTTGTTTGGTGTTTGCTTACTGGTGCTGTGCTTAGAAATATCCTATCAGCAACCAAAATTCACACAGTATTTGATCGTGAAATTTCTGTGATTGGCAATGTGAGTTTATCTCTATTTTTGGCATTTGCTTTGATGACTATCAATATCGCTCAACTTATCTCACTAGCACTTCCAATGCTAACAATTCTTATAGTTCAAATTATCCTTATGATATTATATGTTATATTTATCACTTTTAGATTTTGTGGTAAGAATTATGATGCGGCTGTGCTATCGGCTGGGCATTGTGGATTTGGTCTTGGTGCTACGCCTACGGCACTTGTAAATATGCAAACGGTAACAAAACATTATGGCCCAAGCCATATGGCGTTTATCGTTATTCTATTGGTTGGGGCGTTTTTCATAGATATTATAAATGCCTTTATAATTTCAGCAATGATGGGATTGCCTATATTTAATTAACCCCTAAGGCGGCAAATTCGGGGCGATACTCAAAATGCATTGTATCAAAATGCTCCCATCTGCCGCCCCAGATAAATCCATTTTTTTCAAATACCTCTACTATTTTATATGGAATTTTGTTTTGATAGCCATCTTTACTCCATAGCCAGTAGTGGCTATTTGCTACATTTATATCTATAGCGATTCCCCAGCTATGCGGTGATAGCCTGTTGGTTTGGGCTATATTTCTATATTTAAATGTTCCGCCGATATCTTTAAGATAGATAATCAAATTTGGCTCATTTTTTACCAATATATCAAGCTCATCGCTGACTTTTTGTAGTGCTTTGGCTGCGCCATTTAAGGAGTTGAATTTGATCTTTTGGTTTAGGCTATTTTTTAGCCAGATTACTTCGCTTAGATTAGCCTCTACTGCTTCTTTGCTATCGCCATAAATTGCGTTAAAAAACTGCTCATTTCTTATCCGTCCAGCGTCTGTTAACTTAGAGTTTAAAGGCTTTAAAAGTGGGTAGTTGAGAGCAAACATATCTTTTATACTTGGGTTATTTAAAATATCGCTACTACCGATCTCATATGGCATATATGAGTTGTTGGCAAATATTATATTATTGTTTTGAAATTTGATATTGTAGCTATTTTGTAGGGCTAGTTTTGGATTTGGGGTTAAGATATTCATAGACTCTACAAGGCTTAATAAAAGCGCTTTTATATCACTTCTATCCTTGCCAATCTCGATATCAGTTATAGCTGTGCGACCTATGACTGCTCTAGAGTTGTTTTTGGTTTTTAAACCCCATGAAGCGTGAGTAACGCTGATTTTGCCATCTACTACGCCGGTGTAGAGCATGATATGGCCACGCATATACAAAAGCGTAGCATAAGGCATGCCAAATTCAACTATTTTGGCCTTTTTGGCTTCATCTGATAACTCTTTTAAATCTATTATTTGAGCGATTTGGGATTGTTGTTTGGAGTTTCGTGGTAGCCAAATTCCAAAACTAGCAAAATAGTCTTTGGTAAAAGCAGAGCAATCTCTAAGCTCATCGAGTCCGCCCCAGCCGTAATTCATCCCTATCATCTCATTTAATATTAGTTTAGCGTTTTTGGAGTTTAGCTCTAAATTTATAGTGGCGATATCTTGGCTGATTTTATAGCCTTGTGGGGTGATGAAGTTGCCATTTTCAATCTTTGTATATGGGACTAGGCCGCCGATTCTTGAGTAAAATAGAAATTTATTAGATTGATCTTTTATAGCGACTCTATCTTTGATAAATATGCCAAATTTGGATTTTCTAAACTCATTAGCCTCTTTTTTGTTTAGAATCTTGATATCGTTACTGGCTACAAAGCCGGTAAATGAGTCGCTTTGGATAAATGCCCACGCACCATCAAGGCTAAAATGTGATACCAAAACTGGATGAAAGGCTTCTAAATTTGAATCTTGTAAGTAATCAAATGGATATCCCTCGCCTGGCCTACTATCCAAAAATAGTCTCTCTTTGGTAGGAAAACTCCTAACGGCGGTATCTCTAAGGATTATTGCAGGTTTTAAAACTCTTTTATAAGCTGCGAAATTCGCATTTTGTCTGTGTCTATCAAACCACTCTTGATCACGCAAGATATGGCTCTCTCCATAATATTTTTGCTTATCATAAGTGTAGGTATTAAACGCCCACATAGCCTCATTTATATCCACATCAAATCCGCTATCCCAAACGCTAAAATATCTATTGATTAATTCATTATTATTTGATTTGAAGTTTAGAGTGGTATCAGGTAGGATATTTGCACTTTGATTAAAATCCAAATCAAGCCTTAAATTTAACTCATTTAGCGTATAGCTCTGTTTAGCGCAGCCCAAAAATATAAAAATTATTAGAAATAGTAGTGAATTTTTCATCTTTATCCTTAATATTTTTTGGGTATAATTCTAACAAAAATAGGATAAATAGTTTGTTAAATTGTATTATAGAGCTTCTTAGGGATAATAATCTATTTTTAACTGGTGGTGGCGGAGTAGGCAAGAGCTATACCACCAAAGAGATTATGCGAATTTATAAAGATAATGGTAAGAATATTGTAGCACTTGGTAGCACTGGGATTAGTGCTGTTGGGATCGGTGGGGTGACTATACATAGCTTTTTTAAATTTGGGCTTTGTGCTAATCATATGGAGCTAAAAGCTCTTGATCTTAAGCAAAAATCAAAGTTAAAAGAGTTATTTGATATTATCAAAAATATCGATCTTTTGATAATTGATGAGATATCTATGGTAAGTGCTGAATTGATGGAGATGATATCTTTGCGTCTGATGCAGGGTGAATTTAAAGGGCGGCTTATGGTTGTAGGGGATTTTTATCAGCTCCCACCTATTAAACGCCAAAAAGATGATATGACATTAATAAAATTTAACTATGCATTTGACTCGACAGCTTGGTATAATTTTAAATTTAAAAATATTGAATTGGTAATATCTAAGCGTACATCAGATACTCAGTTTTATTCTATGCTTTCACGCATTAGACTAGGAAATATTGATGCTGAAATTTACAAAAAACTAAGCTCAAAAATTACAAATGAGATTGCCAAAGATAGCGTAATTTTATATGGTAGAAATGCTGAAGCTGATGCATTAAATGCTAAAAAATTAGCCCAGATTCCAAATCAGCTTGAAACTATAAGTGCAAGTGGTAGAGTTTATGATGAGACACTGCAAAACGATGCTTATACTAAATGGATAAATAATCTAAATGTCTTAAGTGAGCTTAAGATAAAAATTGGTGCTAGAGTTATGTTTTTATGTAATAAATGGGGCGAGTATTATAATGGCGAACAAGGCATTATCAAAAATATTAATAAAGATGATAATGGCGTGGTAGTTAGCATAAGTGTACTAAAAGATAGCGGAAATATAGCCGATGTAGAGCCATTTACATATTCACTTTTTGAGTATGAAAAAGATGATGAAGGCGGTATAAAAGAGAAATTGCGGGCTGAATTTACTCAGTTTCCACTAAAATTAGCCTACGCTATTACAATCCATAAATCACAAGGTATGAGTATAAGGCGTTTGGTATGTGATTTAAATAATATTTTTGCTAATGGACAGCTTTATGTAGCACTATCACGAGCAATTAGCTGGAATGATTTAAGTATAATTTATACACGCAAAAGAGATTTTTACTCATATCTAAAAAGTGTAGTAAATATAGATAAATGCGTAGCTAGGTTTTATGAAAAAGAGAATTTTATAAAGGAAGGAATATGAAAAAAATTTTTATGTTTTGGCTAATTTTATGTGGAATTAGCTTTGGTGATGTGGTGAGTGTAGAGGGGTTTGAGAGTGATTTATACTCCAAATATGATGTAAATAATCTTAAAAAAATATCAATGGATTTAGAGATTATAACTAGAGATGATAATGTGGCAAGAGCGCCTATTTATGATGCTTTAAATATTGTTGTAGGTAGCTTTTATGCTGAAGATATTATGACCTCAAAGGGCAAAGAGAGCTTTAAATCTACTCTAACAAAATATATAGATAAAAAGCACTCTATAACAATCGATGATATATATATCATTAGGCTCAAATTTGTCGATGAAACTAATGTTCAAAAGATTCTTGATGCTATAAGAGATATGCACAACAAGGGTGATTCAACTCAGCCTAATTTGCCAAATTTACCAAAGATTGAAAATCAACTCTTAGATGGTAGATTTTAATAAAAATTTTAATTGCTAATAATATCGTAATTGCTTGGAATTTGTGGCGTTAAAATATCCTTGCTTATTATTTTATCTTTGCTTATTTGGGTAAATTCAATTATAGCTTTATTGCCTAGTTTATCCTCATAAGCAATGAGTTTTGGTAGTGAGTTTTGCGTTATAATATCATAGACTACATCTTCATAAACTGCTTGAAAATTATCATCGCTAAGCTTTTTGGCGTTTTTTAGTATTTTAGTGATATCTGGAGAACTTTTTAGGTTAGTAATTATGGCTTGTTCTAATTCTGGTTCTATGATAATAACTTGATTATTGCTAAAATATATTAGTTTTTGCATTGGTGTATTATATTGCCAAAATGCACCAAAATCACTATCAATAGCTAACGACCCAGTATATATTATCTTTTGGTCTTGACTGGTGATAGTTTGAGTAAATTCGCCAATTAAACTTTTAAATGTTAACTCATTAGCTCCAAAAAGATTTAAAGATAGGATAAAAACAAGTATAAATTTTCTCATATTTTGCCTTAAATTTGAGTATTTTAAATAGATGATTTTAGCTAAATTTAGCAAATAAAAGCTTAAATTTAAGGGATTTTTAGATAAAATAGCGACTTATTTTAACTACAGGATATAATATGCTTTCATTCATAGCTAGAAAAATATTTGGAACTAAAAATGATAAAGAGATTAAAAAATATTATAAAAGAGTAGCCAAAATTAATGCCTTAGAATCAAAATATGAAGCCTTAAGTGATGATGAATTAAGGGGCGAATTTATTACTTTGCAAATCTCTTTAATAGATGGTAAGGTTACTAAAGATAGCATATTAAATGATGTTTTTGCTATTGTTAGAGAGGTCTCTAAAAGAGTTTTAAATATGAGACACTTTGATGTGCAACTAATAGGCGGTATGGTTTTAAATGAAGGCAAGATTGCAGAGATGAAAACTGGTGAGGGCAAAACCTTAGTAGCGACTTTGCCGGTGGTGTTAAATGCTATGGATAAAAAAGGGGTTCATGTAGTTACAGTAAATGACTATTTAGCCAAAAGAGATGCTACTCAAATGAGTGCTATATATAATTTTTTAGGCCTTAGTGTTGGTATTATAGTAGGTGGCGAGTATGATGATACAAAGCGTAAAGCCTCATATGATGCTGATATTACATATGGTACAAATAATGAATTTGGCTTTGATTATCTGCGTGATAATATGAAATTTGAACTATCTAGCAAGGTGCAAAGAGAGCATAATTTTGTAATTGTAGATGAGGTTGATAGTATCTTAATAGATGAGGCTAGAACTCCATTGATTATCTCAGGGCCTACTAATCGCACATTAGATGGGTATATAAAAGCTGATGAAGTGGCTAGAGCGATGGTAAAAGGCGAGCCAGCTGCTACACCACAAGATAAGCCAACTGGGGATTTTATAGTAGATGAAAAGAGTAGAACTATAATAATAACTGAGGCTGGAATCGCTAAAGCTGAACAGCTATTTGGTGTAGAAAATTTATATAATTTAGAAAATGCAATCTTAAGCCACCATCTAGATCAAGCTCTTAAAGCTCATAATCTATTTGAAAAAGATGTACACTATGTAGTTCGTGATGAAGGCGTAGTAATTGTAGATGAATTTACAGGAAGACTTAGCGAAGGTAGGAGATTTAGTGAAGGCCTTCATCAAGCCTTAGAGGCCAAAGAGGGTGTAAAAATCCAAGAAGAGAGCCAAACTTTAGCTGATATCACTTTTCAAAATTACTTTAGGATGTATGGAACAATTGCTGGAATGACTGGTACAGCACAGACTGAAGCAGCTGAATTTGCTCAAATTTATAACTTAGATGTAATCTCTATCCCAACTAATCTACCAATTAAAAGAGTTGATAAAGATGATTTAATATATAAGAGTGAAAATGAGAAATTTAAAGCTGTAATAGAAGAGATAAAAATAGCAAATGCTAAAGGTCAGCCAGTGCTAGTAGGTACTGCAAGTATCGAAAAGAGTGAAGTATTTCACAAAATGCTAGTCAAAGAGCGTATAGCTCACTCTGTATTAAATGCTAAAAACCATGAAAAAGAGGCGCAAATCATTGCCGAAGCTGGAGCCAAAGGTGCTGTAACTATTGCAACTAATATGGCTGGTCGTGGCGTGGATATCAGAATCGATGATGAGGTTAGAGCGCTTGGTGGGTTATATATCATAGGCACAGAAAGGCACGAGAGTCGCCGTATAGATAATCAATTAAGGGGTCGTGCTGGTCGTCAAGGTGATCCCGGTGTTAGTAGATTTTATCTAAGCTTAGAAGATAATCTCCTTAGGATATTTGGTAGTGATAAGATAAAAGCTATTATGGAAAGACTTGGAATCGAAGAGGGTGAGAGTATAGAGAGTAGGCTAGTTACTCGTGCTGTAGAGAATGCTCAAAAGAAAGTAGAGAGCTTGCATTTTGAGAGTAGAAAGCATGTCTTAGAGTATGATGATGTAGCAAATGAACAAAGAAAAACTATATATAAATATAGAGATGAGCTATTAGATCCAAATAGCGATCTTAAAGAGAAAATAATCTCAAATAGAGAAGATTTAGTATTAATGATGTTAAGTGAGGCTGATGTTATAGAAGGTGGGTTAAGCGAAGATTTTGATACGAATAGATTAGCTCTTGTGGTAAAAGAAAATAGTCTAATTGATATTGATCCAAATGAGCTTAAAGGTCTTGATTTTAATGAGCTTAAAGGATTGATTATAGATAAATTGGCTGCTGATTATGAGCTAAAGATGTCGCAAATAGATATTGAACAAAGAAAAGGGATTGAAAAATTGCTATATCTTCAAATTTTAGATGCGGCATGGAGAGAGCATCTATATCAAATGGATATCTTAAAAACAGGAATCGGCCTTAGAGGTTATAACCAAAAAGATCCCCTAACAGAGTATAAAAAAGAGAGTTATAATCTATTTATGGAGCTTGTGAGCAAGCTTAAAACAGATAGTGCAAGAGCCTTACAGGTGGTTAAATTTAAAATAGAAGAGCCATCGCAAGAGCCAAAATCTAAAGATATAGAAACGCCAAAAGAGAGCCTAAAAACCGGTAAAAAACCATCTCGCAACTCGCCTTGCCCTTGTGGTAGTGGATTAAAATATAAAGAGTGTTGTGGTAAGAGTGGGCCAAAAATCGGAGTCTTTGCCTAGTGGTTAAGTATCTGCTATTTAAATATCTACGATTTGATAAGTCTCAGCCATTTATCACACTATCGGCGATTTTAGCTTTTTTGGGGGTTAGTGTTGGGCTTATGGTGCTTATAATTGCTATGGCTATAATGAATGGTTTTGATAAAGAATTTGAGCGTAAGCTATTTACTATGAACTATCCAATCACGATTATAAGCTATATGAAAGGCTCTATCGATGATAGCGATGTAGCTAAGCTTAAAGAGCAGTTTAAAGAGCTTAAATTTAGCCCATATATCTCTACTCAAGCTATTGTAAAACATGGCAATAAGCTTGAAGGCGGTCTATTGTTTGGAGTAAATTTTGATTATGAAAAACAGATAAACTCTGTGGTAAAAGAGGCACTTAGCAATACTACTCCAAGTGGTTTTGAAATTCTTCTTGGCAAGGGAATTGCTGATGATTTTGCCCTTTCGCTTAATGAGAAGGTTACTATGCTATTTATGCAGCTTAGTGCTGGCGGGTTAGTATCTATGCCAACGATGAAAAGATTTAATTATGTAGCTAATTTTAGCTCCGGATTAATCGCATATGATAAGGCTTATTCTTATACAGATGTTAATGCTTTGGCTAAAATTTTAGGCTATGAAAGTGGTAGATATGATGGAATTCATATCTACTCAGATAATCCAAAGAGTGATATTGTCAAATTAAATCAAAATCTATCCCCAGGTCAAAGAGCTATTGGATGGTGGGAACAAAATGGTAATTTTTTTAGTGCTTTAGAGCTAGAAAAAAGGGCGCTTTTTATTGTTTTAATGCTTATTATTTTGGTAGCTAGTTTAAATATCATTAGCTCACTTTTGATGACTGTGATGAATCGTCGTCAAGAGATTGCTCTTTTGCTTGCACTTGGTGCTAGTAAAAGCGAGATTAAAAAAAGTTTTTTTGTTCAAGGTGTTGTAATCGGAGGAAGCGGGATAATTTTTGGTCTTATTTTGGGGCTTTTTGGAGTGTGGTTGCTAGGTAGCTTTGATATAGTAAATTTACCTGCTGATGTTTATGGAAGCTCAAAATTACCAATGGAGTTAGCTTTAAGTGATTTAGCAATGATCTTGATTGGTGCGATAGTAATTGTTTTGCTATCATCATATTATCCAGCCAAAAAAGCTAGTAATGTAGATATTTTAACTACCTTAAGAAATGAATAAATTTACTTAGAGTTTAGTAGTTTTTGGCACAATATTAGGTTTATGTAGAAGGAAATTTATGGATATTACTCTATTTTTACAGCAGATGGTAAATGGTTTTAGTCTTGGATCCATGTATGCTTTGATAGCTATTGGCTATACTATGGTTTATGGTGTTTTAAGGCTTATCAACTTTGCTCATGGCGATATTATGATGGTTGGGGCATATGTGGCTTTGTTTTGTATGACTAGTATGGCACTTCCTTTTGGATTTGCTTTACTTTTTGCAGTTGTTGTATCGGCACTTCTTGGTGTTTGTACTGATAAGATTGCTTATAAACCACTTCGCTCAGCTCCTAGAATTTCACTATTAATTACAGCTATTGGTATTAGTTTTTTACTTGAAAATGTGTTTCAAGTAGTGTTTGGTGGCACACCTAGATCATTTAATGTACCTGAGTTTTTTGAACAAGTAGTAAGTATTGGTGCGATTACATTGCCAGTTAGTGCTATTTTTGTACCAGTAATTACAATATTTTTATTAATGATAGTGTTGTATGTGCTTTATAAAACAAAATATGGCATAGCAATTAGAGCGCTTGCTTTTGATATTAGTACAGTTAATTTAATGGGAATTGATGCAAATTTAATCATATCTATTGTTTTTGGACTTGGCTCATCTCTTGCTGCCATTGGCGGTGTATTTTGGGCTATTAATTATCCTAGTATCGATCCATTAATGGGCGTATTAATTGGGCTTAAGGCTTTTGCCGCTGCGGTGCTTGGCGGTATTGGTAGCGTTGGCGGAGCTGTGCTTGGCGGATTTATTATTGGATTTACAGAGGTTGTTGCTGTGGCGCTATTTCCAGATCTTGCAGGGTTTAAAGATGCTTTTGCATTTATCTTTTTGATTTTGGTTTTACTATTTAAACCAACTGGAATTTTGGGATATAATTTTGAAAAGAGTAGGTTTTAGATGGCAAGTAGATTTAAATTTTGGTTAGCTGTTATTTTAGCAATTGGGTTTTTATTTTTCTGTGATGCGTATCTAGGCGAGTATAGTTTAGGAATTGTAAATAATATTGCTATATTTATTACTCTTGCTATTAGCTATAATCTTATAAATGGAGTTACTGGACAATTTAGTCTTGAGCCAAATGGGTTTGTGGCTGTTGGGGCTTATGTAGCTGCTATTTTGCTTCTTAATGCTGATTCTAAGCTATATCAATTTGATGCAGCTGAGCCATCAAATATTATCTTAGCTATTTATACTAGTAATTTTATTTTAGCAATGTTTATCAGTGGTGTTTGTGCTACACTTTTAGCTTTACTGCTTGCTATGCCTGTATTTAGAGTTAGGGGTGATTATTTGGCTATTGTTACTTTGGGGTTTGGTTTTATAATTCAACTTTTAGCTGTAAATTTCCCTGCCTTTACAAATGGTTCAATTGGCTTAAATGAGGTTATGAGAGTTGATAGTAATGGAGATTTAAGTCGCTTTACAAATATTTTTTATAGTGGTGGACTAGCTATTTTTGCTACTGTTGTAATTTTAAATTTAGTATATTCTAAATTTGGCCGTGCTATGAAAGCCGTAAGAGATGATGAAGACGCAGCTATGGCTATGGGGATTAATACCTTTGCTACTAAGACTACAGCGTTTTGTGTAAGTGCATTTTTTGAAGGTATGGGTGGAGCTTTACTAGTTGGATTATTAGGTAGTGTTAGTCCTGATCAATTTACATTTATGTTTACATTCTTACTGCTTATTATCATAGTGCTTGGTGGACTTGGTAGTACTACTGGAGCTATTATTGGTACAGTGTTAGTAATTGGTGGTAGTGAGTGGCTAAGATTTTTAGATGAGCCTATGAATATCTTTGGCTATCAAACTGAGGCTTACCCAGGGCTTAGAATGGTTGTATTCTCATTAGTATTAATCTTTGTAATGCTGTTTGCTAGAAAGGGTATTATGGGGCAGATGGAGCTAGGGGATCTATTTAGAGGTAGACGCAAATGATATTAGAACTAAGTAAAATTTGTAAAAATTTTGGTGGTGTAGAGGCTATCAAAGAGACTAGCTTTGGTGTAAAAAGTGGAGAGATTTTTGGGCTTATTGGGCCTAATGGGGCTGGAAAAACTACTATGTTTAATATAATTACTGGAGCCTATGAGCCAAGCAGTGGTGAGATCAAATTTGATGGCAAAAGATTAAATGGAATTAAGCCAAATAAAATTGTAAATTTAGGTATTGCTAGAACATTTCAAAATATTCGTCTTTTTGGTTCTCTTACTGTCTTAGAAAATGTATTAATCGGCTTAAATAGCTCAACAAGATATAGTTTTTTAGAAGCTTGTTTGCATCTTGGTAGATTTGCTAAATCTGAAAGAATAGCCAAAGAGCGCGCTATGGCAATTTTAGAGCGTTTAGGTATTGCTAGATATGCTAATGAATTTGCTAAAAACTTAAGTTACGGAACGCAGCGCAAAGTAGAGATAGCAAGAGCGTTAGCAACTAATCCAAAACTACTTTTACTAGATGAACCAGCAGCTGGTATGAATCCTAGCGAGAGCGATGAGTTAGCAAATTTGATATTTGATCTTAGGGCTACTGATGGGTTATCTATTTTATTAATTGAGCATGATATGAAATTTGTAAATCATCTTTGCGATAGGGTTTTGGTGCTTGATTATGGTAGGGTGATTTTTACTGGCTCGCCAGCTGATGCGGTAAAACACGAAGATGTTATAAGTGCTTATTTAGGGGATTTTATACAATGATAGATGTTAGAAATTTGCATGTATATTATGGAATGATTGAGGCTGTAAAGGGGATTAGCTTTTCTGTGCAAACTGGTCAAATAGTAAGCTTAATCGGCTCAAATGGCGCAGGCAAAACTAGCACTCTAAATGCGCTTATAAATTCAGTCAAAAGAAGTGGTGAGATAAATTTTTTAGGCTATGATACTAGCAGACACAAGACTCACACAATCGTAAAGCAAGGTATAGCCTTAGTGCCAGAGGGCAGAAGAGTTTTTATAAATCTAAGCGTAGAAGAAAATCTTAAAATGGGTGCTTTTAATAATGATGAAAACTATGAGCATTTAAAAGAGACTATGTATGATCTATTTCCAAGGCTTAAGCAAAAGCGTGATCAACTTGCTGGAACTCTAAGCGGTGGAGAGGCTCAAATGTTAGCTATATCTAGAGCTTTAATGAGTGAGCCAAAGCTTTTAATGCTTGATGAGCCTAGCCTTGGCCTTGCTCCTAAGATTGTAGGCGAGGTTTTTGATATTATTGAGAGGCTTAAAGAAGAGGGTATTACTATATTATTGGTTGAGCAAAATGCATTTTTAGCCCTTAAAACTAGTGATTATACCTATGTATTAGAAAATGGCCATATCGTTATGGAAGGTGTATCAAAAGATATGATAGGCAATGATGAAATTCGCAAAAGATATCTTGGTGCATAATTGTAAATTTAGATAGATTTAGAGTAAATTTAAGTATAAATTAGGGCGAGTTTCTTCGCCCATTTTATTAAAATTTATAGTTATATCCTACATATACACCATAGTTAAGTATGTTATCATAATCTTCTATACCAGTTGTTTGGTAGTCGCCTTTTATACCAAATTCAATCTCATTATTTTCAACAACTTCATAGATACCACCAAGTTTTACTTGACTTTCAACCACTACAAATAGATCTTTAATCGCTGCAACACTGCTCATTAAATCTATATCAACCAAAACTTTTTGCCAAATTTAATTATGTTTGCTATATAAAAAATTTAAATTATTAAAATTTAATTATAAAATAAAAATTATAAAATAAAAATTATAAAATAGTAATTAAAAGTTACTTATAGTAACATTTATGGAGTAATCATCTGGCTTGGGCTTCCATTTATACTATGATAGATTGTGGTTTTGTATTTATATGCTTTTAGTTTTAGTAGTTTGCTTTGTAAATTTGGCTGAGTAGATGGGCTAAACCACGCATTATTGCTAATAGCTATCATAAATTTAGGATTATCCTTAAATAGCTCATCTTTGGTAGCTTCATAGCAGATAGCATTTCGTATCTTGACTCCATCTATCTCATAATCACTTACGCTATTAGCATGACTATAATCTACGGCTGAATCAAAGAATATCTCATTTATTAAATTTTTAATAAAATTTGGAAGTGGTATCTCTTCACCAAATGGCACTAATATTAGCTTGTCAAGTCTTTTTATTTCCCCTTTATCAAAAAGATAGGTTGAATTGTATATCTTATTATTATTAGCTCCTAGAGCTCCAGCTACGATGGCGATTTGATATGATTTTTGTTTTAAAACGCTAAGTAAAATTTCACTATGATCTAAAAATAGTGGAAATGAACTCTCAGGTAAAACTACAATTCTAGAGCCATCACTTATAGCTTGATCAATCATATCAAGATTGCTTTTTACAATTTTATCTTTTGTAGAGCGTTCCCAGATTTTATCTTGACTAATATTTGTGCTAATAAGTGAGATATCAAAAGGAAGGCTTTTAGACTCAGTTTTATAGTTGTAATTAATCGCTAAAGAGCAAATAAGCAATGAGATACCAATATATATATTAAATTTAATAGCTATAATTATAGATATAAGCACCAAAGCAAGAGTATAAATAGTAGGCTTAAAAAGTGTATCGACAAATATCAATTCAAAATTCAACCAATCAAAGCCAAAAGGTGTCACATAACTAGCAAATAGCAAGAAAATAGCCTTGATATAGATACTCTCTAGCCAACTAACAGCTAAAAATATAAAGCCATATATTAAGCAAATTCCCAAAATTTCAACAGGTATAAGATAGCCAAAATTATAATAAATCAAACTAAAACTAATCCAATAAAACCAAAATAATCCGATAAAAAACCCACTCCAAAACCAAATTTTTCTATCGCTTTTTAAAAGGATATATAAACCTATAATCGCACTTAAAAGCCCTAAATTTGCTATATATTTTAAATTTAGTAGATCCAAAAATATAAAAAGGGATAGCAAAATAGAGATCATAAAGCCTTTTATTATAAATTTTAATGTAAAATAGGCAACTAATTTTTTCTTAAAGGATTTACATGGCAGAAAATTCAATGCTAACTTCATTATTACCTCTTGTTGTATTGTTTGCAATATTCTATTTTTTGGTTATTAGACCACAGCAAAAGCAGCAGCGTGAGCATAAAAATATGCTAGCAAATCTCCAAAAAGGTGATAAAATCATCACAAATGGAGGCTTAGTATGCGAAGTGGTAAAACCAGAAGATGATTTTATCAAAGTTAAACTTAATGATGATGTAATTGTCCGCATTGATAGAAATTTTGTCGCCAAAAAATTAGACAAAATAGAGTCAAGTGATGAGAAGTAGGGTAACTTATAGGCTTATAGTTTTTATCCTTGCTTTAGTGTTTGGTATATTTTTTTCTATACCAAGCTTTACTGATAGTCAAAATGGTAAAAAGGTAAGCCTAGGGCTTGATTTACAAGGTGGTTTATATATGCTATTAAGCGTCCAAACAGACGCAGCTTTAATATCTAAAATCAAATCAATAGCTTCAGCTATCAAATACGATACTGATAAAAATGATATCTTAGTAGATAGATTAAAAGCCGATGAGAGCGGGATTAGTATAGCTCTTTTAGATAGTGATGATATCAAGAAATTAGATGGAATTTTATCTAAAATCAGTGGTATTGAAATTCAAAAAGATGAGCTAAATTACAGAATTTTACTCACCCCGCAAGAGAAGATCGACACAGCCAAATACGCAGTAGATCAAGCAGTAGAGACTATCAGAAATCGCTTAGATCAATTTGGCTTGGCTGAGCCTACGGTGATTAAGCAAGGTGAAGATAAAATTTTAGTTGAACTTCCTGGTATTAAAAATGCAGCCGATGAGCAAAGAGCCATGGATTTGATAGCCAAATCAGCGCATTTACAGCTCATGGCAGTGGATGAAAAACGCCAAGATATGGCTCAAACTATGAACGAAGATGAGGCCGCAGCTTATGGAGATCTATTATTAAGCGATGCTAGAAATCCAAGATATAAGTATTTAGTTAATGAAATTCCTATCTTAGATGGTAGTATGCTAGTAGATGCTAAGGTGGCATTTGATAATCAAACAAATATGCCAATTATAAATTTTACTCTAAATGCTCAAGGCGCTAAGATATTTGGGGATTTTACTGGAGCAAATGTAGGTAAAAGACTTGCTATAGTATTAGATAATAGAGTATATTCAGCTCCATCTATTAATGAGAGAATTGGCGGCGGAAGCGGTCAGATAAGTGGTGGATTTAGTGTAGAAGAGGCTAGAGATGTGGCTATAGCTTTAAGAAGCGGGGCATTGATAGCTCCTGTGAATTTAGAAGAGAAAAGAAGCATAGGCCCAAGCCTAGGTCAGCAAAGTATCGATCAAAGTATGGTGGCGCTATCTGTGGGTGCTATTTTGGTTTTGATATTTATGGTTATGGTGTATGGTCTAGCTGGAGTTTTGGCTAATATCGCTTTAGTTGTTAATATAGTGCTACTTATAGCGGTTATGGCGCTATTTGGTGCGACGCTTACACTTCCTGGTATGGCTGGTATTTTGCTTACTATCGGTATGGCCGTGGATGCCAATGTGATTATAAATGAGCGTATTAGAGAGCTTTTAAAAGAGGGTCACAATATCCACACTTGTATCCAAAAGGGCTATCAAAATGCTATGAGTGCTATCGTGGATTCGAATTTAACCACGCTTATAACTTCAGCTGCTCTATATGCTTATGGCACTGGACCTGTAAAGGGCTTTGCTGTAACTATGAGTATAGGTATTGTAGCCTCTATGCTTACGGCGATTTTAGGTACCCATGGGATGTTTGAGTTTTTAAGTCGCAAGATAGAAAAGGGTAGTAGCGTGCTGTGGTTTGGTTATAGGATTAAAAGGGGCTAAAATGCAGGTATTTGATAAGGGTAAAATATATAATTTTATGAGCATTAGATGGGTGATGTTTGCTCTTAGTGGTGTGCTGTTTTTTGGCTCTATTGCGCTTTTATTTACCAAGGGGTTAAATTATGGGATTGACTTTGCTGGTGGGACGCTAATTCAGGTTAAATATCATGATAAGGATGCGCCAATAGATTTGATTAGGCAGAAATTTGCTAGTAATGAAATTTTGAAAAATGCTAGTATCACAGAGTTTGGTTCAGCTAGCGAAATCACCATTAGATATACCACAACTAGTGATAGCTTAGGCAATAATCCTGGGGATTTTGTGGCTGATATGCTTAAAGGTAGTGGGGAATTTGAGATTCGCCGAGTTGATGTAGTAGGGCCAAAAATCGGTAGTGAATTAAGGCAAAAAGGTATAATGGCTATTGTTGTTTCGCTTATTTTGATACTTGTTTATATCGGTATTAGGTTTGAGTGGAGATTTGCAATAGCAGCTATATTTAGTGAAATTCACGATGTAGTTATCGTGCTTGGGGCTATTAGTTTGCTTAGTATTGATGTGAATTTAGATACCTTAGCGGCGGTTTTAACTGTTTTAGGATACTCTCTAAATGATACTATTATTATATTTGATAGGATTAGAGAGAGGATTAGAGATAGTAAATTTATAGAGTTATTTGGGGTGATTAATGAGTCTGTATCGCTTACTCTTTCTAGGACTTTGATGACTTCTGTGACTACTCTTTTAGCGGTGATTACCCTATTTTTCTATGGTGGAGATATGATACATGGATTTTCTACTATTATGATAATTGGAATTTTAATCGGCACTCTAAGCTCGGTTTTTATAGCAGCACCTATGCTAAGTTGGTTTAGATTTAGTGTTGAGGGTTATAGAGCGTTGATTGTTGCTAAGGAGCTAAGAAAAAAAGAGAAAGAGAAAATTCGCGCTATGTATGAAAAAGGTAGATTATAAGGAGTTTATATGGATTGGGGTAAGGTTATATTTACATTTTTTGCACTTATGAGCTTGACTACTACGGCTGGGTTTTTATTTGAAGATAGTGCTGTGGCTCTGTTTATCGCTGCTAGTATAAATTTGATCTCAACTCTATTGAAAGTAGGAGTAAGAAATTTGCTCGCAGCGGAGCTTTTTGCTAGTTCATTGGTGGCTGATTTACACCTAATTCCTGCTTTTGTATTGCTAATAACTGGCTATAGCCAAAGTATGGTATATACGCTAGTTATAGGTGCGATTTTGGCAAATATATTTTCTATTATTTTGATATTGATAGAAGCGTATAAAACTAGAGATGAATTTTAAGGATAGATAATGCAATATGTAGCTAAAGATATAGAGTATAAATGGCAAACTACTTGGAGAGATAGCGGTTATAGCGAGCCAAAAGATGATTATAGCTTACCTAAAAAATATATTTTATCTATGTTTCCATATCCTAGTGGCAGACTTCACATGGGGCATGTGCGAAACTACGCTATAGGTGATGCCCTATCTAGGTATTATAGAAATATGGGGTTTAATGTTCTTCAACCAATGGGTTTTGATAGCTTTGGTATGCCAGCAGAAAATGCTGCTATAAAGCATAAAATTCATCCTAAAAAATGGACATATGAAAATATAGAATATATGATAAAAGAGCTTGATACCTTGGGGTTAAGCTTTTCTAAAAATCGCTTATTAGCTACTAGTGATCCACTCTATACAAGATGGGAGCAAGAGTTTTTCATAAAAATGTATGAAAAAGGCTTAGTATATCGCAAATCCGCTGTGGTAAATTGGTGTGAAAATGACCAAACAGTTTTGGCAAATGAGCAAGTAGAAGATGGCAAATGCTGGAGATGTGGCCACGATGTAATCCAAAAAGAGATGCCAGGATATTATCTTAAAATTACAGATTATGCTAATGAGCTTTTGGAGTGTTTAAAAGATTTAGATGGTAAATGGCCAAATCAAGTTATAACTATGCAAGAGAATTGGATAGGTAAAAGTAGTGGGCTTGAGTTTGAATTTAAGCTTGATGATCGTAGCAAGGAGATTGCTAGTGAAGATGGATTTATGGTCTTTACTACTAGGGCTGATACTATTTATGGAGTTAGTTATTGTGCTTTAGCGCCAGAGCATAGCCTTACAAAAAAGATTTTAAATAGTGATAATACCCCAAAAGAGATAAAAGATAAGATCAAATTTATGCTAAATCAAAGTCCAAAAGAGCGCCAAATAGCCGATAAAGATGGGGTCTATCTAGGCATTAATGCTATCCATCCGATAACTAAAGAGCTAGTGCCGATATGGTGTGCGAATTTCGTCTTGGCTGAGTATGGTCATGGGGCTTTGATGGCGGTGCCTGCTCATGATGAGAGGGATTATGAGTTTGCTATTAAATTTAATCTACCTATTAAAAAGATAATAGAGTGCGATGAGTTGCCATATACTCAAAAGAGTGGCAAGCATATAAATTCAGATATGATAAATAATATGGATTATGATGAGGCCAATAAAACTATCATAAATTACTTTGAAAATAGCAGTAGCGGTAAAGAGGTTACAAACTACAAATTAAGAGATTGGGGTATCTCTAGACAGAGATATTGGGGTGCGCCGATCCCTATAGTGCATTGTGATAAATGCGGAGTTGTGTGCGAGAGTATTGAGAATTTACCTGTTTTATTGCCTGAAGATGTGAGTATCACAGGTGAGGGAAATCCGCTAGACAAGCATCCAAATTTCAAAAAGTGTAAATGCCCTAAATGCGGTGGTGAAGCTAAAAGAGAAACCGATACTATGGATACATTTTTTGAAAGTAGCTGGTATTTTGCTAGATATGCAAGTGATGAGAAAACTTGGGAAAAAGTAGCCTTTGATAAAAAAAGTGTTGATTATTGGATGAGTGTAGATCAATATATCGGTGGGATAGAACACGCTATACTTCATCTTTTATACGCTAGATTTTTTCAAAAAGTTTTAAGAGATCTTGGTTATTTGCGTGATAGTGAGCCTTTTGCTAGTTTATTAACTCAAGGTATGGTCTTAAAAGATGGCGCTAAAATGAGTAAAAGCAAGGGAAATACAGTTGATCCAGATGAGATTATTAATAGATATGGTGCTGATACCGCAAGGCTATTTATACTTTTTGCAGCACCACCGCAAAAGGAGCTTGAGTGGAATGATAGCGCTGTTGAGGGTGCTTTTAAGTTTATAAATAGGCTTTGTGATAGAAGTGTAAATGCCTATAAAACAGAGCAAATCCCATCTATAAATCACTCAAATTTAAACAAAGATGAGAAATACGCAAGGCTAAAAGTCTATGAAGCACTTAAAAAATCAAGCGAGGTTTTTGAGAGTAGCTTTACATTTAATACCTTAATCGCTGCTTGTATGGAGGCTCTAAATGCCCTAAATGCTCAACAAAACAAAGATATATGGACGGAGGGGTATTATATAATTTTAAGTTTGCTTGAGCCTATTATCCCGCATGTCTCTTGGGAGCTTAGTAGCGAGCTATTTGGACTTAAAAATCTTAGAAAAATCGAGCTTAAAAGTGAAGTTTTTGAGAGTGATACTATAAATTTAGCTATCACTATAAATGGCAAAAGACGAGCCGAGATAGAGATAGATAAGAGTTTAAGCGATCAAGAGATCATAAATCAAGCCAAAATCGCTGTATCTAAGTGGATTGGCTCATCTGAGATTATAAAAGAAATTTATGTGCCAAATAAGCTTGTAAATATCGTCATAAAGGGATAGAGTGAGATTAATTGCCATTTTATTGCTAGCGTTTTTTATCGCAGGTTGTGGCTACAAACCATCTAGCGTGGCAGCTAGAGATGCTATAGGAAGCAGCGTTTGGGTTGATGTGATAATTAGTAAAACTGATCCTGAGAGTACTGTGGTTATCAAAGATGGTATAAAATCAGCAATGCTTAGGCGCTTAGGTGTAAATTTAGTAGATAAAAATGAGGCTGATAGCATAATAATAGCTTCTATTAAATCGCTTACATTTTCAGCTATATCATATGATCAATTTGGATATGCTACAGCATATAAAGCAAATTTAGTAATGGAATATAGATTAAAGCAAAAAGATGGCTCAATAAAGAGTATTTTAACTAGCGGAGATTATGATTTTAGAGTTACAAAGCGACTAAATGATAGAAGATTTACCGATAGTGTTATTAGCGATAATGAGAGATTTGATGCTATTACAAATGCATCTTTGCAGTGTTTTGACGAGTTTGTAAGTAAGCTAGCTATGCAAGGTCTTTTAAATGGCAAGCCTAATCTCTGAGGTTATCAAAGATGTATTTAAGGAGGCGAGTGATAAGAATATTATTCTAACTCCAGATAACTATCATGAGTTATTTTGTGCGGCTGCAGCTAGGCGAGGACTGAGTGTAAATGAGTGCAAGAGACTTGAAGGCTATATTGCTCGCTTAGATAAGAGTTACCAAGATGAGATAAAAAAGATAAATGTAAAAAGCATTGATGAGCTTTTTGCTTTTATCTGTTTTAGGTTAAATCGTGCTAATCTAAATGATATAGCTAAAATCAGTCAAGCCCAGACAATGCTTTTAAAACGAGTGTTGCATGCTATAAATTTAATGCACAATAATAAGGCTAAAGAACTAGCTAATTCAAGCTATTCTATGCTAAATGGAACAATTAATGTTGAGAATTTAAATTTAATCAGAGACCGATGGTTTGAGTTTGTTAGCCATTTTGATACTAATTACATCAAGCGACTTGAAAAATATGGAATCAAACAAAGTGATGATATAGAAACCATAATTTCTAAAATTGAGAAATTTAAATATAAAACTAAAGAGAAAAATTTAGAATATCTATCTTACTGCGAGTTATTAATTGCTGCTCTTGTACCATCTATTGCGCCTGGTGCAGATGATGATATAGCTAGAGTAAGTGAGCATTTAAGATCTAATCCTGCTTTATTAACTAGTCAAGCTATGGAAGAAGATATTAAAAAATGTATTTTAAAGCGTGTAAGATTAGACCAAAATGAGATAAAACAAAAAATTAGCGCCTTAGATGAGATTTTAAACAATTTAAATAAACAAATTCAAGATTTTGCTAATACTCTTTTAGATAATGGCAGCAGTCTTGATGGTGCGATTTTTGAGATAAATAGCATAACTAGCTATGATGAATATAATGCTATTAGACAAAAACTACAAAATACATCAAATTCACTTCGTAGTGAAATTTCGGCTATGGGGTTAAAGCTTAGCGATGATAGCAAGATAATTAATGGATTAAAAGAGCGTATAAAAGAGCTTGAAGAGATGATGGAGCAAAGTAAGACCGATGAGCTAACAGGAGTTAATAATAAAAATAGCTTTGAGATAGAACTTGCTAATATCGAAGAGGCTAGAGTAAAGTATGGTGTTGATTATAGCATTGTAGCTATTGGGATAAATTTACTAGATGAAATCAAAGCAAAATATGGAGCAAATGCCAAAGATGCAATTTTATCTACAATGGCTAAAATCGTACAAAATCGTTGTGTAAATGGAGAGTTTATAGCTAGAACAAATACGGATGAGTTTGTGATTTTAGTAGGTAATTTAGATAAAAATGCTACTAATAGGTTAGCTGAAATTATGATAAATGATATTAGTGGGTGTAAATTTAGATATAAAGATGAGCACATAATAGTAAGTGCAAGTTGTGGAATTGCTACACGCTCAGAGTGCAATAGTCAAAATGAGATGCTACAAAGGGTAAATTTAGGGTTGCAAACAGCTAAAAATGAGGGGATAAATTGTATACGAGCACTTTGATGGATTATGAAGCATTTTTAAATAAAAAGCCATTATATTATGATGAGATTGATTATACTAGATTTCCTAGGATATTTAATTTAGTTAAATTACACTTAAATTTACCACCTATAATCCATATAGTAGGCACAAATGGCAAGGGAAGTACAGGTAGATTTTTAGCTCAAATTTTAGCTGGGGCTGGTAAAAAAGTTGGACATTATACTAGTCCGCATATTTTTGATTTTAGTGAGAGATTTTATAGTAGTTTTGAAGAAATTGATAAATTTAGATTAAATTTAGCTCATAATAGACTTTTAGAGATTTTTAGTTTAATTAATAATACTAGTGAAATAGTAGAGAGTTTAAGCTACTTTGAGTGGGCAACATTGATGGCTGGGGTAATTTTTGAGGGGTATGATTTTTTAATTTTAGAGGCTGGAATGGGCGGAGAATATGATGCGACAAATGCCTTTGATAAGTCTCTTAGTATATTTACCCCTATTGGTCTAGATCACATTGATATGCTTGGTAGTACGATAGAAGAAATTGCTAAAACTAAACTTAATTCAATGCAAAATCAAGCATTAATTAGTAGTGAGTTTGCCTGTATGGAGTTAGCAAATCAAATCGCTAAGCAAAAAAGTGTAAGATTAATAAAGCAAAGTGAAATTTATGCTAAAGAGATTCAAAATTATGCTATTAAATTTAATTTACCAGAATTTTTAAGAGCAAATTTAAGTTTAGCAGTAAATGCAGCCAATATTTTAAATATAGAGAATTTAGCCCAAATCATATCAAATTTAGGCGCCTTAACTTTGCGTGGCAGATGTGAAAAAATAAAGCCAAATCTTATAATTGATGTTGGACATAACGCTCACGCTGCTAAGGCTATAGCTCAAAATTTGCAAAATATAGGTTGGAGAGAGGTAAATTTAATATATAATGCCTTTGATGATAAGGATATCTTTGGCGTTTTATTAAGCTTAAAGCCTTTTATTGGTAAAATCCATATTTATAATTATAAAAGCTATAGTAGAAAATTAGCTACACATAAGATAACTCAAATTGCCAAAGATCTTGGTATTACATGTTGCGAGTTTACAAATTTAGATGAAAATGAGAAATATTTAGTCTTTGGTTCATTTATGTTAGTAGAAAACTTCATTAAGGAAGAGATTGAAAGATAAGATTGTTGTTACTATAACTGATGTCAATGGCTCTAGAAATTATTTATTAAGCCAGGTTTTAAAGAGAATTTTTATATATGTTGTTGCGGTTTTATTGCTTATTTTTGTTCTTGGTGGGCTATATATGGGATATTTGCAAGATGAGACAAATGTTCTAAGAGAGACTAAAGAGGAGCTAATAAGTAGTAGTAAAAATTTAAATATAGAGTATGAAAATATAAAACAAAAGCTTTCAACCAAAGAAGAGGAGTTGATGGCTATAGAAGATAAAATTTCATTTTTAGAAGAGCAAATCGGGCTAAATGATGACTCAAATAGTACTACAATTGATGATAGATTAGAGCAGATTAAGCTTACTGTTGAGCAACAAAATATAATATTTTCAATGATTCCAAATGGCAAGGTAATAGAAGATGGCGGTATTACAGCAGCATTTGGTTGGCGAACTCATCCAGTGTTAGGGCATAAGCATCTTCACCAAGGAATTGACCTTAGAGCGCCAATTGGAACTCCAGTGTATGCTCCAGCAGATGGAGTGGTACAAGTGGCGGGATTTAATGTAGTTGGCGGATATGGATATTTAGTAGTTTTAGAGCATAATTTTGGCTTTAAGACTAGATTTGCCCATCTATCTAGAAAAGATGTGGTAAAAGAGGGACAGTTTGTTAAAAAGGGCGATCTAATAGGCTATAGTGGAAATACTGGTATAAGTACAGGTCCGCATCTGCACTATGAGATAAGATTTGTACAGCGGCCACTTGACCCGATAAATTTTATCAATTGGAGTCGAAAAAACTATGAAGAAATATTTGAAAAGGAGAAGCGAGTAACATGGCAGTCTTTGGTAAAGGCAGTAGCAAATTTAACTCTGAAACAACCATAATATCAGAAGGCGCATATATAAAAGGCGAGTTAGCCTGCGGTTCAGTTTTATATATTGAAGGTCATGTAGATGGTATGATAAAATCAAATAACACAGTAGTAATTGGTAAAAATGGTAAGGTTACAGGAATAATATCAGCTAATAAAATTGTAGTAAATGGTATTTTTGAAGGCAATGTAGATGCAGATTCAGTGGAGATTTTAAGTGGTGGATTTGTGTTAGGTGATATTTGTTCAGGTAGTTTTAGCATAGAAAATGGTGGTAAATTTGATGGTAAAAGCTCTCTTAAAAAGTCAAATTCAATGCAATCGCTAGAGAATTTTGAGATAATTGACACAGAGGAAAGTGGTGCAAGCAAAGATATATGAGTTTTTTAAAGCTCATAGGGATAAATTTAAAATATTAATAGTAAGCGACGATAAGAGCGCTTCTAAGGCTTACGCAGCAGCGACTTATGCTGGGCGTGAGTGTTTTGTTTTGCCTGATTTTAGAGCTAAAAGAGGCGATGATTTACGGGCGTTTAATAGTGAGCTTTTAGATATTAGTAAAGCTTTAAGCAGCTTTTGGCAAAGTTCTAATTCAAATAAACTTTTAATAACTCCATTTCGAACAATCCTACATAAATTACCAAGCGCTAATCAATTAAGAGTAAAAAATATAAATTTTGCCGATACAATTGATTTAAATAGTTTTAAAAACGAAATGCTAGCTTATGGATATACTTTTGTTGATATTGTCGAAAGTAGGGGAGAGATTAGGATTAGCGGAGATATTATTGATATTTATAGCGTAGCTGATGAGTGGCCGTGTAGAATTTTGCTTGATATTAATCTAGTTGAGAGTATTCGTAGGTTTGACCCAGCTACGCAAAAAAGTATAAAAGATGAACAAAGCATCACTATTACTCCATATGTGGCTGCGCTTGATCAGACTGAATTTAAGAATGCATTAAAGAGTGCTGAGCATATAGAGTCAAATTCTCTTACGCATGATCTAAATTCGTTTGGATTTTGGGTAATTGATGGATTTATAAATTATTTAGAACAGTTTGAGGCTGTGCGTGATGGAGATATAGATTTTGATGAGTGCGAGATGGATATAAGTGCTCTTGAGGCGGTAACAATCTTGCCTTTAGCAAAATCATATAGGCCATTTGAAGGCAAGATAAATAATGAACTAATTAATTTTCACAAAGATAAAAAAATAGATATTTTAAGCTCTAATAAGAGTGCTTTTAGAGCATTGGGGCTTGATATTAATTTAAATTTAAATTTTATTCAAAGTGACTTAATACTAAATCTAATAAGCAAAGATGAGCTTATAATTAGCCTAAATCAGCCTATTTCACGTCAAAAAAGACGCAAGGCTAGTATTGTTTTAGATGAGTTAAAGATTGGAGATTTTGTCGTTCATAGCGAGTATGGAATTGGTAAATTTGCTGGTCTGGAGTTAATAAGAGTGCTTGGTAGTAGCAAAGAATTTGTTGTTTTAACTTATCAAAATGATGATAGATTGCTTTTACCAACAGAGCATCTTGATATGATAGATAGATACATCGCTGGAAGTGGAGCAGTAGTTAACCTAGATAAGCTTGGCAAGGCTAGTTTTGCAAAGCTTAAGCAAAAAGTCAAAGAAAAACTCTTTATCATTGCTAGTAAAATTATTGCTTTAGCAGCAAAGCGTGAGTTAATCGAAGGTGTTAAAATAGAAGCCAATACAGCTGAATTTGCTAAATTTCAAATGGAAGCAGGCTTTTGCTACACTAGTGACCAAGATAGAGCTATAAATAGCATTTTAAGCCATTTAAAAAGCGGTAAGGTTATGGATATGCTCTTAAGCGGTGATGTGGGCTTTGGTAAGACTGAAGTTGCTATGAATGCGATATTTGCCTGTGTTAAGAGTGGATTTCAAGCGCTATTTTTTGTGCCTACTACCTTACTTTGTGCTCAGCACTACAAAAGTTTACAAGAGAGACTGAGTAAATTTGATATTGATGTAAGACGACTAGATAGATTTAGTAGCACAAAAGATAAATCACGCTTGCAAGCTGATTTGCAAAATGGCAAACCACTTGTAGTAATTGGAACGCATGCTTTGCTTAGTGTACAAAGTGCAAATTTAGGACTGATAATAATCGATGAAGAGCATAAATTTGGCGTAAAGCAAAAAGAGAAACTAAAGGAATTTAGTGAGCATTCTCATCTATTATCAATGTCAGCTACACCAATTCCACGAAGTCTAAATATGGCGCTAAGTAGCATAAAAAGCTATTCTACATTAACAACGCCACCACTTGATAGATTAGATGTTAGAACTTTTGTTAAAGAGTGGGATAAAGGATTAATTAAAGAGGCTATAATGCGTGAAATTCGCCGTGCTGGGCAAATTTTTTATCTTCATAATAAAATTGCTGATATGCCTAGTATTGAGCGTGAGCTAAAGCAGATTGTGCCGACTTTAAAAATTTTAACTCTTCATAGTAAAATTGATGCTAAAACTAGCGAAGATGAGATGATTAAATTTGCTAATGGTGAGTATGACTTGCTTCTTTGTACTAGTATTGTAGAAAGTGGAATTCACTTGCCAAATGCAAATACTATAATAATAGATGAAGCTAATAAATTTGGTATTGCAGATTTGCATCAGCTACGAGGTAGAGTTGGTAGGGGTGCTAAGCAGGGATTTTGCTACTTTTTGGTTGAAGATAGGCAGAGTTTAAGCGATGAAGCGATTAAACGACTTGTAGCACTAGAATCAAATTCATTCTTAGGTAGTGGCGCCTTATTAGCTTATCATGATTTAGAAATTAGAGGCGGAGGAAATCTAATTGGTGAGGCACAAAGTGGCCATATAGAAGCTATTGGTTACTCTTTATATCTTAAAATGCTCGAAGATGAGATAAATTTACTTTTAAATAAAGATAATAAAAACGATACTCAAGTCGATATAAAACTAAGCGTAAATGCATTTTTAAATAGTGAATTAATTGCTGAAGATAGGCTACGACTTGAACTTTATAGACGACTTAGTAAATGTACTGAGGTAAGCGAAGTTTATGAGATTGGCGGTGAGATTGAGGATAGATTTGGTAAGCTTGATGTTTATACTAAGCAATTTTTAGATATTATTGCTATTAAAATTATGGCTGCTAAACAAGAATTTAAACATATTAGCAACTATGAACAAAATATAACATTAACCAAAATTGCTGGAACAAAAGTTGCTTTGAAATCGCCAAGCAAAGATGATGACGATGTCTTGGCTGAAATTTTGAGCTATTTAAGGAAAAATAGATGATGATTTCAAGTGTTTCATACTACCAGCCAAATTATATGGTAGATAATCAACAAGCTGATGCAAAAACAGGTGATCAAGAGAGCCATAAGCACAACAATCAAACTCAAGCAGAGTTAAAAAAAAGATATAAACATGAGCTAAGTCAAGAGCAAAAACTTCAAGTAATAGAACTTCAAAAGCGAGATATAGAGGTTCGCAATCATGAAGCTGCTCACATGTCAGCAGGAGCTGGACTAACTACTGGGGCTAGTTATAGCTACCAAAGAGGCCCAGATAATAAGATGTATGCTATAGGTGGTGAGGTTGGCATAGATACATCACCAGGCAAAACTCCAGAAGAGACATTAAAAAAGGCCGCCCAAATCAAAAGAGCAGCCCTAGCACCAGCCCAGCCAAGCTCAGCTGATCTTCAAGTAGCAGCCACAGCTACAAATATGGAGATTGATGCTAAGATTGAAATTCAAAATGAATTACTAAAAGAGCAAAAGCAAGATAAGCAAAGTGATGATAAAACTCAAAGTAATAAGAATCAATCTGAGCAAAACGAGTCAAATTTAATTCAACATATTTATCAAAATAAAAATAATCCATATGTGCAATATGATTATAGCTCTAGAGTAATAGGATTATTTTAATGAAAATAAAATGGAGAAATACCTATGCAGCACTCGTGCGAGATGGCAAGTTAAGACCGGTTAGAGATATTGCTAAAATTGAACTTGATAGTTTTGTAAATTTGCAAAGTCAAATAGAACAGCTTGAGCTTAATACAATTAAATTTATTGAGCACGGAGTGATAAATCATGCGCTTTTGTGGGGCGAGAGAGGCTGTGGAAAGTCTAGTTTAGTGCGTGGAATATTTTGTAAATTTATGGATAAAAACCTGCGTTTAATCGAGATAAGTGCTAGAGAGTTAAAAAGTTTGCATAAAATTCTTGATAAAATAAGAGATAAGAAAAAGTATAAATTTATAATTTTTTGTGATGATTTTGGATTTGAAAATGGGGATAAGGCCCTAATTGAGCTTAAAAGCCTCTTAGAAGGCTCGATTGAATCTCCGCCAAGTAATGCAATATTTTATGCTACAAGCAATTTAAAGCACTTAGTAAGAAGCCGCCCAAATAGCGACAATTATATCGTCGAAAAAGAAAATAGTAGAGAAAATTTAAGCCTAGCTGATAGATTTGGATTGCATATTAGCTTTTATGAGCTTAGCGTAGATGAGTATATGGATATTGTTTATAATCTTTTTAAAGGGTGTGATATAGATAAAAATCGCCTAAAAACTCAAGCGCTTGCTTTTGCAGCTAGTAAGGGTGTAAGAAGCGCAAGAAATGCTAAGCAATTTTGGCAAAGTATAAAGGACGATATTGAGAAGTGTTGAGCTATTTTTGGCACTTGATGGGGTTTGCGAGTTTGACTTTGAGTTAAATAGACATTGGTGGCCAGATTATGGGAGCTTTTGGGTTATAGTGGGTGCGATTTTGACTCAAAATGCTAAGTGGTCAAGCGTGGAAAAATCTTTAGCCAATTTAAGAGATTATGGGGTTAAAGAGCTATCAGATATCGCAAATTTGAATATCGAAGTTTTAAGCGAACTTATTAAGCCGAGCGGATTTTATAATACCAAAGCCAAAAGGCTTAGTATGCTTTGTAATAAAATTATAGATAAATTTGGTAATTTTGATGAGTTTGCTAGTAGCGTTAGCTTTGAATGGCTCATAGCACAAAAGGGCTTAGGACTTGAGAGTGTTTATTCTATTTTGTGCTTTGGTTGTGGGCGTGATGTGATGGTCGTAGATAGCTATACTAATAGGATTTTAAGTGCTTTAGGATATGAATTTGAAAGCTATGAAGAGGCTAGGGAGTGGCTAGAGAGTATCGATAGAGATGAGATTTATAAAGCAATTGGTGATATAGGCGATAATGAGCTATTTTGTCGTTATCATGGGGTTATTGTGGAATTTTGTAAAAGCCATTTAAAAGGGGCTAAATTTGATGATTTTGCTTTGAGTTTATTTAGTGAGATTGCTATTTAGATAGCGTTTAAATCAATTTCTATCTTTATAATTAAAATTCACAATAGCTTAACAAATATCATATATAATTACGCTGTATTAATTATTAAAAGGAATTAAGATGAAAAAACTCAGTTTAATAGCTATTTTAGCTTTAACAATTAGCGCAAACGCAGCAGGTTTTACAGGCGGTGCTAGCCAATCAAATACTTCAGGCTTTACAGGTGGTCAAGCACCGATGAATCAAGGTGGATTTTTAGGTCCTAGATATGGGGTAAATAGCGTCAAAGCGGCCCTTAGTGCGTGGGATGATACCTGGGTTGAGATAAAAGGCAAAATCATCTCTCAAGTAGGCCACGAAAAATATAAATTTAGCGATGGTAAAGATACTATTATTATAGAGATTGATGATGATGATTGGGGTGGAGTTAGTGTTGGGCCTGATGAGCTTATCACGATATATGGCGAAGTTGATGGCAACGCTCTTAAAGCAAATGAGATTGATGTAAAAAGAATTACTAAATAAGACTTTAAGTTAGTCTAAATTTAATAAAAAACTTCAAAAACCGCCAAAGTTTGAGTATAAATCACTCACTTTTGGGCGGTTTAAATTTAAACTTAGTAAAATTTAGTTAAAATTCACTCCTAAATTATTAAAAAAGAAAAAATAATGCAAGATATCTTAAAATCTATGAAAAATATAGCCGTTGTAGGCTTTAGCCCTAATGATACTAAAGCTAGTAATCAAGTAGGTTGCTATCTTATAGATATGGGTTTTAATGTCTTTCCTATTTATCCAAAAAGTGGCGAGATAAAAGGTCGAAAAATATATCAAAGTATAGATGAAATTTCAGAAAAAATAGATACTATTGTGATGTTTAGAAAGGCCGAATTTGCCACTGAATTGGCTAAAAAAGCTATAAATTTAGGTGTAAAAAATCTATGGCTTCAGCTAGGAATTGTAAATGATGAGGCTAAGCAAATAGCACAAGATGCAGGATTAAATTTCATACAAGATGCCTGCATAATGATAGAGCATAAAAGGTTTAAAAATGATAAGTCTAAATAAAATTATTCAAGCTAAACGAAATATTGATGGATTTGTGGCTAAAACTCCATTTGGCTTTGCTCCAAAACTAAGCAAGATAGCTGGTGCTGATATATACCTAAAAAAAGAGAATCTTCAAATCACAGGAGCATATAAAGTAAGGGGTGCTTTTAACAAGATTGCAAATTTAGATGAAAATGCCAAAAAGTGCGGTGTAGTTGCTGCAAGTGCTGGTAATCACGCTCAAGGCGTAGCAATTAGCGCTAAGCATTTTGGAGTAAAAGCTATAATTATTATGCCAGAGGCTGCTCCGCTTTCAAAAGTATCAGGAACTAAAGCTTTGGGTGCTGAAGTGATATTAAAGGGTAATAATTTTGATGAGGCTTATGCCTATGCTTTAGAGTATGCTAAAGAGAATAATATGAGCTTTATCCACCCTTTTGATGATGAGTTAGTCCAAGCAGGTCAAGGGACAATAGCTTTAGAGATGCTTGATGAGGTTAGCAATTTAGATTATATTGTCGTGCCTGTTGGTGGCGGTGGGTTAATTAGCGGTGTGGCGAGTTGTGCTAAGCAGATTAATCCTGATATTAAGATTATTGGTGTTAGTGCAAAAGGCGCGCCGGCTATGTTTGAGAGTTTTAAAGATAAGTGCCAGCATAACTCAAAAAGCGTTCGAACTATAGCTGATGGAATTGCTGTAAGGGATGCAAGTCAGATTACTCTATCTCATATTTTAGAGTGCGTTGATGATATGGTACAAGTAGATGATGAAGAGATCGCAAATGCTATTTTGTATCTTTTAGAACAGCAAAAGATTATGGTCGAAGGTGCTGGGGCTGTATCTGTGGCTGCAATTTTAGAAGGAAAATTTGAATTTAAAAAGGGCGCTAAAATCGGTGCTATTTTAAGCGGTGGCAATATAGATGTCCAAACTCTAAGTGTAATTATCGAAAAAGGGCTTTTAAAAAGCTATAGAAAGATGATAATTAATGTCACATTGATAGATAAACCGGGTGCTTTAATGGCGCTTGGAGATGTTTTACGGATCGCTGGAGCAAATATAGTTAAGATTGATTATGATAGATTTTCAACCAAATTAAGCTATGGCGACGCCAAAATTACCATCACGCTAGAAACCAAAGGCAAAGAGCATCAAGATACTATAGAAAAAGCATTAAAAGATGCTGGATATGAGTTTACTCAGGAGTTTTAATTAATTTTTTGAGCTAAATTTAGATTTTAAATTTAGCTCTTATTAGTTATTTTTTGAGCTACGCTTTTGTTTGTTACTTTTTTAATCTCATCAAAACTTGCATTTTTAATATTTTCAAAGCTTCCAAAATAGTTAATTAATTTAATTATAGAACCTTTTGAAATGCCTAAATTGGCTAATTGACTACTTTGTATATCGTTTTTTTGCCTAATTTTTTGATGAAAGCTAATGGCAAATCTATGCGCCTCATCACGCAAACGCTGAATAAATTGAAGTTTAATATCGTTTGAGTTTAGACTAAATTTGCCTATATTTGTGCAAATTTTATCATTTGCCTTGCCTTTAGCACGATGGGCTTTAGCATCAATTTTTTCTTTAGAAATTGCGATTATATCTACATTTGCACCGCTACTTTTAATAATATCATTAGCTAAATTTAGTAGCGCATCGCCTCCATCTATTACCCATAAATCTGGAGCTGATGATTTATCAAAGCTTTTGGCTCTATGAGTTAGCATCTGTTGCATCTGGTCATAATCATTTATATTTTGTAGATGCATATGGCGGTATTTTGCCTTATTAAACTCTCCATTTTCCCATACAACCATCGCACCCACAGGGGCTGTGCCAAATAGATGAGAGTTATCGAAAATTTCAATTTTCAAAGGTAGGTTATTTAGCCCAAAACTCTCTTGAATATCCCTTGCTAGGGTGTAGTCATTTGTTTTTATATGTTTTTTGATTAATTCAATAGCATTTTGATAAGCTATATTTACTAGCTCTTTTTTTTCACCTATTTTTGGCTGGATGATTTGAAATTTCTTATTGTGGCGAAAATTTAAGATATTTTCTAAAATCTTAGCATCCTTAAGCTTTATATATGTATAAATTTTAGTTGCACCAACTGGTTGGTCTATGTTAAAAGTATCTAAAATCATTGTAGAATATAGAGTCTCTAGATCTGATTCTACCATATCTTTAGCCGGTTTTATAGTATGAGTAGATGCGCATACTCTACCATCGCGCACGCTAAACCTGACCCCGCAAACAAAGCTACTACTAATATTTACACTAATTACTTCAAAATCTTCTAATTTAGCTAAATCGATTTGAATTTTAATAGCTGTATCGTTGATTGCTTTTATCTGATCTCTAATCTTAGCAGCCTCTTCAAAATTTTCATTTTGAGCTAAGTTTAGCATTATTTTTTCTAAATTTGGTATTAAAAGCTCTGGATTTTTAATCTTTTTTATAGCTTCATCTATGATTTTAGCATACTCTTCTTTATTTATTAATCCAAGGCAAGGTGCGTGACAGCGTCCAATTTGATAAAATAAACAGCCCTTTTTTTCTCTTAAACAAGATCTTTTTTGTACTAGTTTAAACTCCAAATACAAAGCTTCTAAAATTTCATTAGCACCCCTAAAAAATGGACCAAAATATTTGATATTAGAGCCTTTTAAAACCTTTCTAGTAATTTCAAATCTAGGAAAATCTACACTTAAATCTACACAAATATATGGATATGTTTTATCATCTCTTAGTAAAATATTATATTTTGGATGAAGTTGCTTGATAAATGAATTTTCTAATATTAACGCATCTTGTTCGCTTGAAGTTGTAATCCACTCTATATGTATAGCTTCACTTATCATTTTGGCTATTCTAGGGCTTAGTCTTGGGCTAGGTGAGGCATCAGCGTTGAAATAGCTTTTTACTCGATTTTTTAAATTCTTAGCCTTGCCAACATATAAAAGTTTTGAGTTTTTATCAAAATATTGATAAACTCCAGGGGAATTAGGTAGGGATTTTAGTTCATCGATTAGCATTTATAGACTCTCTAAGCTTTTCAAAAAGTGCATGAATTTGCTCATCTTTTGTACTGTTTTTAAATAATCCATCACTTCTTTCTATAAATATAGGCTTTTGTTGCGGTGATACTGCTTGAAAATTTTTTAGTTTTGTAATAAAGATTACCACACTATTTATTGGTTGTAATGCACTATTTGGATTGTTGCTAATATAGGTGTTTAATAGGTTTTTTATTTGAAATTTGATACTATCATGATTTAGCTCAAATTTGGCAAGTGGATGTGTAACGGCTATGAATAAAATTCCATCTTTTTGATAGCTAAATTTAATAAGCTTACTCTTAGCTACACCTAATAAATTTAGTAAATTTCTTGCCTCTTTAGCAGCTTTTAAATTTTTATATTTAGGATCGTTGATAATATGATTAATAATCTCAAAACTTCGCATTTGGCTATTATAGCTGCTTTTTGCTTAATTTTTTTAGTAGGGTGTGGATATAAAGCAGATCCATTTTATACAGATTCGCAGCAAGTAAATGTGGCTAATTGATTTATCAGCCAAATTTAGATAGACTTGCACAAATTTAATTTTAGGATGAGTTATGAAAAATGCAGATATTTTGGTACTAGATTTTGGCTCGCAATATACTCAGCTAATTGCTAGAAGACTTAGAGAACAAGGAGTTTATACTGAGCTTGTACCTTTTAATGCTAGCATAGATACTATAAAAGCCAAAAATCCAAAAGGTATAATTCTAAGCGGTGGCCCAGCTAGTGTTTATGATGAAAATGCCTATTTTTGCGATGATGGGATTTTTGCTCTTGGACTTCCTATTCTTGGGATATGCTATGGTATGCAATTAATCGCTTACAAAAATGGCGCAAATGTCGCACCAGCCAATCACAAAGAGTATGGCAAGGCTAATATCAAGATTATAAAAGAGTGTGAATTTATGAGTGGCGTGGTAGATAATAGCATTGTTTGGATGAGCCACTCTGATAAGGTAAATGAGCTACCAAAAGGCTTTGAAGTGATAGCTAAGAGCCAAAATAGCGAATTTTGTGTTTTTGGTGATTTTGAGCGTAAAATTTATGCTATGCAGTTTCATCCAGAGGTCGCTCATAGCGAGTTTGGGAGTTTGATGCTTAAGAATTTTGCCAAGATTTGTGGGTGCGATAGCACTTGGAATATGGGAAGTTTTGCTAAGACTCAAATTCAAGCTATTAGAGAAAAAGTAGGCAATGATAAGGTGCTTTGTGCTGTAAGTGGTGGTGTGGATAGCTCTGTTGTAGCAGCGCTTTTGGCTACTGCGGTGCCAGAAAATTTGATAGTTGTATTTGTAGATAATGGGCTTCTTCGCACTAATGAGGCTAAGCAAGTTGAGGAGATGTTTAAGCTAAAACTTGGGGTAAATTTGATTAGCATTGATGCGAGTGAGTTATTTTTAAGTCGTTTAAAAGGTGTAAGAGACCCAGAGAAAAAACGCAAAATCATCGGCGAGACATTTATAGAAGTTTTTGATAACGAGGCTAAAAAGCACACTAATGTGAAGTATCTAGCACAAGGGACGCTATACACTGATATTATAGAAAGTAGCGTTGTAGGGGCTTCTAAAACTATCAAAAGTCATCACAATGTAGGGGGGCTTCCTGAGTGGATGAAATTTGAGCTTATTGAGCCTTTAAGAGAGATTTTCAAAGATGAGGTTAGAGCGCTTGGCTTGGAGCTTGGGCTTAGTCGTGATGTGGTTTTCCGCCATCCATTTCCAGGACCTGGCCTTGCTATTCGCATTATGGGCGAAGTAAATGAGCCTAGCTTAGAACTACTTAGAAAAGCTGATGTGATACTTCAGCAAGAGCTTAAAAGTAGTGGTTGGTATGATAAGACTTGGCAAGCATTTTGTGTACTTTTAAATGTAAGCTCAGTTGGTGTGATGGGTGATAATAGGACTTATGAAAATGCTGTTTGTATCAGGGTAGTGGATGCTAGCGATGGTATGACGGCGAGTTTTTCTAGATTGCCTTATGATCTATTAGAAAATTGTAGCCGTAGGATCATAAACGAAGTTAGCGGGATTAATCGTGTAGTTTATGATATCAGCTCTAAGCCACCAGCGACAATCGAGTGGGAGTAAATGAAATTGAGGGAAAATATATGAAGCTTAATTTAGAAAAAGAATGTATAAGTGTTGATGGTGTTGATATCAACATAAGGGAACTTAGCGAAGTAGGATTAATAGACATTGATTTTATAAATGTAAAAATTACATTTGCATATTTGTATGCTAGAGATTATATTTTTATGTATAGCGACACTACATCGTACGAAGAGTTGATTAAAAAAATAGCTGGAAATAGAACAGATATGAGACGAAAATTGCTTCAATATAAGAATGATTTTGGTGTTGAGCATTTTTTATGGAAGCAATTATTACAAAGTATGTGCGCAAAATTTGGAGTAGATAGATATGAATGTGCGGGTATATATGATGATTACTATGCGAGGTACTTTACTATAACCAGTGACTATTTTTCTGGTGCAAGTTGGTTGTATCCAAGAAAGGTAAATTGTATAAAAGAGGCGTATGATTTATTGAGTAGTGTGTTGCCACAGAATTTTTCTAAAACAAGAGAAAATTATCTAAGACAAGAGATTAAAGATAAATTAAAAGAGTTTACAGATATATGTGGTAATAATCTTGAGAATAGAGACAATTATTTGGAAAAACTTGAAATGCTTAATGAAAGTAGTCTAGATAAATGGAATACTTCAAAGGATAAATTACAATCATTAAGAGTAAAGTTACAAGGACTTACTCAAGAAGGAATTTTTGATGCTAAAGAGAGTAGCAACATTCAATTGTTTTTGGATTATTGTTTTCATTATGTGTGCGGAAGAGTTGATAAACTTAATGAGAAATCATTACTTCAACAATATGGCCCTATAAGTGGTTTGAAAATAAAACTTCGAGAGAGCATAGATAGATTAGGATTTAAGGAATTGCTAGATTTGTATAAGGAATATAAGGAAAAAGAGAATCTACTATGTTCAAAAGCACGTCATGCTGGAATGAAGTTAAATGAGTTTCCTTATGGAGAGTATATAGATATTTATAGGTTGGGGAGCATCCTTATTAGCGATAAAATGAATCGGGTTAATAAAAATAAGACAAAAAACAAATATATTTCACAAGATTTGTTAGATGAAGCATTGATTTTTTATTATGACACAGAGTCTGCTAAGGAGGCAGATTTCATACGAACAAATGAAAAGTATGCCCAAGATAAACTAAGTGGAAATGAAGGGGAACAAAAAGTAGACTATGCTTTAAAATGGTTAGATAAATCTTACATTCAAATCGAAAAAAAATCGATTGATAAGGTTGGAAATAGATGTATTTTTATTAAAAATGCCGAGTTTATTGATGAACAACAGGAATATGATCATTTAATTGTTTCAAATAAGGGAATTTTTAATATTGAAACAAAAAATTATACTGGAAAGTTAGTTGTTGACCAGTATGGTAATTGGATAAGAAAAAAGGATAATGAAGAAGAAGGACTAAAAAATCCACTTCAGCAAATAAGGCAGCATGAAAAAATTCTGATGTCATTCCTTCCAGAAAATTGCAAGGTTATAAGTATTATTTGTATTGCAAATGATAAGGCTATAATAGAAGGAAGTGAAAATTGTCCCATACCAATTATAAAAAGTGATATGTTAGTTGAATATATTGAGAATTATAATGAAGTTGAGGCGAAGATTTCAGATTTGCAGGTAAAGCAGTGTGTGAATGCGATATATAGTCATATGGTGCAATAAAAAAGAGTAGGTTAAAAAGCTACTAATTGATAACTTATGATTTATTTAATCTCTAATACGCCTTTTGATGATGAGAGTGTGGAGCAAATTTCGCTTTGCGATATTAAATTTAATAAATTTAATATCGATTTGAGTGAGTTTGACGCTCTTATAGTTACTAGTAAAAATGGTATTAATTCGCTTAAATTTAACTCTATAATCTTAGCTGATATTTTGGTTTTTGCTATTGGCAAGGCTACAGCGCTCTCTTGTAGGGAATTTGGCTTTACTCAAATTTACGAAGCGAAAAATTCGCACGGAAGTGAGTTTGGGGCTGAAATTTTAGAGAAATTATATGGTAAAAGGGTTTTATTTATCAAAGCCAAAGAGACAATTTCAAATTTAGATATATATTTTAATCAAAATGGTATTGATATAAGCGTGATTGATGGTTATGAGAATTTAATCTTAAAAAAAGATATATCTAGCAAGCCAAAATCTAACTCAATTTTGATATTTACAAGCCCGATTAATGTTAGGGCTTTTATCCAAAATTTGGGTTGGGATGATAGCTACAAAGCAGTTGCTATCGGCAAAGCCACAGCCCAAGCATTAAAGCCATATACAGATCCCATAATCTCTAAATCTCAAACTATTAAAGGTTGCGTAGAGTTAGCCAAATCTTTAAAGTGATAGCGACAAAAAGGCTAACCCTAAAATTATACGATAAACCCCAAAACTAATATAACTAAAATGCGCCACAAAACGCAAAAATAGCTTAATCACTATTAAAGCTACGATAAACGCCACAGCAGCGCCAGTTAAAAATATCCAAATTTGGTCTAAATTTGTAGCGAAAATCTCTCTATTTTTATAGCTATCATATATTGTAGCTGCTAGCATAGTGGGGATAGCGAGCAAAAAGCTAAATCTAGCAGCCACTTCACGACTAAGCCCACAAAGCAAACCTGTGATAATAGTAGAGCCACTTCTAGAAGTCCCTGGTATCATAGCTAGGCATTGGCTAAGACCAATTATAAGGGCTTGATTATAGCTGACATTGTGTAGGTGAATTGTGCTAGGAGTGTAGCTAGGGCGTTTATGAAATAGCTCAACAATGATGAAAATAATACCGCCGATTATCAGCATATAGGCTACTGTATTTGGATTAAATAGCTCTTTAATATATTTGTAAGCCAAAAATCCAATAATCGCAGTCGGTATAAATCCGATAATTAGCTTAATCCATAGTGAAATATCACTTGTCAAACGCTCTTTAAAGGCCCATACAACAGCCAAAATACTACCTAATTGAATAACTACTTCAAAACATTTTAAAATTTGAGTCTGTTCAAGACCCAAAAAGTGCGAAGTAAGTATCATATGGCCAGTTGAGCTAACTGGTAAAAACTCAGTAAGCCCCTCTACAATACCTAAGATTATAGCCGAGATTATATCCATTTTATCCCTTTAATATCGTGTTTAATTTGGCTAGATTTTGCGTGATTGACCCAGATGTATATAGTGCTGAAACAATGGCTATATAATCAATTTCAAGATCTTTAACGATATTTAAATTTGAGCTATTTATCCCGCCTATTACTGCGATTTTACTAGTTAGGTTATTTTTTGCTTCTTTTATTATATCAAGTGAGCAAATAGACGCATTTGGCTTAGTAGGACTAGCAAACAAAGCTCCAAAAGCTACATAATCAGCCCCATTTTTTACTGCATCTTTAGCACGCTCTAAGTCATTATAACAACTTACTCCTATATATGCATTATAGCCTAAAATATCTCTAGCTTTTTGTAAGCTATCATCATCTTTGCCTATATGTACTCCACTAGCATCTACCATTTTAGCTAGTCGTACATCATCGTTAATTATAAATTTAGCACCGCTATTTTTGCAAATTTGGCTTATATCTTTTAGTAAGGCGATATCGTGATTTTGGCTTTTGTTTCTATATTGGATTATTTTGACCCCACCGGCTAAAAGCTCATTTATTTGAGCTTTTAGAGTGTTTAGTGGGGTGAAGTGTTGATCGGTTAGTGCGTAAATTTGATTCATTTTAAATCATATTTGATTAAGAGTTTATCATAAGTACCGTTTTCTTTAACCTCTTTTAATCCTGCATTAAATTTAGCCAAGAATTCGCTATCTTTACCTTTATCAAATGCAAATGCAAACCCATCGCTACCATCTGATTCTTCTAAAAAGCTTATGATATCGCTATTTTTCTTAAGATATCCAAATCCTACTGAACTATCAACGATAACTACATCTACCTTGCCAGCTTTTAAATTCATAATTGAACCAGCAATACCTTCAGTTGGTATAACTTTAGCTCCTTTTATAGCGTGAGCTACACCTTCTTGAACAGTACCTAGCATTACACCAATTTTTAATTTACTTAATTGTTCTTTATTGGTTATATCTTTATTTGTAGCTAGTTTTAGATATAAATTTTTAGTAAAAAAGTATGGATCGCTAAAATCTACTGATTTTTTTCGTTCTGGTGTAGCGCTCATACTAGCTGCGATAGCATCTATTTTACCAGCTTTTAAAGCAGGGATTAGAGCATCAAAGCCAATCTTTGTAAATTTATACTCAAATCCAGCAATTTTTGAAATTTCATCTATTAAATCAATATCAAATCCAGCAATTTTACCATTTTCGTTTATATAATCAAACGGAGGATATTCAGCATCAGAGCCTACTATAATTGTTTTAGCATTTAAGCCAACTGCAGTCAGTGCAATTACAAGAATAAATTTGAATATATTTTTCATTATTTAACCTTATTTTAGATTATATTTAACTAAAAGCTTATCATATGTGCCATCGTTTTTTAATTCATCAATAGCTGAGTTGATTTTTGCTTGAAGTTCTTTGTGTTTGCCTTTATCAAATGCAAAGCTAAAGCCTTCGCTACCATCTGGAAGATGTAAAAATTCAACTAAATCTGGATTTTGTTTTAAATATCCATAGCCTATTGAGCTATCTACGATAAGAGCATCGGCTTTTGTGTTTTTGACTGCCATAACCGCACCAAATATCTCATCAATAGCCATAACCTTAGCTGATTTAATATCTTTAGCGGCTAGCTCTTGGACTGTGCCTAATTGGACGGATATCTTTTTGCCTTCAAGTTGCTCAAATTTAGTTAGCTCTTTATTATCAGCTCTTTTGATAAATAAATTCATAGTATGATAATATGGTTTGCTAAAATCAACGGCTTTTAATCTCTCAGGCGTAGCACTCATAGCAGCTGCGATTATGTCTATTTTGCCAGCTTTTAGTGCAGGGATTAAAGAGTCAAATGAGATATTTACAATCTCAATTTTAAAGCCAATTTTTTTTGCAATTTCAGCCATTAAATCCATATCAAATCCAGTAATTTGATTTTGTTCATTGACAAATTCAAATGGCGGATAAGCGGCATTTGTGCCTACTTTGATTGTTTGAGCATTTGCTGCGACTATTAGCATAGCGATGCTAATTAAAAGTTTAAATAGTAACTTCATTTTGTTCCTTTATTAGTGATTTAGTACTTTGTTTAAAAACTCACTTAGTCTTGGATGAGTAGTATCTTCAAATATTGCTTTAGGGCAGCCATCTACGGCAATTATGCCTTTATCCATAAAAAATATTCTACTAGCTACATTTCTAGCAAATCCCATCTCATGAGTTACTACAACCATAGTTAGTCCTTCATTTGCTACCTCTTTCATAATAGATAAAACCTCGCCAATCATCTCAGGGTCTAAGGCGCTTGTAGGCTCATCAAATAGTATAACTTCAGGTTTTAAAGCTAAACTTCTAGCGATTGCAATTCTTTGTTTTTGGCCACCACTTAGTTTGTGTGGATATACATCGGCTTTGGATTCTAAGCCAACTTTTTTTAAAAGTTCAATAGCTCTATCTTTTGCTTCAGATTCACTACATAGTTTGGCTTGAATTGGAGCTAATGTTAAATTTTGCATTACAGTTTTATTGGCAAATAGATTAAAATGCTGAAATACCATACTTACTTTTTGTCTAATTTTATTAATATTAACTTTTTTATCTAAGATATTTTGGCCATCTATTATTATCTCTCCATCTGTAGGCTCTTCTAATCTATTTAAACAGCGTAAAAATGTACTTTTACCGCCGCCACTTGGGCCAATTACAGCTACTACCTCGCCTCTATTTATCTGCGTATTTATACCATTTAAAACGCATAAATCACCATAGTTTTTTGTTAAATTTATTGTCTTAATCATGTCTATTTAGCCTATTTTCTAATAATTTTGCTATAACGGAGAATAGTTTAACATTAGCATAATATACCACACCAGCAAATAAAATTGGCTCAGGAGTAAATAGTGTAGATTGCAAGCTTTTGCTCTGCATTGTTAAATCAAATATTCCTATTAATCCTACTACAGATGTCTCTTTAAATAAGCTTATAAATTCATTAGCAAGAGCCGGTAGAATATTTTTAATTGCTTGTGGGAATATTATTAGACGCATTGAAACACTGTAGCTTAATCCCATAGCACGAGCTGCTTCCATCTGACCACGATCGACACTATTGATACCACTGCGAACTATCTCAGCGACATACGCAGAACTATTAAGTCCTAGGGCAATCACAGCTGCATAGAAGTTATCGCTAAGTGTAGCAAGTATAACAAAAGCAAATATCATTAATTGTAAAAGTACAGGCGTACCACGAATAATATCTATATATTCATCTATAAAAAATGATAAAATTTTAATATTTAAGAATTTTAAAAAAGCTAATATAAAGCCCAAAACAATACCGATGCTAATCCCGCCAAAAGTAAGCATAATAGTAGTAAAATATGCATTTGTGTAGGCTGATTTTTGTGCTGATGTAAGCTCACTAGGAAATGTAAGCCACACGCCAATAACAATTATACTAACAGAAAAGATGAATTTAAAAAATTTTTCATTGAGTAATTTAGTCAAATTTATAAACCTTATTTTGATTTTCAAAGTAACTTGCAATTATACATTAAAATTAATTTTTTATAGCTTAAGATTTTTATATGATTATCTTTTTTATTGTTGATTTATGATATTTTTAATATTATAAAACATTAAGATATAATTTAATAGATATTATCAATAAGAGCAAATAATGAGTATAGAGTATTGCCAAATAGTGGCGAAGTAATAAAGCAGAGTAAAAACTCATCTATAATAGAGTTAGCTCAGCTTAGTAAAGATACAAATGATAGAATAAATAGAGCATTGCATAGCAGTATGCCTAAGGCTAAAATAAGTATTCTAAGTAAATATGATAATAGAATGCGATATGTGCGTGGGGGAGTAGCAATCTGTAATTATAACATATAGAAATTAAGGGGGTTCTTATAGTTTAAATTCAAAATTGGAACACAACTTGCTTAAGGACTAGAAAATTAACGCAGGAGCGATTATGCAAAATGGATATTATCAAGCAACTGGCGCAATGGTGACTCAGTTTAACCGCTTAGATATCATTACTAATAACTTAGCTAATGTAAATACTAGCGGATATAAAAAAGATGATGTGGTAATAGCTGATTTTGAAAGAATATTTAAAGAGACAAAGGATGCTTTGCCGCTAGAAAATCACACTAAAGATTCAGCTAAATTTCTAAACCGCACATTAAATAGAGTGCCACATATCAATGAGGTTTATACTGATTTTGGCACTGGTGGGCTAAAGCATACTAATAATCCGCTAGATATATCACTTGGCAAAAATGATCTATTTTTATTAGTAGATAGTCCATCAGGTATAAGGCTGACTAAAAATGGCTCACTAAATTTAGATAGCGAAGGATATTTAGTTACAAAAGAGGGTTATAGAGTACTGCCTAGCAACTATGCTGCTCAACAAGGACCAAATAGAGGTATTCAAATCCCGCAAGATACTCAAATGACAGTCGACAAAGATGGTAATATTTACGCAGGAGATGAGCCTGTGGGGAGATTTTATATCGCTCAGCCTAGAGAGCTTAGAGATTTACAAAAAGAGGGCGATAATCTCTATAAACTAGATAATATCGATGGCCTAACTGACAATATTGAAAGCGGATCAATTGCTCAAGGCTATGCACAAATCTCAAATGTAAATCCAGTTAAAGAGATGGTAAGTCTAATTGAAACACAAAGAATGGTAGATATGTACCAAAAAGTTATGACAACGCATATGAGCGACCTTAACCAAGATGCAATAAATAAACTAGCTTCTATGAGAGCTAATTAAAGGATAAGATAATGATAAGATCACTATATACAGCAGCTACAGGTATGATAGCACAACAAACACAAATCGATACAACTTCGCATAACATCTCAAATGTCAATACTATAGGTTTTAAGAAAAATAGAGCCGAATTTGCTGATTTAATGTATCAAACAATGCAATACGCTGGTACTCCTACAAGTGCTACTACAATGAGCCCAACAGGTATGGAAGTAGGTCTTGGCGTGCGTCCGACTGCTATTACAAAGATGTTTGGGCAAGGATATTTTAAAGAGACAGGAAATGCACTTGATATGACAATTGCCGGTAATGGATTTTTCCAAGTTCAGCTTCCAGATGGTACTACAGCATATACAAGAAATGGGGCATTTAAGTTAGATGGCGATGGAAATATAGTAAATAGCGATGGTTATAGACTACTTCCTGAGATGACTATCCCAGCTGACGCTACTGAAATTTCAATAGGAACTGATGGAACTATATCAGTACTTCAACCAGGCAATGAAGAGATGACACAGATCGGTCAAATAGAGTTAGCTAACTTTATAAACCCAGCCGGACTTCACGCTATGGGGGATAATCTATTTTTAGAAACCGCAGCGAGCGGAGCACCAAATATCGGTAATGGCGGTACTGATGGCTTCGGTCAGATCAAGCAACACTTTGTAGAGATGAGTAATGTCCAATTAGTAGAAGAGATGACTGATCTCATCACAGGCCAAAGAGCTTATGAAGCTAACTCAAAAGCAATCACAACAAGTGATGAAATGCTCCAAACCGTAAATCAGCTAAAACGATAATTTAAATAATTAAATTTGATATAGCCCTATTTATGGGCTATATTTACTGCTTTATCTCCTCTATCTCTATATTTTCTAAAGCTTTGATAAGTGGCTCTATATCATAGGATTTGATCTTTTGCTCCATTGTTTTTAGATATTTATCTATGTTTTGTGGAGTTAGGATATTTGTTTGATTTTTTATAGCGTCGAGCTGGATTGAATTTAAATCTATGTTATAGTGGCTTAAATCGTTGTAATTAGCTATATCATCAGCATAATCTAAATCATCAAATCCATATACTTTGACATTTTCTAGTTTGCTAGTTTCTTTAATAAACCATTTTAAAATTTCGCTCCATGTGTAAAAAAATATTGAGTTATCGTCTGTAAAATTATTTTCTATTACATAAAATAATCTAAGATATGGTGGGATAATGATTGAAAATTTAGTATTTGTGTATTTTTTAATGAAATTAATTAAATATCGATTTATATATTCTTGTTGTTTGGTGATATTAATCATATTTGGTTTTTTGAGATTATGAAATTTAGAATTTTTGATTGCTAAAAGTGTTGGTTTTACTCTCTCATCATTTTTATGTTTTATCCAATTATCAAATCCACCAAATCTATGTTTATTTTTATTATACCATGAAGTAATATTGTGGATTTTATACTCACCTATACACTCTTCTTTATCTAAAAATAATACTATGCATTTTAACATTTCTTTATTTAGATAAATTTTAATATCATCAAACGGATTTTTATTGTATAAATAATCAAAATGTGATACATCTTTTTTTGAGATTTTCACATTATAAAATGGATCTAATGAGTATATAATGTGTTTAGGTGGCGGTATTTGCCTTAAAAGATAGTCTGTGATTACAGCACTTTCATTAAGATAACTATCCAATAAAGATATATTGACAAAATTTCCACCTATTTTTTGATTTGCTTGAGTGGCTGAAGTTGTCTCTAGCATTGAGGTGCCTATTATATATGAGTCAAATTTATAATGTTTTATAATCCCTAAAGCTTGTTTTCTCATATCTGTAAAAAATGTAGCTTCTCTAAAGTATGGCTTATGAAATATCTGAAATGGGTCATAAATATATGTTAACCCAAGAATTATAACTACAAAAGGCAGTGGATATAATAAAGAAATAAATATAAATTTTTTCGCATTTTTATCTGACATGTTAAAACCTTAAAAATTAAAATATATAAACTCTACATATGGAGTTATGCTAAGTGTGATGAGTGCTATATATAGCAACAATCCAGCGAAAATTGCGTTTTTCAAATTTGGCTTAAATGAATTTAGCATCTCAATGCTATTTTTGCACATTAGAGTTATGATTAGTGCGATGATAAGATATATTATAGTATCATTTCTACCGCCAATTTGCTCTAAAATAAAAGGAAATCTAAGCTTTTGTGGTAGTTCTATCCAGACAACCCCAAACATTCCTTTAAGTAAATTCAAAGCCCCATCTAAGTTTTGACTTCTGAAAAATATCCAAGTGATATTTAAAAAATTAAATGTTATAAACCAGCAAAAAATTTTATAGATTTTTGAATTTGCGTATCTTAATGAGATATCAAAATATAGATAAATTCTATGAATCACCATAGCAATGCCATGAAGCGCACCCCAAATCACAAATCCCCATCCAGCACCATGCCAAATTCCGCTTAAAAATGCTACGATAAAGAGATTTCTAAGGGTTAAAACCTTGCCAAATCTATTGCCACCAAGTAGAATATATAGATAATCTTTTAAGAATCTACCTAAGGTTATGTGCCATCTACGCCAAAATTCGGTTATGCTTAATGATTTATATGGTGAGTTGAAGTTTATAGGCAAGATGATACCAAATATCAGCCCAAGCCCAATAGCCATATCACAATACCCACTAAAATCAAAATAGAGTTGAAAAGTATATGAAAGCGATGTTACCCATGACTCTATGATATTCATTACCCCGCCATTTTCTACATAGCTAAATCCAGCATTAGCCCACTTCGCAAAGCTATCTGCGATAAATACCTTTTTAAATAGTCCAATACTAAAGATAAATAGCCCTTTGGCTATGGATTGATATTGAGTAGGGATAGTCTCATTAGCTTTAAATTGTGGCATCATCTCTTTGTGATGGACTATTGGTCCGGCGATTAACTGCGGAAAGAAGCTGATAAACAAGCAATAATCTATAAAATCTATCTTTTTACCATGCTCCCTTAGGTCATTGATATCTACATTTTTATAGCAATCAGTTAAAAATGCGATCTGCTGAAAAGTGAAAAATGATATAGCTAAAGGCAAAACTATATGTGGCAAGGGGATATTGAAATTTAAATTTAAAATTTGATTAAAGAGATTGAAATTTTCTAATAAAAAATCTGTATATTTGAAAAACCCAAGTAAGCCAAGATTAAGGATAATTCCAATGATTAAAAGGCTCTTACCTCCCCCCAATTTGGCTAATTTGATAGATAAAATTCTACTAGCGATAAGGTAATTTATCAAAATCGACCAAACCAAAATAGGCAGATACAAAACATTCCAAAAAGCATAGAAAAATAGACTTCCTAGGACTAAAAATATATTAGAAGCCCTATGATAATTAAGGTATTTTAATAGATAAAATCCAACTATCATAACAGGCAAAAAGCCAAATATAAAAGCATAAGAGCTAAAAACCATAAATCTCCTTTTGTAAAAATAGCCCAAGATAATAGCAAAAAATTGCTAAATTTAATCTATAGTTTATTGGATTTTAAAATTTATTTTGTTATTCTTTTGGGATTTAATTAAAGGTATTTTGATGGCAAATTTAGTTAAGATTAGAGCCTTTGGCGAGTGGGAAGACCAAGAGCTTTTGATGCTTAGCATTCCGCATATTAATAGCGATTGGGCTGAGTATTTAGATGAAATTTTAGATAGCTATGAAGAGTTAGTAAGGGTGGTTAGTAATTACCAAAAAGTGCTATTGATCGCCCCAAATTCAAGTGATTTTGATAGGTTTAAAAAGTATAAAAATTGCGAATTTTTACAAATCGATACCGATGATACTTGGATTAGAGATTATGGTGCTATCGATGTGAATTTAGATGATGAGATTATCAGCTATGATTTTAAATTCAACGCTTGGGGCGGAAAGTTTAAAAGTAGCAAAGATAATGCACTAAATAAGAAGTTATTTGAGTATTTTGGAACTAAATTAGAAGAGATTAATTTGATTTTAGAAGGTGGAAGTATAGATTTTAATGGTGATGGAGTAATGCTTACAACCACTGAGTGCTTATTAAATGATAATAGAAATAGATTTAGTAAAGATGAGCTTGAGATAAGGCTAAAAGATCTGTTTGGGTTAAAAAAGATAATTTGGTTAAATCATGGATTTATAAAAGGCGATGATACCGATAGTCATGTAGATACTCTAGCTAGATTTATTGATAAAAATACAGTAGCTTATGCTGCTTGCTATGATAAGAGTGATGAGCATTATGAAGAATTAAATTTAATGAAGCAAGAGCTTGAAGCAGCTGGGTTTAATCTTGTAGCTCTACCATTGCCAAAACCTGTAATTTATGAAGGCAAAAGACTTGGCGCTACATATTGCAATTTTATATTTATAAATAATGCTGTAATTGTACCAACTTATGCAGATAAGGTGGCTGATGAATATGCTATAAATGCTCTTAAAAATGCTTTGCCTAATAAAGATATAATAGGTGTAGATAGTAGAGTCTTTATCAGGCAAAATGGTAGCTTACACTGCTCAAGCCAAAATAGATTTAAAAGGATAAAATAGTGAAAGTAGCATTAATCGCACATAGATATTATGGGGACAAAGATAGCACAATTAAGTATACTACACAGATGATTCAAAAAGCCGCCAAAGATGGAGCGCAGCTAGTCGTGCTTCAAGAGCTTCATCAAGGGGCGTATTTTTGTCAAGATGAGAGCGTGGGTAAATTTGATCTAGCAGATGATTATGAAAAAGATAAAATTTATTGGTCTAATGTAGCTAAGGATAATAAAATAGTGCTAGTAACTTCGTTATTTGAGAAGAGAGCTGAGGGCTTATATCACAATACTTCAGTTGTCTTTGATAGCGATGGAAAAGAGGCTGGCAAATATAGAAAGATGCATATCCCTGATGATCCAAATTTTTATGAGAAATTCTATTTTACGCCAGGTGATTTAGGTTTTAGGCCTATTGATACGAGTTTAGGTAGGCTTGGGGTTTTAGTTTGCTGGGATCAGTGGTATCCAGAAGCGGCTAGATTGATGGCTTTAAGCGGGGCTAAAATTTTGATATATCCAACGGCAATTGGATGGTTTGATGGAGACGATGAAGCGACTAAATCGGCTCAATTAGAAGCTTGGGTGGCAGTCCAAAGGGGGCATGCTGTAGCCAATAATCTACCTGTTATCGCTGTTAATCGTGTAGGATTTGAGAGTGATGAGTGCGGTGGTGGGATTAGATTTTGGGGAAATAGCTTTGTTTTTGATGCTCAAGGCGTGGAGCTATTTAGAGCCAATTCCACAGATGAGATCGTCCAAATAGTAGATATAGATATGAAAAAATGCGAAGAAGTTAGGCGATGGTGGCCGTTTTTAAGAGATAGAAGAGTCGAGTCTTACGGCGATATCACAAAAAGATTTATAGATTGAGCCTATCTTTGAAATCAGGCATTAAAGAGTAGATAAAATTATAAAACTCCTTTTGGTGGTGTGGGTAGATAAGGTGCGCTAGTTCATGAAGGACTACATATTCGATAAATTTGATATCTTTTTGAATTAAATTTGTGCTAAAGTTTAAGTAGCCTTTTTTACTATTGCAGCTCCCCCACCTTGTGTTCATCTTTTTGATTCTTATGGCATTTATAGGTCTATTTATTTTAGGATTATATATATTTATATACTGGTTTATTAGATCTTTTAATATGCTATTTGCGTAGTTTGTAAAAGTTTGAATATCTGGTGTAAATATTTGATTATCAATAATTTTAAAATCTGGTGAAATTTGAATTTGATAGTTTTTACCTAGAAATTTTATGGAGTTTGGGTCTGTTTTTGGGATTTTTGATAGGGTTTTTTCTATCCATTTAGTATGAGATGAGATAAAGCTGTCTATCTGAAATTTGCTTGCATTGAGTGGAGCTACTAGCTTAATATCGCCAGTTTTAGTAATCTTTAAGCGTAGATATTTTACCCGTTTTTTGCTATATTCTATTTTAAAACCCTTATACTCTATCAAGCTAATTCCTTAAGATTAAATTTCAAGATTTTATCTAAATTATTGCTATATTTATTTAAAAAATATTCAAAATTTAAATTTTAAATTTAAATATTTTTTAAATAAATAGTATTTGATTTAATATTTGATTTTATTATTAAACTCTATTTTAGTAATGCTTTTGTATAATACTAGATTTAATTTTTTAAATAAGGAATAAGATGGCTAGATCATTTAGTAGATCAGACATTAGAATTTTGGGGCTTTCATCTCTTGGTGGAATGCTTGAGTTTTATGATTTTATTATCTTTGTATTTTTTGCTTCTTATATATCATTGCTATTTTTTCCGGCTGATTTAGATCCATTTTGGGCTATTTTTAATACATATGGCACCTTTGCTGCTGGATATTTAGCTAGGCCGATTGGTGGGGTGATTATGGCACATTTTGGGGATAAAAATGGCCGTAAAAATATGTTTATGCTCTCTATTTTGCTTATGGTTATTCCTACATTTTTATTAGGTATTATGCCAACATTTGAAAGTATTGGATATTTAGCACCAATTATTTTAGTTATTATTAGAATTTTACAAGGTATTGCAATTGGCGGAGAGCTTCCTGGAGCGTGGGTATTTGTTAGTGAGCATGCACCTCGTGGAAAGCTATATACTAGCATAAGCATTCTAACAGCAGCAGTTGTAGCTGGTATCTTGCTTGGTAGTTTTGTTACTATGATTGTTAAAGATATTTGGAATGATAATGAGATTAGAGATGGGATGTGGAGATTGCCATTTATTTTAGGTGGTGTCTTTGGGATTATATCTATATATCTTAGAAGATATTTAAGTGAAACTCCGGTATTTAAAGAGATGCAAGAGAGAAATGAGCTTGATAAAATTCCTTTAAAATCTGTATTTAAATTTCATAAAATTGATAGTATCGTATCTATGCTTATCACTTGGGTTTTAACTGGATGTATTGTTGTTCTTATACTTTTAATGCCAAATTTTATGCCTAAGGCATTTAACGCTGATGGAGTTGAGTTAGGGCGTCTTACAACTATATATATGCAGATGGGTGCTATAGTTCTTTTATGTTTTGGTTGTTTTGTTTATGGTAGATTAAGTGATAAATATGGTATTGCTAAAACTACTTTAGTATTGGCTTTATTATTTTCAATTAGTGTTTATGCCTATTTTGATGCGCTTTATAGTGGGGCGAGTTTTGAGATGGTATTGATTTTATACTTGCTAAGTGGGTTGCTAGCCTGTGTTGGGCCGTGTGGGGCGCCATTTTTGATGATTGCAATATTCCCTAATAAACTTAGATTTAGTGGGATTTCATTTGCTTATAATATTGCTTATGCTATAGCTGGTGGTGTTACTACTCCATTTGCTACTGCTATGGTATTTAAATTTGACCCTATGTATTTGGCGTATTATATGGTAGTTCTTGGCTTTATAGCTGCTGGTTGTAGTATATGGTTTATGCTTAGACGCAAAGATCTTAACATATAGGAATTGATATGGCTCTTATTGATCTTATAGAAGTTAGTAAAAAATTTGGCGATAAAATTATTTTAAATGAGACGAATTTCAGTGTAAATGAAAAAGAAAGAATCGCCATAATAGGTAAAAATGGTGGCGGTAAGAGTACATTAATGAAGATCTTGCGTGGAGAGTGCGAGATTGATAGCGGTAGAGTGATAAGGCAAAACTCAATAAGTATTGAGATGTTAGCTCAATCACCTAAATTTAATGATAATTTAAGCGTAAAAGATGCATTAAATTATGAATTAAAAGAGATATTTGATGCTAGAGATGAGTATGAGAAAGTTTTAGCTAAAATAAGCAATGAGCATGATAATCATGAATTACTTCATCGTCAAGATGAGCTTGTTAAATTTATTGAGTCTAAAGATGGTTGGAATATAGAAAATAAAATTGAGAGAATTTTAGATAGTTTTGGGCTTAGAGAGTATGAGAATAGGCTTGTTAATAGTTTAAGCGGCGGAGAGATACGCAGAGTAGCACTTGGTGCTTTAATATTAAAAAAACCAGATGTGCTTTTACTTGATGAGCCTACAAACCATCTTGATGTTTATATGGTGAGATTTCTTGAAGAGCTATTATTAGCCTCTAATCAAACAATTGTATTTATTAGTCACGATAGATATTTTATCGATAGACTTGCTACTCGTTCAGTTGAGATTGAAGATGGAGCATTAAGAAGTTTTGATGGAGGATATGCTAATTATCTAACCAAAAAAGAGGAAATTCTAAGAAGCTTAGCTAAATCTCACGAGACACTAATAAAAAATTTAAAAAGCGAAGAAGAGTGGTTAAGACGCGGTGTAAAAGCAAGGCTAAAACGCAATGAAGGTAGAAAACAAAGAATCTTAGCTATGCGTGAAGAGGCTAAGAAAAATCCAGGATTAATTAGAAGAGTTAAACTAGAGCTAGAAAGAGCTAGTAAGAGTTTTAATGGTGGTGGATTAAATCAAAATCGCAAAAAGATGCTATTTGAGTGTAAAAATTTATCTAAAACTATAGATAATAAGGTACTTTTTAGCGATTTTAACGCTAGGGTTTTACAAGGTGAGCGCATAGGAATAGTAGGTAGAAATGGTAGCGGTAAATCTACTATGCTAAAGATATTGCTAGGAGAGCTAAGCCCAGATAGTGGTGTAATCAATCGTGGCGATATCAAAATTGGCTATTTTGATCAAAGCAGAAAGAGTATTAGTGATGATAAGTCCTTAATTGAGCTATTTTGCCCTAATGGTGGCGATCATATAATGGTTCGCGGAAGAAATTATCATGTGTATGGATATCTTAAAAATTTCTTATTTCCAAAGGAGTTTTTAGACAAACCTGTGGGCGTACTAAGTGGCGGAGAAAAAAATCGCCTAGCTTTAGCTCTTCTTTTTACTAAAGAATATGATTGTTTAATTTTAGATGAGCCAACAAATGATCTTGACATAGCTACTATTAATATATTAGAGGAGTATCTACTTAGCTTTGAAGGAGCGATATTAATAGTAAGCCATGATAGGTATTTTATAGATAAGATTACTAATAAGCTTTGGGCGTATGAAAATGGCAAAATTGAGCAAATTTATATGGAGTATAGTGAATACTTAGATATAGAAGAGGAGCTAAATCAGCTAAGTGATATAGAATCAGAGCTAGGTCAAAACATAGAAACTAAAGAGAAACAAAAAACATCTAAGGTTAAACTAACCTATAAGCAAAATCAAATTCTACAAAATCACCCAGCACTAATAGAAGCTTTAGAGAGTAGAATAAGTGAATTGAATCACGCTCTTTCAACCCCAGAAATTTACCAAAAAATAGGCTTACAAACTCTATTTGAAGAGCTTGAAGAGAAAAAGGGTGAATTGAATTTGCTAGAAAATGAGTATTTTGAGGTGCTTGAGCTTTCTCAAAATTAAGGGATATAAATGGTAGAAAATAGACAAACTTGGAGTTCTAGACTTACATATATTTTAGCTGTTGCGGGTGCTACTATCGGCTTTGGCGCTACTTGGCGTTTTCCATATTTAGTAGGCCAAAATGGCGGCGGAGCTTATGTTCTTATATTTTGTATAGCGATGATTGTTATTGGCATTCCAATGATTTTAGCTGAAAATGCCATAGGTAGAAGACTACATATCAACTCAGTAGATGCATTTGGTGGTTATGCAAATGGTAAAAAAGTAAATCCATTGTGGAAAATTGTCGGATGGATGGGGATTTGTGGTGCCTTTGGTATTATGGCGTATTATATGGTAATTGGCGGTTGGGTGTTAGATTATATATATAATATTATTGTTGGTGGATTTGATATTTCACAGCCAATTAGTGCTACTGTAACAGCTGAGTTTTATGAGATAAATATTATTAATTCGCCACTTGCTATTGGTATTATGACAGCTATTTTTGTGCTTATTAATTATATTATATTAGTAAAAGGCGCAGTAGATGGAATAGAGAAGGCCGCTAAATATCTAATGCCATTACTATTTATATTGATGCTAGCTATGGTTGCTAGGAATGTCACACTTGATGGAGCTATTGAAGGTATTAAATTCTATCTTACGCCTGATTTTAGTAAAATAACTATGAAGCTATTTATCGATGTTTTAGGTCAAGTTTTCTTTGCATTATCGCTTGGATTTGGGGTTATGATTACACTTTCTAGCTTTTTAAGAAAGGATGAAGATCTTATAAAAACCTCAGTAATTACTGGGATTGTAAATACCGTAATTGCTGTAGTAGCTGGATTTATGATATTTCCATCTTTATTTACTTTTGGAATTTCTCCTGATAGCGGACCAAGTTTGGTATTTAAGAGCTTACCAATAGTATTTTCTAATATGTTTGCTGGTCAGATTATGGCTATTGCGTTTTTTGGGCTACTTATGATTGCGGCACTTACTACTTCGTTGCCAATTTATGAGGTTATTATTACTGTTTTAGAAGAAAAATTTAAAATTAAACGCCATAATGCTATTGTGTTAGTACTTAGTGTAATTTTTGTAGTTGGCAATATCCCTTCTTTGATGGCGACAAATATCCTATCAGATATTACAATTTTTGGTAAAAATATATTTGATGCTTATGATGCTATTAGTGCTACTATATTTTTTGTGCTGACTTCTTTGTTTTGTGCGCTTTTTGTTGGTTGGGTGCTAAAAGATGAGGCTAAAGCTGAGATAATGTATGGAACGAAAAGCTCAAAAACTATTGTAAATATGTGGTTTTATTATGTTAAATTTGTAATTCCATTTATAATCTTAGTTGTATTTATTAGTAGTTTTTATAATAATTTTTTAAAGTGAGTTTTTATGCTTGAAATTTTAATTACTTTGTATGCTTTATTTACAATTTATAGAGTGGTTTTAAGTATCTTACAGATAAATTACATTAAAAGATGTAAGGAGCCAGTAGTATTGCCTAAGGCAGAATTTCATAATGCCGCAATCGTAGCAATACAAAAGCAAAAATTTGAGATAATTCATAATATTTTTCTATTTATTACTGTAGCTATATGGAGCGTATGGGGCGCTAGTGCTTTGGCTTCTAGCCTTAGTGGTATAGAGATGGTTATAGTAAGAGATGCTTTGCTTGTTGCTTTATTTTTAGTCATTGGGGCAGTAATTAACCTACCTTTTGAGATATATAGTAAATTTGTAATGGATAAGAAATTTGGCTTTTGCAATAGCACAGTTGGGCTTTTTGCTATGGATTTTATTAAAAGTATAATAATGATTTTTGTATTTGGATTTGGAGTTTCATGGATTTTATTAAATTGCTATGAGTTTTTAGGGCAGAGCTGGTGGATATGGGCTTTTGCGATTAGTTTTGGATTAATTTTGTTAGTAAATTTGATATATCCGACAATTATTGCTCCAATATTTAATAAGATTACTCCATTGCAAAATGATGAGTTAAATTTAGCTATAAATAATCTATTAAACTCATGTGGATTTAAAAGTAGTGGTATATATAGTATGGATGCTAGTAAAAGAGATAATAGATTAAATGCTTATTTTGGTGGGATTGGAGCGACTAAGAGAGTAGTATTATTTGATACATTAATAAACAAACTTGATAAAAATGAGATTATAGCAGTTCTTGGCCATGAGCTTGGTCACTTCAAACATAAAGATATAATTAAAAATATAGCCTTAATGAGTGCGGTTTTATTTGGTTTTTTTGCAATTTTTGGAAATATTCCAGTTAATATTTATACCGCACTTGGATTAGAACAAAGTGGTGGCGGATTGTTTATCTTTTTCTTGCTATACTCTTCACTTTTTATGGTGGTTGTAGAGCCTTTAATATCGACATTTTCTAGGTCGCATGAATTTGGCGCTGATGAATTTGGCGCTAATAAAACTAATAAAGAGTATATGATATCAGCTCTTAAAAAACTTGGTAAAGAAAATAAATCTTTTCCACTTTCTCATCCATTTTATAGTTTTGTATATCATTCACATCCAACCCTATTTGAGAGGCTAAAGCGTCTTGAGAATTTGTGATGGTTTGAACTTAGCCAAGGAATTTGGTAATCGTTTTGCGTACTTATTAATGGAGTTTCATTTAAAAAAAAGTAGAGAGTGGATATTTTTACATTTAAATGATGAGTTGGCTAAAAAAGATAAATTCATAGAATTATTAGATAGATATAAAAATGGAGAGCCATTAGAGTATATTTTTGGTTGTTGTGAGTTTATGGGAAGAGATTTTGAGGTAGGGCAGGGAGTTTTAATCCCAAGATTTGAGACTGAGATTTTGATAGAAAAAGCCCTAGAGATAGCTAGTAAATTTAATGCACCAAGGATTGCTGAGATTGGTGTTGGGAGTGGAATTATTAGTATATCTTTAGCCTTAGAGCTTAAAAATGCTAAAATAATTGCTACTGATATTAGTCCAGATGCACTCAAGTATGCTAAGATAAATAAAGATAAATTTCAAGTCGATATAGAGCTTATAGAGTCAAATTATCTTGATAAAGTTAATGGTGATTTTGATATTATTATCTCTAATCCGCCATATATTGCAGCCAATTATCCGCTGGATAAATGGGTTTTAAGTGAGCCAAAAACAGCATTAATAGGTGGTCAAATTGGTGATGAGATATTAAAAGATATTATTAATCTAGCAAAATCTAGAGCTAAATATTTAATTTGCGAAATGGGCTATGATCAAAGAGAATCTATGAAAAATTATCTTGATAAGCTTGATTTTCAAAGTGAGTTTTATACCGATTTAGCTGGATTAGATCGTGGGTTTGTAGCTTATAATAAAGGAAAATAATGGTTAAATTTAGAAGTTTTTATCTGCTTTTGCTTGGTATTTGTATTGGTGCTGAGCTTGCTATTGGGATATTTATGGCGCCTGTGATATTTTATCCATCGCAATATATTGGCGAAGGAGTTTTGAGCCACTATCAAAGCGGTCAATTAATGACTCAAGTATTTTTAAAATATAATGTGATGTTGACATTTATCTCATCGCTAATTTTTCTTTTTGAGATTATTAATTTGAAAAATAGCGAGAGTTTTAATTATAAAATTAGCGCATTTTTCTTAGCACTTATTATAACTCTTTTGGCTATGTCGTTTGTATTTTATTTCACGCCATATATTCTTCAAGCTCAAAAAATCGGCGCTGAAGCGACTGCTACGGCTGAATTTGCTAGTATGCATAAAGCTAGTGAATTTGTGATGAAAGCAATGATGTTGGCTCAAGTGGCACTATTTTTCATTAGAGTGCGTAAGGAGAGTTAATGGGATTAAAGGTTAGAATTTATTACGAAGATACAGATAGTGGTGGGATAGTATATCATAGCAATTATATTAAATTTTGTGAGCGTGCTAGAAGTGAGATAGTATTTGCTTCGGGAATTGAATTTAATGATAGTCGTCACTTTGTAGTTACAAAGCTTGAAGCGCACTATTTAAAACCTACTGTTTTAGGAGATATATTAGATGTTCAAACCAAGCTTGTCAAGGTTGGCAGTGTAAGTTTAACCCTAGCTCAAGATATATATAAAGTAGCAAACATTAAAGGAGAGTGCGAGCGTGAATTGATATTTCGTGCAAAGGTTATAGTAGGGTTTATTAGCGATGGAAAGCTCTCTAGACTTGAGCCAGAATTTGCTAGAGTTTTTGGCCGGTTAAATGAACATTAAAGCTAAGTAATAGGATTTACCTATTACTACTCATCAAAATAAAATCCATAATTTCCAGCACGCATAATATTTATATTGTATTGTATTTGATTATTTTGCATCTCTTCTTTAAAGATAGCTTTTGCGCTTTTGTTTATGTAGTTTAGATATATAAAATCCATTCCAATCATTGTAGAGTAAGCCACCCAATCATAATCAAGCTTTTCTCCTAAAATAGCACTAAGTGTCTCTAGCTGGCTATCAGGAGTCATTATGGAGTTAGCAATATACATATTTTTACGATCACCACTTTGAGTAAGGCTGATTAAAGCGCTATTATAGTTAAGCTGAGTTGAGAGCAGTATGTGAGGTGTAAGCTCAAATACTCTAAATTGCGAACTAAGTAGTGCGCTTTTAATTAATGGAGTATTTAAAAATATAGAGCTATTTTTAACTTTATAATTATTTTTTAAGAAATTTAGCTTTATATCACTACCTTCTATATTCTTAATATATGCTTCATTTGTGTTATTAGTAACTAGATTATTTAGCATATCTGAGACTCTACTACCATCGCCAAATGTGGTTATTTTATGGTTGGCTTTTGTTAATAGCTTTTGAATTTGTGCTTCATAATCAATGCCACCAAAGAATAAATTTGATCTTGGGTTTGAAATATTTTTGATATTGATTGTTGGAATGTAAAATATTAAATCATCATAATCATCGCTATTTACAATCTCTAAGCCGTTTGTTGTTAGTGGAGCAATAAGATATTTAAATCCAGCATTTTTTGCTCTGTTTATAGCTAAATTTAGATTTTCTGCACTCTCATCACCGCTATAAAATATCTCAATATGCGAACCAACATCACGTTTGAAAATATATGCAAAAACTGAATCACTTACTACTACAGAGTAGCTTTTTATTACATCTTGAGGAATTATTAGGGCAACTTTTATATCTTTGCGGCCAATCTCAATCTCTGGAATGGTTGCAAGCTTTTTAATACCAGCATAGTAGCTCTTAAAAGGTTCGCTCATAGTTAGCGGAGTGTAGATAAATTGGATAAAATCAACCCCACGAGATAACTCTTTTAAGCACTCTTTATCACATCTAGATTGCGAATTTGCCTGTATGACTGCTATAAAAATCATAAAAAATGAAATAATTAAATTTTTCATAAATATCCTTTTATTTTTTTTAAATCTGCTATAAACTCATTAGCTTTACTAGGATTTTTGTCTATCCAAGCGTTATCAAAAGTCGGCATATAAAGTGAATTTTTAAGTCTATAAATGCCACCTCTATGGCTCTCAAATGAGCCATTTTTAGCTAGTTCTTTAAAACAATTTAATCCAAAGCTTACAATAAATTTAGGTTTAATGATTGCAAGTTCTTGGTTAAAAAACTTTGTACAAATATCATTATAATACCAATTATTCTGCTTATTAATACATTTTAAAATATATGTAAAATATATCTCATTTGCGTTAAGTCCAGCTAAATTTAAATATCGCAAAAGCGAATCATCAGGAGTACAAAGACCATTTTTATCGCTTCTAACATTTGGACTATCAAGCACAAAAACTACACCACTACTAATATTTCCACTACCAATGACTGCGTTAGTTCGGCTTTTGCATAGCTGGCAAAGATTACAGCTTTTTATTTGTGTATTTAATAGCTTTAAAGAGTTAAACTCAGATATTTTATGTGGTAAAATCTCATCAAAGCTAACAAATTTAAAACCCATTGTACGCAATATCTCAAGCTTGTAAATGGTATAATTTTTATCCATTATACTACCAAAAAGCTATTTAATCTTTAATAAAATTTGCTAAATTTTCCAACTCTTTACCATCGAGTCTAAGATGAAAAAACTCATCTCTATTTTTAGCGCCAAGTTTATAATAAAACTCTAAACTTGGTTTATTCCAAGTCAAACACTCCCACTCTAGTCGCCCCAATCCTTCATCAATGCATTTTTTAGCAAGAATAGCTAAAAATTGTTTACCAATACCATTGCCACGGAATTTAGGCTGAACATATAAATCCTCTAAATATATCCCCGCACGCCCAAGAAAGCTAGAGAAGGTATAAAAATATATAGCATATCCTATGATTTTTTCGCTATGTTGGCAAACTAAAATGTGAGCGTATTTTTTTTCAAAAATAGAATTTTGAAATAATTCATCACTAAATTTTATCCTATCACTCATCTTTTCATATTCAGCCAGTTCTTTAACAAGATTAATTATATCTTTGATATCATCTTTTTTGGCGGGTCTAATTTTATACATTTTCTACCTTAAATTTTAAAATTTATGCTAGATTATAGCAATTTGGAGCTGAATTTGAAAAAAATTTGATTTAAAATCCAATAAACTATCTAAAATTTAAGTCAAATTTGATATAATTTCCCTGCCTGGATGACTCGATAGCATTTTTATGAAGGTCCAACAAATTAGTATTAGCGAAGATGTGCAGAGTGGTGTGACGCGACTTTGATTGATGCCTAACGGTTTAGAAGCTGCGACCTAAAGCTGCTGCCTATTTGCAAGATTGGCTTTATATTAGGGCCGATTCTACTATGCACCGACCATCTGGGTATTTTAAATTTATAGGAATTATATGAATATTCTCATTATTGGAAGTGGCGGTAGAGAGTACGCCATTGGACTTAGATTAACTCAAGATAACCAAACACATAATCTTTTTTTCTCGCCAGGTAATGGAGCAACTGCAAATTTGGGTCAAAATGTAGATATTAAAGATTTTAATGATCTTGCTAAATTCGCACTTGAAAATAAAATAGAACTTACTATAGTTGGTCCTGAAAATGCTTTAAGCGATGGTGTGGTTGATATCTTTAAAGCTAATAATTTAACTATTTTTGGTCCATCACGTGCTGCTGCAAGATTAGAGAGTTCAAAAGCATATATGAAGGAATTTTTAGCCAAAAATAGCATAAGAACAGCAAGATTTATAAATACTAATAATTATGATGAAGCGGCTGAATTTATTGATACCTTAGGCGATATAGTTGTAGTAAAAGCAGATGGGTTATGTGCTGGAAAAGGTGTAATAATTGCTAAGAGCAAAGATGAGGCTAAGACTGCTGTAAAAGATATGCTAAGCGGGGAAAGCTTTGGTGCAGCTGGTAAGAGAGTTGTAGTAGAAGAGTTTTTAGATGGATTTGAGCTTAGTTTTTTTGCTATTTGCGATGGAAATAACTTCGTCTCACTTCCAGTAGCACAAGATCATAAAAGATTGCTAAGCGGCGATGAAGGGCCAAATACTGGTGGAATGGGTGCTTATGCACCAAGCCCATTAGCCAATGAAGAGCTAATAAAAAGAGTAGAAAAAGAGGTAGTAGAACCGACACTTAAAGGAATGCAAGCTGAGAATGCGCCATTTTGCGGGGTATTATTTGTAGGATTAATGGTGGTAAATGATGTGCCATATGTGCTTGAATTTAATGTTAGATTTGGCGATCCGGAGTGTGAGGTTTTAATGCCATTAATTCGTGGTGAACTAGGTGAGATTTTGCACGGTGCAGCACTTGGAAAATTAAGTAAATTTGAACTAGAAAATGAGATTGCTGTAGGCGTGGTGCTAGCTAGTAAAGATTATCCATATAAAAGCAGTCCAGCAGCTAAAATAAGCGTAGAAAATATTCCACAAAACTCGCATATAGCATATGCTGGAGTGTCGTTAGAAGGCGGTAAATTATATGCGACAGGTGGTAGAGTACTAGTAGCTGTAGGTAAAGGAACGAGTGTAAAAGAGGCTAGAGATAGAGCTTATGAACTAGCTAAAAATATTCAATTTGATGGTATGCAATACCGTGATGATATCGGATATCAGGCGCTTTAATGAGAGAGAGCTTAGAAGAGAAATTATATAGAGAAAATATTACTATTGCAAGCATAAATAAGAGAGCTCTAGCTTATGCTATCGATGATGTTATCATATCTGTGCTATTTATGTTAATTTATTGGGATTATATCGCTAGAGCCAGTGATATTGGCGTTGAGGCTACATTAGCTGCGATATCAAATTTATTTTGGCAAATTGCGCTTATGAAAGTGGCGTATCATACATTTTTTATCTGGTACTATGCTGCAACCCCTGGTAAAATGTTATGCAAGCTTGTTTGTATAGATACTGTAATGCTATCTAGACCTAGCCTTAGTAGTAGCTTTTTAAGAGCTTGTATGAGGCTTTTGAGCGAGACGCTATTTTATATTGGATTTTTTTGGGCGCTTGGTAATTCTCAGCGGCAAACATGGCAAGATAAATTAGCCAAGACTGTAGTTTGTAATGCGTATTAGATTACTAGCATTTGCTGGGCTTTTATGTGGCGAGCTTTTGGCCAATATAGAAAATGTCGAATTTTTAGCTAGTGATGTGCAAAAAGATGGCGATATAATCAGTGCTAGTGGTAATGTTTTGTTATATTCACAAAACTACTTAGCTAGTGCTGATAGTGCAAAGTATGACCAAAAAAGTAATATTATAGAGCTATTTGGTAACGTAAATTTAATGCGTGGTGAGTATGAAGCCAGCCGCTCAGAATATGCTAGAATTAATCTTGCAACTAATGAAATGAGCTTTGATAGAAGCTTTGCAATTGACAAGAAAAAAGAGATTTGGCTTCAAAGTAATGAGAGTTGTAGTTCTGATGAGATGCTAAGTGTTAAAAATGCTATTGTATCTAGTTGTAATGTTAGCGATCCAGATTGGCATATAGGATTTAGTAGCGGTGAATTAAATAAACAAAGCAAATTTTTACATCTTTACAATCCTGTATTTTATGTTAAAAACACCCCTGTGATGTATCTACCATATTTTGGTTTTAGCACTGATAAGACTAGAAGAACTGGACTTTTAACTCCACAGTTGTCATATAGTGGAGATGAAGGACTGGTGTATTTACAGCCAATTTATGTGGCTGAGTATAATGAATGGGATTTAGAATTTGACCCGCAAATCCGTACAAATAGAGGGGTTGGGCTATATTCAACTTTTAGATTTGCTGATTCACCGTACTCTAATGGATATATTCGTTCTGGAATATTTAATGAGAGAAGTGAGTATAAAAATCGTGAGAATTTAAAAAATAAACAGCATCGTGGAATTGAGTTAGGCTATGATAGAGATAGGTTAATTAGTTATTTAATTGATGGTGATTTTAAAGAGGGCTTGTGGCTTGAATTTGTAAATCTAAATGATATTGATTATTTAAATTTACGTGGTAGAGATGGATCTAGTCATGCCTCACTAGTAGAATCTAGATTAAATTATTTTATTGCTACAGATAATCACTATCTAGGTACATATGCTAAATACTATATTGATACGGCAAAAATCGGTACAAAATATGGTAATGATGATACGCTTCAAGAGCTACCAAAGGTGCAATATCATAGCTTTTTTAATACCTTTATAGTGCCAAATTTGACTTATTCATTTGATGTTAAATATCATAATTACACTAGAGAAATTGGCGTAAGTGCTAATCAATATGAGATTGATATTCCTTTGGGATTACAGTTTGGATTATTTGATGATTATGTAAATTTATATATTAGTGAGAATTTATACGCTTCACATGTTGATTATAACAGAGCAAAGTACTATGATGGCAGTGATTTTTACAATAATCATTATGATGATATAATTAACCATTATCATAGAATCTTGTTAGAAAATGATATGTCAAGGGCATTTAGCAGCTTTTATCATACTATAAATTTTAAATTTGATTATATTAAACCAGGGTATAATAATGGTGATATCAACGAAAAGCTATTAAAGTATTATATGATAAAAGATGGCGCAACCTATGATCCAAATAATCTAGCACTATTTGAAGATAACTTTATCGATAGAGTTTCAAATAGCTTTACAACTGAGCGAATAACATTTGATGGAACTCAATTTTTTTACGATGTTAATGGCCAAAAAGTGCTAAGACACAGCGTAAAAGAGAGCTATGATTTTGATAGAGATGAGTTTGAGAGTTTTGAGAATCGAATAAATCTATATTATGGTAATTTTGATTTTGGTAATAAAATAGAATATTCGCATTTAGATCATGATATCGCAAAGATTCAAACCGGTATATCATATAGCGGAACTAAAATTGCTACTAGAATCTGGCATACATATGATAAAAACTTTTATGATGGCGATGCATATGATAAGGAGAGCTATCTAAGTGGCAATGCAAGTTTAAAACTTCCATATAATTATGAGATATTTGCAGGTGTGGATTATGATCTGCAAAGGGATTATACTAAAATGTGGCAAGGCGGTATCCACTATAAAAGAAAATGCTGGGATTATAGCTTAATTTATAAAGAAGATATCGAACCTAAAAATACTAGCGCTGGATTAGAGTCTAAAAAAAGCCAGGGCGTGTATCTATATTTTAGCTTCTATCCATTAGGGGATGTGGGATATGATTTTTCCATTGAACAAGATAATAAGGCCACAAATTGATAAGCCCAAATGATCTTAAATTTCAAGATGAACTAGATGCAGCAAGTAAATTGCTAGATGTATTGCCACATAATGAGTTAATATCTGGCGATTTTGTCGTAGTTTGTTCATCTTTAGATAGTGTTGTTTTGGCTAATGCTATTGCTAATGAGCTAGATCTTAGTTATGAGCTGTTTTTTAGTGAGAGACTTTATGCGCCAAATAATCCTGAGTGTGAAATTGCTATAGTTAGCGAGACTGAGGAGATTGTTTATAACAGTGAATTGGTTAATGCTTTTGATATAAGCTTAGATTTTATTTATGGTGAAGCACACCGTAAATATGAGGAAAAAATTTTAAAAAATGTTTATAAATATCGTAAAGGTAAGCTTTTAGAAAATCTTCAAGGTAGAAATATTTTATTAGTTGATTTAGGATGTCAAACGGGTATTACAGCACTTGTATGCATTAAATCGTTAATAAATTTAAATGTAAAATCTATAACATATGGCACTCCACTTATAGCAGCTGATATATTATCATACTTTAATACCTTGGTTGATAGTTTATATTATGCTAAAAAGATAAGCAATTTTGTGGATGTAGATTTTTATTACAATTCTAGAGTTGCAGTAGAGTCGGCTATGTCTATTTTAGAAGATAGTCCGCACTATTTACCACTACAAAAAATACAAAAATCAAAGGAGATATAAATGCAGTGCAGTATAGAAGTAAATAATCAAATTCAAATTTTTGATCTAAATAAGGTTGCTAAACAAGCTAGCGGAGCAGTGCTTTTAAGGGTAAAAAATACCGTAGTACTAGCTACAATAGCAAGAGAAGATACTCAAGTTGAAGAGGATTTTTTGCCTTTGACTGTTCAGTATTTAGAAAAACAATATGCAGCTGGTAGAATTCCTGGCGGGTATGTCAAGCGTGAGACAAAGCCAGGAGAATTTGAGACTCTTACAAGTCGTATAATAGATAGAAGCCTTCGTCCGTTATTTCCAAAAGGCTATGCCTATCCTACTCAAATAGTAGTTATGGTATTAAGTGCTGATCCTGAGGTGGATTTACAAGTCGTAGGATTAAATGCTGCAAGTGTAGCTTTGTATTTAAGCGATATTCCAGTTGAGCGTCCAGTGTGTGGAGTGAGAGTTGGGCATATTGATGGTGAGTTTGTCTTAAATCCTAGTAATTCAGAACTTAAAAAATCCACACTTGATCTATATGTAGCTGGGGTTAAAGATGAGCTTTTGATGATTGAGATGAGAAGCTTGCCGACATTAACTAATGATATAACCTCTATGATAGCGATGGATCCAGTAGTTGATATGGGTCTATGTAGTGAGTTTATTCAAAAGCAATCAATGAATGAATTTGATGAATCTAAGATGCTTGAAGCGATTAAATTCGCTAATGAAGCTATCATAAATGGCTCTAATGCCTATGAAGAGGCCTTTAAAGATTATAAAAAACTAGCAGCAAATTTAGAGTATAAAAGCGAGATAGAAAATAACGATATCGCAATTTATATAGATGAGTTTTATAAAACTGAAGTTAAAAACGCTATAAATCAGATGGCAAAAAGTGAAAGAGCAAGTGAATTAGTTAAAATAGCTAATCAAATTGCCCTTAGCGATACAGCTATAAGCGAAGGCTGGGATAAGAATTTAATACTAAATATATTAGGTAAATATAAGAAGAAAATCGTAAGAGAACAGATAATAAATGAATCAAAAAGAGCTGATGGTAGAGGGCTTAGAGATGTTCGTCCAATTAGTATCGAGACAAATATATTACCAAATGCACATGGTAGTTGTCTATTTACAAGAGGGCAAACACAAGCTTTAGTAGTAGCAACTTTAGGGACTGATAGTGACGCACAAATGAGCGAGATATTAACAGAAAAGGGCGTTGTAGCAGAGAAATTTATGTTTAATTATAACTTTCCAGGCTTTAGCGTAGGTGAGGCTAGTCCTATTAAGGCTCCAGGTCGTAGAGAGTTAGGTCATGGTAATTTAGCCAAAAGAGCCTTGTATCCAAGCATAGATCTAGATAGCCCATACTCTATTAGATTGGTAAGCGAAATTTTAGAAAGTAATGGCTCAAGCTCTATGGCTAGTGTATGCGGTGGTTCTTTAGCGCTTAGAGCCGCTGGAGTACAAAGTTGCAAGCTAGTAGCAGGTGTAGCTATGGGGCTTGTATTTGAAGGTGATAAGCATGCTGTATTAACTGATATTATGGGCTTAGAAGATCATGATGGCGATATGGATTTTAAAGTCGCAGGTAGCAAAGATGGCATAACTGCACTACAAATGGATATCAAACTTGGCGGCATTAGTCATGAAGTTTTAAAAGAGGCTTTATTGCAAGCCAAAGAGGCTAGAGAACATATCTTAGCCATTATGGAAAAAGCCAGTGATGATATAGTTATAAATGAAGAGATATTGCCAAAATTAGAGCTATTTAGCGTAGATCCATCAAAAATAGTTGATATCATCGGTCAAGCTGGAAAAACTATCAAAGAGATAATTGAGAAATTTGATGTAAGCATCGATTTAGATAGAGAAAAGGGCGAGGTTAAAGTAGCCGGTTCGCAAAAAGGCAAGGTTGAAGCAGCCAAAGAGTATATAATCCAAATCACACAAAAAGATCTAAAAACAAGAGGTGGTAAAAAAGAGGTTAAAAATATAGATAATTTTAAAATTGGAGAGGAATTTGATGGAGAGATTAAAAAGATAGCTACTTTTGGTGCTTTTGTCTCATTAAGAGATGGGGTAGATGGTCTCCTTCATATCTCAAAAATTAAATCACCTATTAAAGAAGGTGATCGCATTAAAGTAAAAGTAAGCGAGATAAAAGCTGGTAAAATTTCACTAGATTTAGTTTAAAAGGGGTGCTTATGAATATCAAAAAAATATTTTGTCCATTAGTTAATAATGATGAAATACAAAATCATATTTATGGTGGTTTGCTTATTGCTAAGGAATTTGGTGCTCATATAGATTTTTTATCTTCTCAGATAGATCTTGAGTTAATATCAAATTTAGATATGACAATTAGTAGAAGCAATATGTTTGAGTCTTTAAAAGGTGCTTTTGCTACTGAATTAAATGATCAAAAAAACAAAAATTACCAAATTTTTGAAAAAATTTGCGGTGAATTATGCATCAGCATCGGCGATATCACAGGCACAGCAAGTGCGAAATTTGAGACACAAAATGGAATTAGAAGTCGCCTTTATGAGTATGAGGCGAAATTTTGTGATTTAGTTGTGGCAGCGACTCCATTAAAGGGCGAGGCGACATCTACATTTGATGCAACGGTAATAAATAGCGGCAAAAATGCTATTATTATCCCAAATGAGATGAAAAAATTTAGTATGGATAATATATTAATTGGCTGGAATGGTACTACAAGTATCTCAAGAAGTTTAACAAATTCTATAAATATTTTAAAAAGAGCAAAAAATATTCATATTATCGTAACTAAAAAATATGATGATACAGCTTTAAACGCTAAATCAAAACTACTTGAATATCTAAAGTATCATAATATCAATGCTACATTTGAGGTGGTTACTACCACAAATATACCAGGAGAGGCTTTATTAGAAAATACACTAAAAGGCAAATTTGATATGGTTATAGCTAGTAGCTATGGAGAAAATGGGGTAAAAGAGATATTCTTAGGTGGTAGCACGAAGTATTTCTTAGAAAATACTCCAGTGCCAGTTTTTATGTAGTTTAAAAGCTACTTTTTGGGTCGTGTTGGTGATTGTCTGTCCATTTTAGCATAGTTCCTCCTAGCATATGGAAGTGTAGATGCATCACCTCTTGACCGCTATTTTCACCACAATTAGTCACTAAGCGATATCCGGTTTTATCCACACCAATTACTATTGCAACCTCTTGAATAAATTTAGTCATCTCACCCATTAAAGCTGGATCCATTTCTTGAAAATTTTCATAGTGCTTTTTAGGGATTATTAAGATATGAACAGGTGCTTTAGGATTTATATCGTGAAATGCTAAAAATTTATCATTTTCTAAAACCTTATTTGAAGGGATTTCTCCAGCTACAATCTTATCAAAAATGCAAGACATCTAAACTCCTATATATAAATTTGGCTATATTATATCAGATAATTTTATATAATTTTCTATAATGCTGAATATTTTTTGATTTTCACTAAAGTTGTTTAAATATTTTTTAATAGGCTTAAATTTGGCATCGTTATGATTATAAATTTAAGTAATTAGTATCAATTTATTTTAATTAAATTTTAGATACAATAAAAATAAATTTAGTTAAGGAATATGGTTTGCAAGATATTATTAACAAGATCGACTCTGCTCTAAATTTAGATGAATTGGAGCAAATTCGGCTTGAGCTATTTGGTAAAAAGGGTAGCATTACGGCTGAATTTAATAGATTAAAAGATGTTGAGCCTGAAAATAAAAAGGCTTATGCCCAAAGTTTAAATATCAAAAGAGACACTCTAACAGCTAAGCTAAATGAGAAAAAACTTAGCCTAGAAAGTGAATATATTAAATCTAAGATGAAGAGTGAAGCTATTGATATTTCACTATTTAATGAGCCTTTATCTACTGGTGCCTTGCACCCTGTTATGGAGACTATGGATAGGATCATTGAGTATTTTGTAGCACAAAATTTTAGCATCGAGACTGGTCCATTAATAGAAGATGATTTTCATAATTTTGAGGCTTTAAATTTGCCTAAATATCACCCAGCAAGAGATATGCAAGATACATTTTATCTAAAAGATTTTAGACTTCTTAGAACTCACACTAGTCCAGTTCAAGTTCGTACTATGTTAAATCAAAAACCACCAATTCGTATGATAGCTCCTGGTTCTGTTTTTCGTAGAGATTTAGATCTTACTCATACTCCGATGTTTCATCAAGTAGAAGGTCTAGTAGTAGAAGAAGAATCAAAAGTTAGCTTTGCAAATTTAAAATATATCTTAGAGGATTTTTTAAGATATATGTTTGGTGATGTTAAGGTTAGATTTCGCCCTAGCTTCTTCCCATTTACTGAGCCTAGTACAGAAGTTGATATTAGCTGTATATTTTGTAGTGGATGCGGATGTAGAGTATGCAAGCAAACAGGCTGGCTAGAAGTGCTTGGTAGTGGAGTAGTAGATCCAAATGTATTTAAAGCAGTAGGATACAAAAATGTAAGTGGATATGCTTTTGGGCTTGGAGTGGAGCGTTTTGCTATGTTGCTTCATAGAATTCCTGATCTTAGAAGCTTATTTGAAGGGGATATTAGACTATTGGAGCAGTTTAAATGATAATAAGCAAAAATTGGTTAAATGAGATTATAGATCTTTCAAATTTTAGTACTGAGCAGATCTGTGCTAAGCTAAATTCAATTGGATTAGAAGTAGATAGTGTTACTAATATAACAATACCTGATAATATCGTAGTTGGCTATGTTAAGAGTTGTGTAAAACATGAAAATAGCGACCATCTACATGTCTGTGAAGTTGATGTAGGAGATAGAGTTTTACAGATAGTTTGTGGTGCGAAAAATGCTAAGGCCGATATATATGTTGCTGTGGCTTTAGTGGGTGCTGTAATGCCAAATGGGTTAGAGATAAAAGAGGCGAAATTACGAGGCGTTCAAAGTAGCGGAATGCTATGCTCATCAACTGAATTAGGCCTACCTAAGATCAATGATGGAATCATGATCTTAGATGATAGCATTGGAGAGTTAGTCTTAGGCAAGGCTTTAAATGAATTTGATATCTTTGATGATGATATTATAGAGATTGAACTAACGCCGAATCGTGGAGATTGCTTAAGTATTTATGGTATAGCCAGAGATCTTTCATGCGCTCTTGATCTTATTTTACGAGATGAAAAAGCAATAAATGAAGATGATAGACAGCTTGGAATTGGGCGTTTAGTTAGCATACATTGTGAAGCTTTGATTAATGGTGCTTTTGCTTATAGGGCTATTGAGATAGGTGAAGGCTTTAAAGAAAGCTTAAAATTAGCATTAAGAGCCGCATTAATAGGATCGCAAAAGACTACGAATTTAGAGCGACTTTTAGAGTGCCTAACTCATTATACAGGAGTTATATTTAGGGCTTATGACCATGGTAAGTTAGCTAGTAGTAGTGATGAAAAGATAGCTTTAACTATAAAAAAGCTTGAAAATGGCGCATACGGAATTCACTGCGGAGATAGACTTTTAAGCATTGCAGGCATTAGTCAAAATGACGATGCAAGAGTGGATGAAAATAGTAAAATAGCTATTATAGAGGCTAGTTATATAGAGCCAAATTTAATCTCAGAGATTTTAGGCAACGATAAAGATATTAAAAAAGATGAGTTTGCTTATCGTTCAACTCGTGGTTCTGAACCAAATTTAAATTATGCGATGAATATTTTATTTAATATTTTTACAAAAAATCATAATATCACACCATATTCTGGTACTCAGCAAGTCCAGCTTAGTAGAGAGCCAATTGCTATTGGTTTTGGCTCATCTGAGATTAGCGCAATGATTGGAATGACAATTAGTAGCACAGATATTGCTAGAATTCTTAAAAAGCTTGGCTTTGAGATTAGCGCAACATCTGATAATGAACAAATTTATGCTAAAGTTCCGCTATGGCGTCATGATATTGTAAATTCGCATGATATTTGCGAAGAGATTGTAAGAATAATTGGGATTGATAATATCCCATCAAAAGCCTTAGAATATAGCGAAAAAAACCGCACAAATGAGTCTTATAAGCGATATAAGCTTTCACATAATATTAGACAAAAAGCAGCAAATTTAGGATTTTTTGAAAGTGTGCATTATCTATTTGATAATCCAATTGAGCTTAAAGAGTTGGGTGTGGCGTGTTCGTCTGAAGTGCTATTAAATCCTATAAATAGTGAGTTAAGTGTGTTAAAGCCTACATTAATAAATCACTTGCTAAATGCAGCTAGCTTTAATATCAAAAACTCAAAAAGATCGGTTAAATTGTTTGAATTTGGCGATGTTATTAGCAAAGATGGGATTCAAAGGGCTAAATTTGGCTTTGTTTTTAGCGGACTTATAGGTGAGCCAACGCTGTTAAATGGGGCTAAACCAGCGACGATTGATTTTATACATTTTGCCAATTTAATCCAAAATATTTTAGGTAAAATTGAGCTAAGAAAATCAAGTGATATTGAATTCCTAAGCGAATTTGAACAAGCAAAAGTCTATCAAAATGGTGATTATATCGGCTATATCGGTAGAGTAAATGCTACAATAGAACAAAGCAGAGACCTATTTAAAACCTATGTTTGTGAGATAGATTTTGATAATTTAAAACCTATAAAAAAATTAGCAAATCCATACTCTAAATTCCAAAGCTTAAGTAGAGATTTAAGCATCATAATGCCAAAAGATATGCCTTATATCCGCATTAAAGAGACAATTGAGAAGTTAGATATTAAGAGCTTAAAAGAGTTTTTGCCAGTTGATATCTATAGTGATGAGAGCTTGGGCAATAGCGTGAGTTTGAGTATTAAATTTACATTTCAAGATGATAGCAAAACACTTGAAGATGAAGAGATTGTAGCTATTATGGATAGCATTTTAAGAGCATTAACAGAGAATTTGGGTATTGGATTAAGATGAGAGTAGAGCCTTTAAAATCAAAATTTGATGTAGAGTTTGACCTAGTATCAACAGATAAATCCATTAGCCATAGGTGTGCGATATTTTCGCTTTTGAGTGATGGAGTGAGCGTAATTAGCGATTATCTTGAGGCTGAAGATACTTTAAATTCATTAGAAATTGCTAAAAAACTTGGTGCCAAAATCGAAAAAATTGATAATAAATACTATATCACTCCACCAACCAAAATTAGCTCGGCTAAATCAGTTTTAGAGTGCGGCAACTCTGGAACTGCGATGAGAATATATATGGGGCTTTTAGCTGGTTGTGATGGATTTTATGTATTAAGTGGCGATGAGTATCTAAATGAACGCCCAATGAGGCGAATCGCTGAACCACTTATGAAAGTTGGTGCTACTATCGATGGTAGAGATAGCGCTAATAAAGCACCGATCGCTATTAGAGGTAGAAGCTTAGACTATTTTAGCTACGATTCTAAGATATCTTCAGCACAGGTTAAAAGCGCCTTAATCTTAGCTGGACTTTGTGCGAAGGGTTGCGAATTTAGCGAACCAGAATTGAGCCGAGATCATAGTGAAAGAATGCTAAAAGGAATGGGTGCTGATATCAGCTATAAAAATGGTAAAATCATAGTCCAACCGCTAAATTCAAAAAAGCTAAAACCACTTATAATGAGTGTGCCAAATGACCCTAGCTCGTGCTTTTTTTATGCTGTAGCAGCAGCTATAACGCCTGGTGCTAGGGTGAAATTTAAAAATATCTTACTTAATACAACTAGAATTGAAGCTTATAAAGTGTTAGAAAAAATGGGAGCGAAAATCAATTATACTCTTACTAGTTCTCAGTATGAAGATATCGGTGATATCGAGATTATCGGTGATGAGTTAAATGCTATTATCGTGGATAAAAATATCTCATGGCTCATTGATGAAGCCCCAGCTCTTGCTATCGCTTTTGCTTGTGCTAAGGGAAAAAGTGAGCTTAGAAACGCAGCTGAGCTTAGAGTAAAAGAGTGTGATAGAATTAGCGTAACTATCAACGCCCTAAAAGCTTGCGGGATAGAGGCCGGAGAGTATGAAGATGGATTTTGGGTTGTTGGTACTAAGCCAAATAGGGCATTAGTCGATAGCCACGGAGATCATAGAATCGCTATGAGTTTTGCAGTGCTTGGGCTAAAATGTGGTATGGATATATCAAAGAGCGAATTTATCGCTACATCTTTTCCTAAATTTAGCTATTTCTTGCGAATGTTGGGGGCTAGAGTTGAAGATTGAACTTGCTAAAAATTATGGATTTTGCTTTGGTGTTAAAAGGGCTATTAAGATTGCTGAAAATTCGGCTGGATCACAAAAATCCACATCTGCTACAATCGGTGAGCTTATCCATAATAGCTTAGAGATTAATAGATTAAAGGATAATTTCAGGGTTAAAACCTTAAAAAATATAAGCGAATTAACCGATGAAAAAAGAGCAATTATCCGCACTCACGGCATAACAAAAGGGGATTTAGAAAAGCTCAAAACTACAGGGATTGAGATAGTAGATGCGACCTGCCCTTTTGTCACTAAACCTCAAAATATCGTTGAAAAGATGAGTAATGAAGGCTATGAAATAGTTATTTTTGGGGATATTAACCATCCTGAGGTTAGAGGTGTTATGAGCTACTCAAGCAAACCTGTCCATGTAGTCTTATCAATCGATGAGCTAAAAAATACAAAACTACCACAAAAAGTAGCCGTCATCTCTCAAACAACCAAAAAAATTGAAGAATTTATCTCAATTGTCACCTATCTAATGCAAAGGGTAAAAGAAGTTAGAGTCTTTAACACTATATGTAATGCAACATTAGAAAATCAAGAAGCCGTAAGAGAGCTAGCCTCCAAAGCCGATGTAATGGTAATCGTAGGTGGCAAAAATTCATCCAATACCAAGCAGTTATATTTAATAGCTAAAAATTTATGTAAAGATAGCTATCTAATAGAGAGCCAAAATGAGCTAAATTCAGAATGGTTTAAAAATAAAAAGATATGCGGAGTAAGCGCTGGAGCTAGTACGCCTGAGTGGGTTATTCAAAATGTTATAAAAGAGCTTGAAAATATCGATAAAATTTGCAATAGTTAATATAATATAAAGCTAAAAAAAGGTAAAATTGAGTACTTAAATGCTTTAAAGCAGAAAGAAAATCTATAGATAAAAAGGAACAAGATGGCTGAGGCGAATAAATTCGTTCATAATGAAATTGACAAAATCGACCTAGATGAAGATTTTGCTACTATGTTTGAAGAGTCTTTAAAGAGTGAAGAAGCTACTGTGTGTGATGGTGTCATCGTAAATATAAAAGATGACGAAGTGTATGTAGATGTACACAAAAAATCTGAAGGCGTAATGCATATATCTGAGATTACCGATGAAAATGGAAATCTAGTACATAAAATCGGTGATGTTATCAAGGTAGCAGTAACAGGCTCTAGAAATGGCAGACCTAGCGTATCTCATAAAAAAGCTCTTAGAAAAGAGAAGGTAAAAGCTTTCATAGATAATTTTAATGAAGAGGCTGAAAATATATTTGATGTAAAAATCATCTCAAAAAATAAGGGTGGATTTGTCGCTGTTAATGATGATGGTATCGAGTTCTTCATGCCTAGATCACAAAGTGGATTTAAAGATCCAAATCAAGCTATGAACAAAAGCTTTAAAGTTAAAGTTATTAAAATCGATAAAGACGATCAAAGTATCATTGTATCACGTAAAAAACTAGTTGACGAAGATAGAAAAAAACGTAAAGAGATAGTGTCTGCAATTTTAGAAAATACTGATGTAATCGAAGGAACTATCAAAAAAATCACTACATATGGTATGTTTGTTGATGTAGGCGGTATAGATGGACTAGTTCATTATAGTGAAATTAGCTATAAAGGACCAGTAAATCCAAATACTATATATAAAGAGGGCGATAAGGTAGATGTGAAAATCATTAAATATGATAATGATAAAAAACATTTATCGCTATCAATTAAAGCCGCTACTCCAGATCCGTGGGATGAAATTAAAGATGGCCTAGAAGTTGGCGATACTATTAAAGTAACTGTAAGCAATATTGAACCATATGGTGCCTTTGTTGATTTGGGTAATGATATTGAGGGATTTTTACATATTAGCGAAATTTCTTGGGATAAAAATATCAAAAATCCAAAAGAATTTATAAAAGAAAATGAAGAATTAGATGTAGAAGTTATTGAGATTAATCCAACTAGTCGCCGTCTAAGAGTGAGCTTGAAAAACCTACTTCCAAAACCATTTGATGAATTTAGTGCTAAATTTAAAGAGGGCGATATTGTAAAAGGCGTGATAACTACACTTACAAACTTTGGTGCATTTGTAAGAGTTGGTGGATTGGAAGGTTTATTACACAATGAAGATTCGTCTTGGGATAGAAATGATAAATGTAAAGATATCTTTAAAGCCGGTGACGAGGTAGAGGTAAAAATCATTAAAATCGATCCAAAAGAGCAAAAAATCTCTCTAAGCCAAAAAGATTTAAAGGCTAGCCCAGCTATGGAATATGCTAAATCTCACTCTATAGGAGATATCGTAAATGGCACTATAAGAGATATTAAAGATTTTGGTGTATTTGTAAGCTTAGATGATAATGTAGATGCTTTAATTCGTAAAGAAGATATTGGCTCACTTAATATTGATTCTTTAAAAATTGGGGATAAAATCGAGGCTGCTATTGCTTTTATCGATGAGAAAAAAAATAGAATTCGCCTAAGCGTGAAAAGATTAGCTAAACAAAAAGAGCGTGAAGTTTTAAATGAAATCAATAATGATGATAAAATGACGCTTGGCGATATCATTAAAGAGCAACTAGCATAATTAAGCTATGAAAAAAAACAGCCTTTATCTAATTTTAGCTGTTATATTTGTAGTAGTTTTTGGTGGGTTTATATCTCTGTTTGCTTATTTAAATTCAGGGTTATCCTCACCATCTATTCATACTAGTAGTAGTGGTGTAGATTTAGAATACAACTATCAAAAATCAGATAATTGGCTTGAGAAGATTGCGGAGTTTGAAAAAAAAGACTCCGTACTACCTACAAATTTGATGATAATCGAGATAGGCGAGAAGAGTAAATTTGAAAAATATATTTCAAGATACTATATGCTAATTATCGATAGATGTGATTTTTATTCTATGTTTTGTATAAATAGAGTTATTAAAGATTTTAATATAAATTTTACAATTGTAAAAGATGGCGATCAAGCTACCATTTATATAGATACAGATAATAAAGATATAGCCTTAAGTGTAGCTAATGAACTCAAAAAATATAATATTCATACAACTTTAAAGGAAATTAACCTATGAAAACAGTTATAGTATGCGATGCTATTCATCCAGTTGGATTTGAGATCTTAAATGCTCAAAAAGATATCAAAGTTATAGATGCTGTAGATATGCCAAAAGATAAGCTTTTAGAGATTTTAGGTGAAGCTGATGTGGCAATTACTCGTAGTTCAACTGATTGTGGCGAGAAATTTATAAATGCAGCTACTAAGCTAAAAGCCCTAGTTCGTGCTGGTGTTGGTGTTGATAATGTTGATATAGATGGCTTTTCAAAAAAGGGCATTATAGTTATGAATGTGCCAACTGCAAATACAATTGCAGCTGTTGAAATGACTATGTGTCACCTATTAAATAGTGCTAGAAATTATATCAATTCTGTAAATGATTTACAACAAAATCGTGTTTGGAAGCGCGAAAAATGGTACGGAAATGAGCTTTATGGCAAAACCTTAGGAGTTATAGGTTTTGGCAATATTGGCTCTAGAGTAGCATATAGAAGTCTTGCTTTTGGTATGAAAGTTATAGCTTATGATCCATATATTGATCCTAGCAAAGCTACTGATATGGGAGCTACATATACTACTAATTTTGATGATATTTTAGGTTGTGATTTTATTACAATTCATACACCAAAAAATAAAGAGACAACCAATATGATCGATGAAGAACAGATCGCTAAAATGAAAGATGGCGTTAGACTTATTAACTGCGCTCGTGGTGGCTTATATAATGAAGATGCGCTTTATAAGAATTTAAAAAGCGGTAAGATCGCTTATGCTGGTATAGATGTATTTGTCAAAGAGCCAGGAAATGATCATCCATTGCTAGATTTAAATAATGTAAGCGCTACTCCGCACCTAGGTGCCAATACTTATGAATCACAAAAAAATATCGCCATAGATGCAGCTGAACAAGCTATTAGTGCTGCAAGAGGTATTTGCTATCCAAATGCTCTGAATTTACCTGTGAAAGTAGAGGATTTACCGCCATTTGTAGCGCCTTATACAGAGCTTTTACCTAAGATGGCGTATTTTGCTTCTCAGCTTAGTGGTAAAAAGCAGATTAAAGCTATTAGGTTAGAGCTTGAAGGTGAAGTATCTGACTATGCTGAACCGATGTTATCATTTGCTATTGCAGGTGCTTTAAAAGATGTTTTAGGTGATACTATAAATTACGAAAATGCCACATTAAAAGCAGCTGAAAAAGGGATTGAAGTATCTACAACTATAGTCCCAGCAAGTGGGTATAAAAGCAAATTAACAATCAAGCTAATCACAGATGAAGACTCTGTGAGCGTTGGCGGAACGGTCTTTAGTGAGACAGAGCAGAGAATTGTAAGCGTAAATGGATTTAAAACAGATTTTAAACCAAAAGGCAGAATGATAGTATTTAAAAATCGTGATATACCAGGTGTTATAAGTGATATTAGCGGAATTTTAGCTAAATCTAAGATTAATATTGCTGATTTTAGATTGGGTAGGGATAATGATGGTTTTGCTTTGGCTGTTATATTAGTTGATGAAGATATCAAAAAAGATATTTTAGACCAGTTAAATGCACTTGATGCGTGTGTTTGGGCTAGATACGCAGTATTAATTTAAAAGGAGAAAATATGGCTACATACTCTATGGGCGATTTAAAAAAGGGCTTAAAAATTGAAATTGATGGTAAGCCTTATAAGATTGTTGAGTATCAACATGTCAAACCAGGTAAGGGTGCGGCATTTGTTCGTGTAAAGATTAAATCATTTCTTGATGGTAAAGTATTAGAAAAGACTTTCCACGCTGGTGATAAATGTGAAGCTCCAAATCTGGTAGAAAAAGAGATGCAATATCTCTATGATGATGGTGAATATTCTCAATTTATGGATGTTGAATCATATGAGCAAGTGGCTATCGCTGATGATGATGTTGGTGAAGCTAAAAAGTGGATGATAGATGGTATGATGGTTCAAATTCTATTCCATAATGGTAAAGCAATTGGCGTAGAAGTACCGCAAGTAGTGGAGTTAAAAATAGTTGAAACTCAACCAAATTTCAAAGGTGATACTCAAGGTAGCAATAAAAAACCAGCAACCCTAGAGAGTGGTGCTGTGGTACAGATACCATTTCATGTGCTTGAGGGCGAAGTTATCCGTGTCGATACTGTCCGTGGCGAGTATATCGAAAGAGCAAATAAATAGCCACTCTTCTCCTTGTAAATTTATCTTACAAGGAGTTTATTCTAATTATTACATAATCTTTGCTTGATTTTGGGGTGATTTATGAAAAGATTAATTTATGCTATTTTATTGATTATTTTAGCTTTTGGTGTTTATAATTTGGTTGATAATAGGCTTAAGATAGCCAAATATGATTTTGATGCTAATAGTACACTTGGAAATGTCAATATAACAAGTTTTAAAGATGAGTATAAAATATTATATTTTGGATATACATTTTGTCCTGATATCTGCCCATCGACTCTTACTATTTTGTCATCTGTGATCGATGAAATGAAGCTTAATAATGATATTAAAATACTATTTGTTACGCTTGATTTACAAAGAGATAGCGAAAAAGAGTGTGATGAATTTGCTAAGTATTTTTACTCAAATTCAGTATGCTTAAAGATGAAAGAAGATGAGTTAAAAAAAGTTGTGAATAACTACAACGCCAAATACGCAATTGTAAATTTACAAAATTCAGCGATGGATTATAGTGTAGCTCATAGCTCTTCAGTTTATCTATTTAAAAGAAATGGAAAATTTTATAAAGAGATCTCAAATTTAACAAAAGATGAGATTAAAAAAGAGATTTTAGAGCTAACTAAAGATTAAAAATTAATCTTAACAAATCTATTGGTCTTGTCAAATCTAAAGGTCAATAGATTTTGTAAAATCCCAAATAGACACATAAAAGTAATAAAACTACTTCCACCATAACTATAAAAAGGCAGAGGGATTCCAACTACTGGCGCAAAACCTATTGTCATAAAGATATTTACACTAACATAAATAAAGATTAAAAGCGCTACAGCGCTTACTGCAGCTTTGATAAAATACTCATCTTTAAGTTTATAATTTAAGCTTAAAAGATGCATAATTAAAAATCCATATAGCATGATTAGTCCTGCGCCACCAATAAATCCATATCTCTCAACAGTATAAGCAAAGATAAAATCGCTAGTGGCGATTGGTAGGAATTTAAATTTAGTTTGTGTAGCTTCATCAATACTTTTACCAGTTATACCGCCATTACCGATTGCGATAATACTTTGCCTTACTTGATAGCTTGGCTTTTCGCTTATAAAGTCAGCTATTCTTTGCTTTTGATAGTCGTGTAGATTTTCATATAAGATTGGCGAACAAACGCCAATTAACAAGGCAATACTAATCCAAATTTTGCGATTAACACCTACTATAAACAACACCCCATAGCCAGTAATTAATAGCATAAGTGCCGTGCCTAGATCTGGCTCTTTTAAGATCAAAAAAAATGGTAGAAGGATATAAAAGCTAATTTTTAAAAATTGTTTAAAGTTATATCCATTTTCATCGGGGGGAGTTTTTTTGATGATATAAGCTAGCATCAAGACAAAAGCAGGCTTCATAATCTCACTTGGCTGAATAGTAAAATTAATAAATGGAATCTCAATCCATCTTTGAGCGCCAAGTTTGCTAACGCCTACAAATTCGACACTTAGTAGCAAGATAATATTAACCCAATAAATTGATGGAATGAGCCATTCAAGCTTACGAATCGGTAATAAAAAAAATAGCATAAATGCCCCAAAGCCAATTATAAAATAGGCTATCATCTTAGCTGAGAGCATATCGCTAGCTTCGTTTATTAGGCTATATGAGAGAAATATAATCGGAAGTATAAGTGCTGGCTGAACATAATCAAAATGTGTTAAAATTCTCTTATCTAATAGTATCAAAATTCAAACCTAAGCAAAAATTGGGTAAAATTCTAGCTAAAAAAGGGTTAAGATTGACTGAATTTATATCATCGCAGACTTTAAGGCTTGACCAAGAATTAGCTGCCAAGCTTCAAGTTTCACGAAATCAAGTAGTTAGTCTCATTAAAAACGGTAGTGTAAGTGTAAATGGTAAAATAGTTACAAAAGCTGGTTTTGCTCTAAATTTAGGCGATAAAATATCTCTTATAAAACCGCAAATTACTCCAATTCAAAGTGAATTTAAAGCTGAGTTTGATGTAGAAATTTTATATGAAGATAGCGATATTTTAGTTATCAATAAACCAATTGGTGTTACTGTTCATCCAGCACCAAGCGTAAAAGAGGCCACTCTTGTTGAGTGGTTAAAGCAAAAGGGTTATACACTTTCAAGTTTAGGTGGAACAGAGAGAGCTGGAATAGTACATAGGCTAGATAAAGGTACTAGCGGGGTAATGGTTGTAGCAAAAAATAATCAAGCACATACAGCACTAAGTCAACAGCTAAGTAGTAAAGATATGGGAAGAATTTATTTAGCACTTTGTGATTTACCGCTTAAGGAAAATTGCGTTATAGACAGACCAATTAGCAGACATCCTCAAAATCGCCTAAAAAACGCAGTAGTAAGCAGTGGAAAGCCGGCAAAATCAGCCTTTGCTAATATCATTTCAAGTCAAAATCGTAGAGTAAATTTAATTTCAGCAAAACTTTTTACTGGGCGTACACATCAGATTCGTGTTCATCTAGCTAGCATTAATAGGCACATTTTAGGTGATGATTTATATGGTTTTAAGAGCAATAGTGATAAAATAAGAAGAATTTTTTTACACGCTTATATTTTGAGATTGATTCACCCTAAAAGTAATCAAATTATGGAATTTAAAGCCCCTTTGCCTAGTGAGTTTTATGAACTAATTAGTAAGGAATTTAATAAGGAGATAGTAGATGAGAATATTAGCGTCTTGTGTGATATCTTTGGGGGTATTGCTCAGTGGATGCGTTACGACTAAGACAACGCAGATAAATCCAGATTTGCCTACAATGAGTGGATTAAAGACTATTAGTGATATGACTGAAATTGCATTTGAGTGGCCACTTATGGCTCAAAGCAATATTAGTGGATTTTACCTATATCGCTCAAATCCAAATGCAAATAATCAGCTAAATGCAATTGCCAAGCTTGAAGATAAATTTATTACTCACTATGTAGATAGTAATCTAGCTCCATCAACTGAGTATATTTACGAGCTTAGAACATATGATAATCAAGGTAATATATCAGCTGAAGGAGAAATGATTAGCGTTACTACTATGCCGTTAATCGAGTCAGTATCATTTATCCAAGCACTTTATGGTTTGCCAAATAAGATAAAAGTTTTATGGCGCCCTCATCCAGATTTGCGAGTGGTTTCATATATATTAGAAAAAAGTGCTTTATCAAGCAACAACTGGCACGAAGTTGCTCGTATAAATGGTAGATTAAATGTCGAATATATAGATAATGATGTTGAGCCGGGACAGAATTATAGATATAGAATTTCAGTTAAAACTTATAACGGCATAATATCAGTACCAAGCAAGGTAGTAGATGCACAGACAAAAGCATTGCCAAATATGGTTATAAATTTAAGCGCTAGTGTGAATTTGCCTAAAAAAATTATCCTAACTTGGGAGCCAAATTCAAATGATGATTTTGATCATTATGCTATTTATAGAGCAACAAATGATATCTTTCCAATGACTAAGGTTGCAACAACGACAGCAACAGAATATGAGGACTTAATCAATGATAATGGGGTAAATTATCATTATAAAGTTACAGTAGTAGATAGAGATGGTCTAGAAAGCCCTCGTCAAAATGCTTCAGTAGTAGGCTCAACCTTGCCAGCACCTAAAGAACCGGTATTTAGTTATGCTAGATTTAATGGTTCATTAGTAGAGCTTAGCTGGAATCAAAGTAGTGACTCAAGGGCACTTAAATATAAAATTACAAAAACAAGTAACAATGGTGAGGATATCATTTATGATATCGATGGTTTAAGTTATAGCGATACTCAGGTTCAAAAAGGTGTAGAATATACATATAAGATTCAAGCTGTTGATGAATATGGCTTAGAGTCTAAATATAGTCAAAAAGCAGTGGTGATAACTAAATAATGCCAAATATTGTAGCAAAAAATTTAAAAAATGTAGAACTTCCGGTTAAATTTAATGAAGTTGAATTTATCTGGGAAGCTAAAAGTAATGATGAGAAATTAATATATACTAAAGCACTTGAGTGCGAGTTTTGCCTAGTAGTAAAAGACAGAGGTAATAGCTATGTAATAAAGTGCGATAAGCTTACTAGACCAGCTAAGCTTGAAGCTGTGCAAATGGCGCTGGAGGCTTATAAGCAGCTATTTGCTAGCGATGTAATAAGCCAAGCTACAGCAGTTAAGAAGCCTAAAAATTTAGAGAGCAAATATATAATAAATAGCGATGAATTGCTAAATAGACTTGAAGACTGTGAGTATAAGAGGATTTTTGTAGAGATTGGCTTTGGTAGTGGTAGGCACTTGCTTTATCAAGCAAAAGAAAATCCAGAAGCACTTATAATCGGTATAGAAGTCTATAAGCCAGCATGTTTGCAAGTAGAAAATTTAGCTGGAATAAATGGGCTAAAAAATATCGTTTTATTAAATTTAGATGCTAGATTGGTGATGAGCTTGCTTAAATCAAATAGTATAGATAGGCTATTTTTGCACTTTCCAGTACCGTGGGGTAAGAGCAAAATGCGTCGAGTAGTTAGTCCGCAATTTGCCTTGGAGTGTCAGCGTACTTTAAAAGATGGTGGAACATTTGAGCTAAGAAGCGATGATAGGGATTATACAGATTTTACAATTGGTTGCTTTATGGATCTTAAAAATGCCAATATACAGATATTTAAAAACAGATTTTTAGAGATTTCAAGCAAGTATGAAGATAGGTGGATTAGACAAAATAAGGATATTTATGATGTAATTTGCGCTTTTTATGGTAGTAGTGATGAGTTAGATTTGGATTTTAAATTTGAGTTTAGTGGATTAAAATTAGAATATATAAAATCAAATTTTGCTAATAAAACTATAAAATATAGCGATCATTTTATCCATTTAGAGCGAATTTATATTTTAGACAATGGTGATGCATTAGTTAGAGTAGCGTTTGGGTCTTTTTATAGACCAGAGCATAGATATTTATTAATTTCTAGACAAAATACTATCTATTTATTTAAAAAACCGTTACTAACACCAGAAAATATTAAGGCTCATAATAATTTAGAGGATATGCTAAAATGCGCCACATTGTAGAAGCTAGAGATCTGATTTTAGAGTATGATAAGAGTTTTAGAGTTATAAATAAGGCAAATTTTAGCATCAATGTCAACGATTTTGTCTTTATTACTGGCAAAAGCGGCAGTGGTAAATCTACTTTAATTCGCTCTATGTATGGCGATATGGCTATTAGTGATGGAAGTTTAAATGTCTGCTTAAATGAACTTAAAGGTATTAATCATTCTAGTTTAGCACTTCTTCGTCAAAGAGTTGGAATAATTTTCCAAGATTTTCGCCTAATAAATGAATGGAATGTAGAAAAAAATGTAATGCTTCCATTAATTATTAAAGGTTATAATCAAAGTGTGTGCAAAAAGCAAGCCGCAAAGCTTTTAAATCATGTAAATTTACTGCATAAATCTGATAGATTTCCGCTTGAATTAAGTGGTGGAGAGCAGCAAAGGGTTGCTATGGCTAGAGCTTTGGCTCATAACCCTCAGTTGCTATTATGTGATGAGCCAACTGGAAGTTTAGATGATTACTCAAGCGAAGTAATATGGATGTTGCTTCGTTCAGCAAGAGAAGCGCTTGGTACTTGCGTAGTGGTCGTAACGCATAAGATTCCAGCAGGTTTAAGAATGCATTATCGTCACTTTGAGTTATCAAATGGAGAGGTAAATGAGATCATTTAAGAGCCATATTAGCGTTATTTTTCCACTTTTAATTTTGCTTTTTGCGATTGAATTTAGCCTAATGCTGGGCAAATTTGTGAGTGATTATGAAATAAAAATGGCAAATGATTATAATATTATAATTGTCTCAGAAAACAATCTAAACCAAGAGTCATTAATTTCGCTTATTCCTACTTTTGCTTCTCTTACTAGTCTTGATCCAAAAAGTGTTTTAAACCGCCTTAAAAATGATATATCATCTAAGAATATATCTGTACTAATTAGTATTTTACCAAAATTCTACTCACTCAAACTGACTAAATTTCCATCAAAAGAGACAATGGAAGATATTAAAGAAAATTTGAGCAAAATTCAAGGTATAAAGCGAGTCGAGACATTTTCTAAAACGCACGACCAAGTCTATAATATGCTAGTTTTATCTAAAAATGTAGCTGAGTGTTTTGCGTTTATGGTTGGACTTTTAGGACTTGTTTTAGTGTTTAAACAGATGAGAATTTGGCTTTATGAGCACCGTAGGCGTGTTGAGATTATGACGCTTTTTGGGGCGCCGTATTGGCTAAAATCTGCTATGCTTTATAAGCTTGCTGTGGTTGATAGTATTATTGCTACTACGCTTGTCGTGGTATTTTATGCGATTTTTCCAGCACTTCCTAGTTTTCAAAGTGCAATTTTTTCTATTGGATTTGAACAGCCAAATTTAAATCTTTTTAGTGATGCTTTGATTTTATTTAGTGCTTCTATTAGTATATCTATTATCGCAGTTAGTCTTGTTATGCTATTTTCAAGGCGTTCGTAAATGATTAGATTTTTGTTTATTGGCTTGATTTTTTCTTCGCTTTTTAGCGCAAATGTATCTGATAAAATTAAAGATCAAAAAAATAGTATTGATTCAGCCAAAAAGCTTGAAAATCAGATAAATAAAAAACTTGAAGAGTTAGCTAATGATATAATTGCTGGCAATAAAGCTGTGCAAAATACTGCTAAGCAGATTGAAGAGCTAGCTAAGCAAGTTGAGGAATTAGAAGATAGTGCTCATAGTGCTAATCTTGAACTAGATAAGCTTACTAGCCAAAATGGTGAGCTAATTCGTAGTCAAAAAGATATGGAGCTTAGGCTAGTCAAAATTATAAGTGAAGATTTTGCCTACGATTTAGTAGCGCCAAATGATTATAGTGAGAGTCAAGATAGCATAATAGCAACTGAGATTTTAAAAAATTTAAATAGTGTAATGAATAGTGAATTTAAAAAATTAGCTCAAGATTATGAAGAGACTACAAATTTGATAAAATCACAATCAAAAAAGATTGAATCGATTAAATTTGATTTAAAAGAATTTCGCCAAAAGCAGACCGCCCTTAAATCCTTACAAACCAAACAAAAGCGAAATTTAGAGATTTTAAACCAAGATAAAAATATCTATTCTAAAAAGTTAGCCGATATCAAAAAACAGCAAGATGAGATGAGAAAAACGCTTGAGAGCTTACAAATTTTAGCTATAAAACCAAAAAAACAACCAAAGCAGCAAACCCAAACTACAGCTAAAAACGATGATGTAAGAGTGATAGGCACAAGCTATCAAGCAGGTAATGTAAAGCGATATAGTGGTGCTAAAACCATTGCGCCTTTGGATAAATTTAGCGTAAAGCAAAAATTTGGCGATTATGTAGATCCTGTTTATAATATTAAAATTTTTAATGAATCTGTCGTACTTCGCTCAGCCACTACAGATGCTAGGGTGAAAAATGTTTTAGCTGGGACAATTGTATTTGCTAAAGAGACACCGGTATTAGATAAGGTGGTAATAGTAGAAAATGGCAATGGAATTCACACAATTTATGCTCATTTAGATAAGATTGCTCCTACTATCAAAGTAGGCCAAAAGGTGAAAAAAGGCTATGTTATAGGGCGAGTGAAACAAGATTTGACCTTTGAGGTTACGCAAAAAAACTATCATATAAATCCGCTTGAATTGATCGCTATGAATTGATTGGCTTGAATTTAATATTGATTAATGCGTTTTTTAATTTGTTTTAGATATAATTGCCAAATTTTATGGAGATGGTAATGAGTAAAAATAAGCGAATTTTAGTTAAATTTTCTGGTGAAGCACTTGCTGGCGGTAATGGATTTGGGATTGATTCTCATATTTTAAAGTATATTGCTGGCGAGATTAAGTCTTTGGTAAATAGTGATATTGAAGTAGGCATTGTAATTGGCGGTGGCAATATAATCCGTGGTGTGAGCGCAGCCCAAGGCGGCATTATCAAAAGGACAAGTGGCGATCATATGGGGATGCTAGCTACTGTTATCAATGCTATTGCTATGCGTGAGGCGTTGGAGCATTCAGGACTTGATGTAAGAGTCCAAAGTGCTATTAAGATGGAGGCTATATGTGAGACATTTATCACAGGTAGAGCCCAAAGACATTTAGAGAAAAAAAGAGTTGTGATATTTGCTGCTGGGACTGGAAATCCATTTTTTACTACCGATACGGCTGCTACTTTAAGGGCTATTGAGATAAATGCTGATATGATTATCAAAGCTACAAAGGTAAATGGCGTCTATGATAAAGATCCTATGAAATTTAACGACGCAAAGCTGTTAAATGAGCTAAGCTATGAAAGAGCTATGGAAGATAATATAAAAGTTATGGATGATACTGCTATAGCTCTAGCTAAGGATAATGCTCTTCCGATTGTAGTTTGTAATATGTTTGAAGATGGGAATTTATTAAAAATCGCAAATGGTGATTATAATAACTGCTCAATAGTTAAAAATTTATAAGAAGGGAAGATAATGAGAATAGAAGAGATAGCTGCTAAGGCTTTAGAAGCTGTGGGTGATGATAGATATAAATTAGCGCTTTTGGTGGCTAAAAGGGCTGAAGCTATAGCAAATGGCGCACAAATTTTAGTAGATGCAAATGCTCAAAAGATGAAATATACAGATATAGCACTTTTAGAGATAGCTCAAGGTAAAGTATCTTTAGAGGGAATAATTGAATCAAATAGATAGCGAGCAGCTCTTAGAGCAGCTTATAGATGAAGTTGTCTGTGCTAAAAGCATAGAGTCGGCAAAGGATGTTTTATACTCTGTAGCTAAGCCAACTGGGATGCTTTTAAAGGCTGTTGATTATTGTATTAGATTACATGATGGGCAGTTTAGAAAGAGTGGTGAGCCATACTCTATTCATCCGATTTTGGTTTGTTCATTTGTAGCGCATATGGGTGGCGATGAGAGTATGCTTATTGCTGCTTTGCTCCATGATGTAGTAGAAGATACAGAATGCACTGAAGAGGAGCTACAATTTGAATTTGGCGAAGAGGTAGCGCTATTAGTGCGTGGGCTTACAAAGATTGTAGCTATTAGAGAAAATGAGCTTATAAGCTCTAGTTCTAATGAGAAATTGGCAGCTTCGGCCTTGACATTTAGAAAGATGCTTTTGGTATCTATAGAAGATGTTAGGGTTTTAATTATCAAGCTTTGTGATAGATTACACAATATGCTAACTTTGGATGTATTAAGGCCAGAGAAACAAAAGCGAATTTCAGAAGAGACCTTGGTGGTGTATGCGCCAATCGCTCATAGACTTGGTATATCATCTATTAAGAATATATTAGAGGATTTGAGTTTTAAATATGTTATGCCTAAAGAGTATGCTGGGATAGAGTCATATATAAATGAGCATAAGCAACAACTTCAATTAAAGATAAATTCATTTAGCCAAAAGGTTAGCGAAAAGCTTTTGGCAAATGGCTTTTCTGAAGATAGCTTTGTTATGCAAAAGAGAATCAAACACTACTACTCAATATATTTAAAAATGCAAAGAAAAGGCATTAGCCTAGAAGAGGTTTTAGACCTTTTAGCAATTCGAATTTTAGTACATAATCCAAAAGATTGCTATTTGGCACTTGGTATTATACATATGAATTTTAACCCATTAATATCAAGATTTAAAGATTATATCGCCTTGCCAAAGCAAAATGGATATCAAACGATCCATACGACAATTTTTGATAATAAAACTATTATCGAGGCTCAAATTCGCTCATTTGACATGCATAAAACCGCAGAGTATGGGGTGGCGGCTCATTGGAAGTATAAAAGCGGTGGCTTGGTATCACCTAAGCTTGATTGGCTAAGTGATATTAAAGCTCAAGAGAGCGATGATAAGAGCATTGAGGATCTATATGAGTATGCTAAGGATAGCTTATATGTAGAAGATATCGCTGTCTATTCTCCAAAAGGTGGGATTTTCACACTTCCTAGGGGTGCTACGGCTTTGGATTATGCGTATGAAATTCACTCTGAAGTTGGCCTACACGCTAAAGAAGCTTATATAAATAGGATAAAGGTTCCTTTATTAACTGAGTTAAAAAATGGAGATATAGTCCGCATTATCACAGGAGATGAGGCCAAATATCGTTGTAGTTGGCTTGATAGTGTTAAGACTGGGAAGGCTAGGGCGACTATTAGAAGTTTTTGTCGCCAAAAGTTGCGTGATATAAACTATCAAGTATCGATTGATATTTTGTCGGCCATATTTAATGTTAATGAAGCTAAAATTTTGGAGTGGTTAGAAGAAGAGGGATTAGGCAAAAAGATCTCAAAAATAGCCACAGACTCTGTCTATCTACAAGAGGTAGTCCAAATTTTAGATACTCACTCTAAAAAAGATAAGCTATTTTCGCTTAAATTTAGTGATAAACACGAGGTTAAAAAGCAGAAATTTGACAATATAGTTGTATATTCAAATTTCACTATTAAGAGTGTGGATTTTGACTATTGTTGTAACCCAAAACGGGGCGATGATATCATAGGATTTAGAAATAATAGCAATGTTACAGTCCATCACAAATTATGTGAGAGAGCCGCAAAATTAATGAGTGATAAAGAGGAGATGATCTTTGTCAAATGGACTAGAAATGCTCCGCATAGATATAAGGTTATTTTAAGTATCGAAAACAAAAGAGGAAGTTTGGCTGAATTTTTAACATATTTAGCTAAACTCAATGTTGATTTAGTTACTATCACGCTTAGTGAGAGTGATGATTTGATAGCGGCTGATTATTTCGATGTTGTGATAGAACTTAGCGATAATCTAGATAGCTCTGTGATTAGAGATAGATTAAAGGATCGCTATAAGATAGCTGAATTTAGCTCTCTAAGTGACGCATATAAAAATTAAGGAAGATTATGATAGCTAAAATTATGAGTGAGATCAAGCGTGGAACCGCTGAGATAATTGATTATGAGAGAATTGAAAAATTGATTAAAGATTACTATGAAAATGGTAAAAATTTCTATATCAAGGCGGGATTTGATCCGACTGCTCCAGATCTTCACTTAGGCCACACAGTGGTGTTAAATAAGATGAGATTACTTCAAGATCATGGCGGTATTGTGCAGTTTTTGATAGGTGATTTCACTGCTAAGATAGGCGATCCAACTGGCAAAAGCGTTACTAGAAAGATTTTGAGTGATGATGTTATAGCACAAAATGCCAAAACCTATAAAGAGCAGGTTTTTAAAATTTTAGACGAAAGTAAAACTGAAGTAATGTTTAATTCTACTTGGCTAAATAGCCTTGGTGCTGATGGATTAATAGCCCTTGCAAGTACATTTAATGTAGCTAGAATGCTTGAGCGTGATGACTTTACTAAGCGATATAAGGCTGAAACTCCTATAGCTATAAGTGAGTTTTTGTATCCGCTTTTACAAGGTTATGATAGCGTGGCGATGAAGTGCGATATAGAGATGGGTGGAACGGATCAGAAATTTAATCTTTTAATGGGTAGAACTCTTGGTCGCACATATAATATAGGAAAAGAACAAGCTATCATCATGATGCCACTTCTAGTTGGTCTTGATGGTGTCAATAAAATGAGTAAAAGCCTTGGTAACTATATCGGTGTAAGCGAATCTGCTAAGGATATCTTCGCTAAAACTTTGAGTATTAGTGATGAACTTATGTGGGTTTGGTATGAGCTACTTAGTAGTTTAAGTGGTGATGAGATTGAGAAGCTTAAAAATGATGTTAAAAGTGGTGCTTTGCATCCTAAGGTTGCTAAGGAGAATTTGGCTTTAGAGTTGGCTGCTAGATTTAATAGCATTGAAGAAGCTCAAGCTGCTAGAGATGAATTTAATAGAGTCCATGCTAAGGGTGAATTGCCAAGTGATATGGCTAAATTTGAGATTAATGCTGATGATATTTGGATAGTTGAAGCGCTTAGTTTGTGTAAGTTAGTTGGGTCAAATTCAGATGCTCGTCGCCACATTAAGGCAAATGCTGTTAGTGTAAATCAGGCCAAAATTAGTGATGAGCAGCTTAGACTTTCTAAGGGCGAGTATGTATTGCAAGTTGGTAAAAAAGCTTATGCTAGATTAGAGGTAAAATAATGGAATTAAAAAGTTTAAAAATCGGAAAATATGTGATCAAATACCCTATTATCCAAGGTGGTATGGGTCTTGGTATAAGCTGGAATAAATTAGCTGGTAGTGTCAGTTTAAATGGCGGTTTAGGTGTTATCAGCTCTGTTGGTACTGGATATTATGAGCATAGAGCCCACATCACTAAAGAGCTAAACTCAAAACCATATGATAGTGTGAATTTTTACTCTAGAGAGGGATTTAAGGCTATAATAGATAATGCGCGTAAAATTTGTGGAGATAAACCACTAGCTGCTAATATAATGTGCGCTAGTAATGATTATGCTAGAATAGTCAAAGATGCTTGTGAACATGGCATTAATATCATAATTTCAGGTGCTGGACTTCCTACGAATTTACCTGAGCTTACTAAGGGATTTGCCGATGTGGCTTTGGTGCCGATCATTAGTTCGGCTAAGGCTTTAAAGATAATTTGTAAAAGATGGTATGATAGATATAATAGACTACCAGATGCTGTGGTGCTAGAAGGGCCACTTAGTGGCGGACATCAGGGATTTACATATGAGCAGTGCTTGGATCCAAACTATCAGCTTGAGAATTTGATTCAGCCTGTTGTAGATGAGGCATCTAAATGGGCTGATATAAGCGGAAATCCTATCCCTGTGGTGGCAGCTGGTGGGATATGGGATCATGATGATATAGCTAAGGTTTTAAATCTTGGAGCGAGTGGTGTTCAGATGGGGACTAGATTTATCGGGACTTATGAGTGCGATGCTTCTGATGGGTTTAAAGAGGTCTTACTAGCGGCTAAAAAAGAGGATATTAGACTTATCAAAAGCCCTGTTGGATATCCGGCTCGTGGAATTCAGACAAATTTACTTGATCTAGTAGAGAAAAAGGCTGGACCTAAAATTCAGTGTATTAGCAACTGCGTCGCTCCATGCCAAAGGGGCAAAGAGGCTAAGCAAGTTGGGTATTGTATCGCTGATAGGCTCTATGATGCTGTAAGTGGCAATAAAGAAACGGGGCTATTTTTCAGTGGGGCTAATGGATATAGGCTAAATGAGATAATTAGCGTTAAAGAGCTTATTAAAAAGTTGGTTTATGGGGAAAATAGTTAAGCTTTTATTGCCGTTTTTTCTTGCTATTTTTGCTTTTGGTGGTGGTGTTTTTGATGATTTTGATAATAAATTTACCAAGGCAAATAAGCAAGATAGAATTCAAATTTACCACGAATTAAAGGGTGTCTATCTTAGTTCTATTTTAAATAATAATGATAAATTAAAGCTAGAATGCCTTGAGAGATTAGTAAGTGGTGGCAAGAGCCTTGGGATTGATTATAGTGTTTATGCTAATGAGTTAGATTTACTTAGTTTAAAATTTAGCAAATTAAAGCCAAAAATAGTAGAAACTAAAGAGCCAGTTCAGTTAGCTAAAAATACAACCAATAAGATAGTTCAAAAAATAGAGTATAAAATCCTATCTACTAGTAGTTCTAAAGATGAATTTATTATTAGACTAAATGAAAATAGTAGCAATATAAAGATCAAAAAATCTCAGCTCAACACAAATAAAAGCTATCGTCAAATTTTTGATTTTGATGGGGTTTTGACTACATCATATAAGAATAAAAAAAGCCAAATTTCAGATCAAATAAGGGTAGCACAATTTGATAAAAATAGCGTTAGAATTGTATTTACAAATGATACAAAGCAAGAGATTAATTACACTATTGATGGTAAAAATATAATTTTTAGCATAAAAAATAGTACTCAAAAAGCAACTACTAACACTAAGAGCGTTAAAACAAACCAACAAGCAACTCAAAAAACAAAGACTAATGAACAAAAACAAAATCTAACAACAACTTCAGCTAAGTCTGGTATCAAAAATGATACACAACAAAATATTAGTAAAACTACAGCACAAAAGGCACAAGCAAGAGGTGTAAATAAAAATAGGATAATCGTATTGGATGCAGGGCATGGTGGCAAAGACGCAGGTGCTGTTGGAAAAAATAAATTATATGAGAAAAATATCGTTCTTAGCATTGCTTTAGAGACTGGCAAAATTCTAAAAAGTCGAGGATACAGGGTATATTTTACCAGAAGTAATGATAAATTTATAAATTTAAGAGATCGAACAAGCATAGCAAATGAGAAAAAAGCTGATATTTTTATTTCAATTCATGCAAATGCTGCCCCAAATGCTAAAAAAGCCAAAGAGATGCAAGGTATCGAGACATATTTTCTAAGCCCGACTAGAAGTGAGCGAAGTATGCAAGCTGCGAATTTAGAGAATAAAGCTGATACTGATGAGATGAATTATTTTACTAAAATTAGTTATCTAAATTTCTTAAATCGTGAAAAGATTATTGCTTCAAATAAGCTTGCAATAGATGTGCAAGCTAATTTATTAGGAGCGGTAAAATCTAAATTTAAAGTAATAGATGGTGGAGTAAGGGAAGCGCCATTTTGGGTTTTAGTAGGTGCGCAGATGCCTGCTGTATTAATAGAGACTGGATATATATCCAATGATAAAGACCATAAGCTACTATCTAATAAGGTATATAGAGATAAGATCGCCCTTGGTATAGCAAATGGAATTGATGATTATTTTGTTAAAAATAGATGATAAAATACCATAATAACGCACTTTATAACTCTAAATTTGATGATATATATTTTAATACTTATGAGCCTTTGGCTGAGTGTGAGTATGCTTATAGTAGTGCTTTAGATGGAGTTAATAAAAGTACAATTGTAGTAGCTGAGGCTGGATTTGGCGTTGGATTGAATTTCTTTTGCACTATTGCAAAGTTTAAAAGCTTAAATAAAAAGAGCCTTCACTATATCGCAGTTGAAAAGTATCCATTTAGCAAAGATGAATTAGCTAGTATTTATGAGCAATTTGGGCTTGATAGTGCTATTTATAAAGAGTTTTTAGATAACTATCATATTATACCAAATTCGCTTTTGCGTATATATTTACTAAATCGTACAATTATTCTTGATCTATATTTTGGTGATATTTTAGAGTTTTTAGAAGAGTGCGAGTTTAGAGCTGATGTTTGGTATTTAGATGGTTTTGCCCCAAGTAAAAATCCGCAAATGTGGAGTGAGAAGTTTTTATCAAATTTAGCGTGTTACTCTTATAAAGATACAATTATTAGAAGTTTTAGCTGTGCTAGAGTTGTGCGTGATAGGCTTAGTCAAAATGGATTTGAAGTTGGCAAATTAAAGGGTTATCATAAAAAGCGAGAGATGTTACAAGCTATTTGCATAGAGCCAAAATCTAGGATAAAAAAGCAAATTTGGTTTGATTCCCCAGTAATTACAAAACCAAAAACTATCTTAGTAGTTGGTGCTGGAATTTCTGGATTAGCTATTGCTACGCTATTTAAAGAGGCGGGATTTGATGTTGTTGTAGCTGAGGCTAATGATAAAGCTGCACAAGGTGCAAGTTCAAATTTAGCTGGAATTTGCGCTCCACTTATTACTCAACCTGGCGTAGCTTTGGGTGATATGCATATGAGTAGTTTTTTGCTCTCTAGGCAATTTTATAGGCAATTTGGTGGTGATTTTGTAGATTTTTGTGGGTGTGATGAGTATTTGATAAATGATAAAATGCTTAGTAAATTCAACCACAAAAGCGAATTTTTTACAATTAGTAGCGATAAATATCCTAAGGCAAATATAAGCTTAGCCATGCAAATTATGCCTAAAAATCTCTGCCAAAGCCTAGCTAAGGAGCTTGATATACTCTATAATCATGAAGTAAAATCGCTCAAACGCCTTGGCAGTAGCTATGAGATTGGCTTTAATGGACTAAATGGGATTAAGGCGGATTTGGTGATTTTTGCTAATGGAAATAGGGCTAGGGAGCTTTTTATAAGTGAGTTTAATGATCCATATATGCAACTTAGCAGCGTTCGTGGGCAGACTACGATGGTAAGTGAATTTATGGAGATTAGTAGACCACTTAGCGCTAGGGGATATATCACAAAGGCGATTGATAAAATTCAGCTAATAGGTGCTAGTTACGCTAGGGGTGATGAGTATGCCTTGCCTAGGGATAGTGATGATGAAGAAAATTTGGCTTTGGTCAGTGAGTTTATAGATGGTAAAAATATAGATATAATTGGCTCAAATGTTGGATTTAGGGGTTATAGCGGAGATAGATTTCCTATAATTGGCGGTATTCATAATGCTAGTGAGTATATGCGAATTTATAGCTCACTCTTATGGACAAAGGCTAAATCAACTCACCAAAATCCGATATACCATCCAAATATTTTGATATCAGCAGCTCACGGATCAAGGGGGCTTAGCACTGGAATTTTGGGGGCTAATATGCTATTAGATATGGTTTTGGGGCGTCAAATTTGCGTTAAAAAGAGCATAATCAATGCTCTAAATCCATCAAGATTTCTAATTAGAAAACTAAAAAAAGGCTTAGTAAAATCAAGTAGCTAAAATAATAAGCTAAGTCAATTATAAATTTAGTTAAAATTACCAAAAGCTTATAAAAGGATTAAAATGTATTGGCAAGATACGCAAATAGCAGTTGTGGAGTGCGATGGTAGGTTTTTTGCTTTAAATGGCTGGAATGATGAGTGCTTTGATAGATGTTGGGAGTGTTCTAGCAAGGATGGCAAGAGATTTGATAGCATTGTAGGCGATGAGACATATCGAATTTGGTGCGATGAAAATGGCGTTAGGTTGGAGCCAAACTGCTTTGGCGCTAAGGATAGTATAGAGTATATGTATAAGGTTTTGGTGCCGTATTCTGGGGCGGCAAATAGCGTAAATGGCGAGATTTTACGAGCTGTTTTAGCTATAGAAAATGGCGAGTCATATAGAAGTGGAGCTATAAAATTTATAAATTCACATATAGATAATAGTGAGATTTTAACTCTTTTAGGCTCTTTAAAAGATGGCGATATGAGTAAATTTAGCGAGTTTAAAAGTATGGTCGAGAGCCATATCTATACTAAGTTTTTGGCAAATGAATTTATAGATAATTTTGTTGATTTTGAAGATTTGGCAGATTGACTCTGCCATCAAGACCAGCTAAAACTGCTAAGCTCATCAAAATCGCCTTTATATTTGGCTTTTAATGAGTTTATGTAGGTTTGGTTTTTATCCATTAATTGTTCTGTTTGGGCTTGGAGTGAGTTTATGAATTTGGTGATAAATGTGGAGTTACCAGTAAATTCACTCTCAAATTCATAGTAACTCAGCTCATTTAAGATTCTCTCATTTATCTCACTAAGTCTAGGATAATAGAGGCTAAAAGCAAGTGGGTCAGACTCATAATCTTTGCTACTTTTTTCACATTTTTGGGCGATAAAATTTACACTTAATCTAATTGCGTTTTGATAGTTAGCACTAACTTTGATAAATACCCTTTCAAAAAATAGCTCTAAATTTGAAAATTTAGCCAAAAATAGAGTTTCAATATCGCTTAAAAATAGAGAATAAACCTCACTTGAAAATTTACGAATATCAGCAAATAGTAGATCTGAGTGGAGTGGGTCAGATTTTCTAAGGCTTTCATATTTGGCTTTATAGCGAAGCGTTAGCTCTTTTAACTCATCAAAAATAGCTTGTAAATCAGCTAGGATTTCGCTTTGAAATTCGCTTAAATCTCGCTTAAATTTTTTAAATATTTTGGTAAATTTCTCATCATTATATATTAGTTTAGCCAAAATTTCATCTATATCTAAGCTAACTCTTTCATACTCAATTTTCTCAAAGCTATTTTTATTTAAAAAGCCGGTTTTTTCTTTATAATAGGCGGATTTTTGGTTTTTTAAAGCGGAGTTGATCTCATTTGCGATTAGGGCGGCATTTTGTTTGATAGCTTCAAAAAATATCTCAAATTTAGAGTTATAGATATCTTTTAGTTCGCCAAATTTAAGATTGGTTTTGTTTTGAAATTGAGTGAAAATATCTGAAATTTCATCTAAGATATTGATGAAATTTAAATTTTGATTTTGTGATGAGAGGAGTATCTCTTGCGAAGTTGCTTTGATAAAATCCTCTTTTGTGTTTGCTATTTTATCTAGGAATTTAAAGACCGCTTCAAATCCGCTATCGCTGTTATTTTCTCTTTGGAGTTTAGCCGAGATAGCCTCAACAGAGCTAAAATAATTGCTATATGTGAGATTGGCGTGGGCTAAAACTCTAGTTATCTCATCGCTACTTAATTTATCTTTTTGGTTTAATAGGGCAATTGCGTTTTGTTTTAGGCCATTTGGGATGAGAGTTAGCTCATCTAGCTCGCTTTTTCTAGCGGCATTATCGATTAAGCTAATCCAAATTAAAGCTACGGCTTCTTTTAATATCATTTTAGTCTCATTGGTATCAGCGTCGCTTCTTGAATTTAGCCCAGGGGTATCGATGAAACTTATCTTTTTAAGTAGTTCATTTGGGGCGTAGATTGTGAGATTTTTGACATCTTTTAGGGCGTGGCGTTGATCTACAAAGGCACTTAGCTCATCTATATTTTTATACTCATCTCTACCATCGTTGTGTAGAATTTTAAGCATATAATTTGGTGCGTATTTGATAAATGTAGGCTTAGCGGTTACTGGCACAACCCCAGTTGGTAATATATCAGCACCTAAAAGTGCGTTTAAAAAGCTTGATTTCCCGCTACTAAACTGCCCGACAATCACTATAAGCGGAGGTTCGTGGCTTAGTAGGCTAAGGAAGTTTAATCTCTCGATTAGCTCCTTACTAGGGTGAAATTTAGGCTCACAAATAAAGGCACAAAATCTCTCAAATTCACCTAAAAATCCATCATCAAAGCTGATTTGATATACTCTTTTATACTCTTTTATAAACTCTTTTAGCATAGCTCTATCCTATTTTTGATCTCTTGGCATTGCGATATTTTGGTATCTATATCGGTTATTAATTGCTCTTTGTCTTTGATATTTTCAAAGGCTGATTTGGCTAGTTTGTTTATCTGTTCTTCTTTGGTTTGTAGATGCTCTCTCATAGCGTTTAATTCAAATTTAATACCATTTATATACTCGTTTGTACAAGCACTAGCTAGTTTGCTAAGTTGGTTTGGTAGATTTAAACTCACTATAAAATCATCAAAAATTTTGGTTAAATTAGCTCCTATAATCTCAATATTTTTATCACTTTTAATAGCTTTATTTACATTGCTATTTAAAATTTCGTAGTTGATTTTAGGTAGATTTTGGTCTATATAACCCCTAATATCTGGCAGATTCAAATTCGCATTTTTCGCCCCAAGTTTTAGCTCTAAAATTTTATTAGCAGAGTCAATATCCTTGCTGATTTGTTGCTTAAAATCTCTGAAAAAATCTATAAAAGAGTCATTAAAACCACTCTCTATAATCACCCCAAGTCTAGCGGTATCTAGCTTGATTTTTTTATTTGTGGCGTATTTGACATCGCTGATTACTCTATCTTTGATTTTAGCGCTTATGGCTTTTAGCGTTGCGTTGCTATTTTCGTTATCATAATTTAATCTTTTAAGTAGATTTTCAAGTTCGCTATTTATGCTATTTGTGGCACTGCTTATCTCATCTATCTCATTTTGGAGTGATTTGACAAGCTCTTTGGCTGTGGAGGTATCTGAAGTTAGGGCTGTTTTTTGTGCTTTTAGATCATCTTCTATTAAATTTGCGATATTTAAAAGCTCTTTTTTGTAGTTATCGATAATTAGGGTTGCCTTTTTAGAATTTGAGCCAAAAAAGCTCTCATAAAGATAGCTTTTTAGCTCATCTATTCCGATATTTTTAATCGCTGAAATGGTAAAAAACTTCGTCTCATCAGCCAAGCTCTCATCAAACCCACACTCACTAAGCTCGGTTTTGATGCTATTTTTGGTGTAGTTTAAAACCTCTTTTATATCATTTGGACTAAGCTTATCAATGTGAGTAAGAGCGATGATTAGGCCTGCGCTTTTACCATTTTTTAGAGTATTTACTATAAATGCCATATCTTTTTTTGTTGCGCTTTGACTAGCGTTCATTAGATGAAGTGTAAAATCGCTTTGACTCATATAATTAGCTGTTAAAATCTCACGCAATACCACCGCATCATCAAGGCCAGGAGTATCAACTATATCAATTCCATCTTTTAAAATATCTAATTTAATCCCCAAAATCACCTCTTTAACCATCTTGCTAATCTCATTAGAAGCTGTTGTGTAGGACTTTAGCTCATCTATTGGGATGATTTTGTCTTCTAGGATTTTTGGTTCTAAATCCATCGATTTTAGCTCTTCGGGTGACCAGAAGCAGACTTTGGCAAATTCATCTTCGCTATATGTTAAGACACTTAAATTCGCCGTTTCTGGGATATTAGATGCGCCTAGAATTTTCTTATTCATTAAAGCGTTTAAAGTGCTACTTTTGCCAGCGTTGATAACTCCAGTAACTGCTATTTTAAATTTAGAGTTATTAGCACTTTCATATGCATTGCTTAATCTTTTACTAACTTCGCTAAGTTTAAATTCACTTAAGATTTGATGAATTTCATTTAATGTATGTAAATTTTTATGAAATGGCTGAGTTTCAGCACTATTTTGAATCGTATGGTTTAATTCAAGATTGTTTATAAAATCACTTATAAGATTATATCCATTAAAATCTATAATCTCATTTTTGGCTAGTTCATTTAATCCATTTAATACTTTTTGATTATCTATTTTTATAGATTTTATAGCATTGATTATACCGATTTGACTTAATTGGACGCTATATTCGTTTAGATTTAAATTCGCTTTTGAAAATATATCTTTTAAGCTTTGAAGTTTGATTAATCTATCATAATTTCGTGGATTTATACAAAGTATTATCGCCGCTTCATCGCTGTTAAATTCACTTATGTGATTCTCATCTACATATAGGGTTTTAACTCCCCAAATTTGCTCTAATATTTTAACCATTTTTTACCTTTTAATCTTAATATAAATAAAATCAAGCCCAAAATCAAAGCTATACTAAAAATAATAATTGAAATTTGCGCCATATTTATTAGTTTTAAACTTGGGATTAGATACCAGCCATCTTGGTATAGGCTCACAAAATAGCCTTGAATGGCATCAAGCTTAATATCAGTTGGCACCATTGGCATATCTAATCCACATTGCCCAGTTGCTTTAAATAGCGATGGCAAAATCTCATCCCATGCAATTTTTAGCTCAAAAATAGGCCTATCAAGACATCCTTTTACTCCAAATGGATTTGCATTGGCAATTGCTTGATGGATTGTATTTAGTTTCAAACTCTCTAAAAGACCACAAATTGCCCCATAACTAAAAACTAAAATCCCAAATATATAAAGTAAAATTTGCTTATAAAATATCGCTATAAAAATAGCTCCAAATCCTGCTATAATCATATAATATCGTATATAGATACACTGCACACATGGACGCATATATAGATAATTTTGAAATATAAAATGTGCCACGCCGACGCAAAAAAGCATAAAAACACCTATATAAATCCATAATCTTTTACTACTCATTTAATACCATTGTGTTGAATTTGGGCTTTATTATAACCAAAACTTGCTATAATTTTGTAAATTTAAAAGGTTAGAGTGATTTGGATACCTTAAAATATCTGCAATTTTATTTTGTTTTTGACCGGATTTTAGATGGTTATGATGATATTTTTGAGGCGATTGATGGCGAAATTTTAGCTAAATTTGATAGTTTTTGTAGCGAATTTAGTTTCTATCATGATGAGGCGAAAATATTTCTAATGCGCCTTGCTAAGGGTGATAGAAAGAGATTTGTAGCAAGTAAATATCTACCTAGAGCGCTTAGCTTGGCTATAATTAGTGAGTTAAATACTAAGGGATTTATCAAATTTGAGTACTCAAAAGAGGTAAAACCGGTTAAAAATCGTCACCAAAAGTTAAAAAAAGAGCTTAGAAGATATCAAATTCAAGATAAAATTCACTTTACTAAGCGGTTTTATAGATTTTGGTTTAGATTTATTGAGCCAAATTTAGAGCTTTTAAAAGCTGGTGATAAAGAGTCTGTAATGGATAAGATAAAAGTAGAATTTGACCACTACTGCTCGCTTGAGTTTGAACTAGCAAGCATTGAGCTACTCTCAAAAAATTTAAATATTCCAAAAGAGCAAATCTCAAGCTATTGGGATAAGGAAAATGAGATTGATATCTACACTAGTTATGATGGTTTTACTCTAGTGGCCGAAGCTAAATATAAGGAGCGAAAAATCTGCAAAAATATATTAAATTTATTAATGCAAAAGTGTGAAAAATCTAAAATAAATTGGGATAAGATGGCGTTATTTTCAAAATCTGGCTTTAGCAATGAGCTTTTAGGGCTTAGAGATAATAGAGTGATTTTGTTTGGACTTGATGATTTTAAGGATTTATATGAATGAGAATATAAAAAGTATAGAAGAGGGGCTAAAAAGCCTAATAGAACAGACATATTTAATAGAAAAAGAGTATAAAGTATTAGGCGAGTCCTATGCAAATTTGCAAAAGTTTACCCAAGGGATTGTAGAGAGTTTAGGTGCATCACTATGGGCGATTAGTACTAGTGGCGAAGTAATGCTAAGTAATGATAAAGCCAAGCAAATTATGGATATTTTGCCTAGTATTAATATGCAAAAAAGTACTCAAGAGGTTGAATTTGATGGTAGGGTTTATGCTATTAAAATTACTCACAATATGCAAAATAAAATAATTTTAGCTACTGATATAACTGATGAAAAACGAAGTGCTAGACTAGTATCAATGGGTGCAGTAGCAGCACATCTTTCTCATGAGATTCGCAATCCAATAGGTTCAATTTCATTATTAACTAGTACGCTTTTAAAACGAATAGATGATAGAAATCGACCATTAATAGAAGAGATAAAAAAGGCTATTTATAGAGTTGAGGGGATTATAAAGGCAACATTGCTTTTTACCAAAGGTGTTCAAATAAGTGCAAATGAATTTGAGTTAAAAGATTTAGAGATTATGTGTGGAGAGGCGGTTGCACAATATGCATTTACTAAAGATATCGAGTTTAAATTTAGCGGTTTTGATGGGGTGATTTGCGGTGATATAAATTTGCTTGATTTGGTGTTTAGTAACTTTATATTTAATGCTATTGATGCGATTGAAGAGAGTGATGATGATGGCGGTGTAGTAAGCATAGAACATAAATTTAAAGATGGTATGCATAATTTTTATATCAGTGATAGTGGTGTGCAGCTACCTAGTGGAACAATATTTGAGCCGTTTAAGACTACAAAGCTTAAAGGTAATGGTTTGGGTCTTGCGCTTAGCTTAGAGATTATAAACGCTCATAAAGGCTCAGTTGCAGTTCAAAATGAACCAAAACTATTTACAATAAGCCTGCCTTAAAAGTGTTTTTTAAGTAAATTTGAGGTAAATTTAGCAAATTTTTATACATTAAGGAGTTATAATGATACAAACTTGTCTTTTTCCTGCTGCTGGATATGGGACTAGATTTTTACCAGCGACAAAAAGCTTGCCAAAGGAGATGTTGCCAATCTTGACAAAACCGCTTATCCACTATGGTGTAGATGAGGCTAGAGAGGCTGGTATGAATAATATGGCTTTTGTTACTGGGCGTGGTAAAAGAGCGCTAGAAGATTACTTTGATATTAGCTATGAGCTAGAACATCAAATTGCTGGAACTAGCAAAGAGTATCTATTAACTGATATTAGAGAGTTGATGGAGCATTGTACATTTAGTTTTACTCGTCAAACTCATATGAGAGGTTTAGGTGATGCAATTTATAGTGGCAAGGGTCTTGTAAGAGATGAGGCATTTGGTGTAATTTTAGCTGATGATTTGTGCGTTAATGAAGATGGCGAAAATGTCCTAGCTCAAATGGTAAAAATTTATGAGAAATATCGCTGTAGCATAGTTGCTGTAATGGAGGTACCTAAAGAAACTATAAGTAGTTATGGCGTCATAGATGGCAAATTTATCGAAGATGATCTAATAATGGTAAATGATATGATAGAAAAACCAGACCCAAAAGATGCACCAACAAATTTAGCAATAATTGGTAGATATATTCTAACTCCAGATATATTTGAGATCATAGAACATACAAATCCAGGTAAAAATGGTGAGGTGCAAATCACCGATGCGTTACTTAAACAGGCGCAAAATGGAATGGTTTTAGCCTATAAATTTAAAGGCAGAAGATTTGATTGTGGTAGTGTAGCTGGATATGTTGAAGCTACGAATTTTTTCTATGAGCATGAATATGGTAAAAAATAATCTCAAATTTAGCCCAAAAAATATCACAACAATCAATAGCTATGCTAGGCGTATGAATGATGAGATTAAAAGTGATGATATAGGGTATTATCACCTTCCTAGTTTAGGAATGGATATAGTTAGCAAGATAGAAGAGATAGCTAAATGCGATTTTGATAGCGTAGTGCTTGTAGGAGTAGGTGGAAGCTCTCTTGGAGTTAAAGCGCTATATGATATGTTAAATTTACAAAAAGAGCTTATATTTTTAGATAATCTTGATCCATACAGCATAGAAAAAAAGTGTGCTAAAATCGATCCTAACAAAACGCTATTTATAATTTCAAGTAAGTCAGGTACTACAATTGAAACTATATCTATATATAAGTATATTTTAGCAAAATTTGTTATAAAAAGTTATGAGAATTTTATCTTTATTACTGATCCAGATAGTCCGCTTGAATCATATGCTAAAGAGATAGGTGCTATTATATTTAATATTCCAAAAAATGTAGGTGGCAGATTTAGCGTTCTTTCAGCTATCGGGCTTGTACCACTTGGTTTGTGTGGAGCTGATATAAGCGAGCTTTTAGCTGGAGCTAATAGTGCAAAAGAACAATATTTAAGTAGAAATGATGATGGGGTATTGCAAAAGGCCTATCACTACGCCACACATAGTAGTGCTAAGATAAATGTATTATTTAGTTATAGCGATAGATTAACAAGCTTTAATGAGTGGTATGTACAGTTATGGGCTGAGAGTTTAGGAAAAAAGCGTGGGTATAAAAGAGTTGGTTTGACTCCTGTTGGTCTAGTAGGCAGCAAAGATCAACACTCATTTTTACAACTTATAATGGAGGGCGTAAAAGACAAGACAGTAACATTTATAACTATAAAAGATCACAACAGCACTATATCGGTGCCAAATTTAAAATTAAATTTTTTAGATGGATCTAATTTTGTAAATAGCAAAAGTATAGCTGAGGTTTTTAATGCTCAAGCGCATTCTACTATGCAGGCTTTGGCTAGCGAGATGATTAGTATTGATGAGTTAGTTATTGATAGGCTTGATGAGTGGCATTGTGGTTGGTTAATATACTATTACGAGCTACTTACTAGTGCAACTGGATTAATGCTAGGTATCAATACTTACGACCAGCCAGGCGTAGAAGCTGGTAAGAGAATACTTAAAAAGCTATTAGAGAGTAAAGAGAGTTGAATTTAACTTAAATAGTAAAATATTCTAAATAATAAAAATTATTATTTGCTTTATACTTTTTTAAGTTAATTTTGTGTATAATTACACAACTTAAATATAAAGGATAAAAAATGAAAAATGTAGTAACACAACTTAACCAACTTCAAGCTGATGCACATAGCTTGTTTGTAGCTTTCCATGATTATCACTGGAATGTAAAAGGTTTGCAATTCTTCTCAATTCATGAATATACTGAAAAAGAGTATAATGAACTTGCTGAGCTTTTTGATGAGATGGCTGAGCGTGCTATTCAACTAGGTGGCAAAGCAATTACAAAAACTGATGAGCTTTTAAAAGTTGCTAAAGCCCCAGTAGTTAGCAAAGATAGCTATACTCCGGTAGAAGTAATTGAAGCTTTAAAAGATGCTTTTGTTTATCTATTGGCTGAGTTTAAAAAGCTAGAAGAGGTAGCCCAAAAAGCTGATGATAACACAACAGTAGCAATAGCTCAAGAAAACTACGCTAAATTAGAAAAGAAAATTTGGATGCTTAAAGCAACCTTGGCGTAATCTTAGGTGTAAAGCGGCTTAAAACCGCTTTACTAATTAATTATTTTTTAACTGCTTCGACATCGATATTTATCTTAATCTTATCGCCAAGTGCAACTGTGCTAGACTCTGGAGCAAAGTTAAAATCACTTCTTTTAATTTCGCCTTCTAGGCTAAATCCTACGATTTCAACACCTTTTCTATTTTTACCTGTGCCACTAAATTCATAATTAAGCTCAACTGGTCTTGTTACATCTTTGATTGTTAGATCGCCTTTGATTTTACCTTCTCCATCGCCTTTATTTTCAAAGCTTTTCATTGTGAATTTGATTTGTGGGAATTTTGCACTATCAAAGAAATCTGCCTTTTGAAGGTGAGCATCACGACCATCGTTGTTTGTATTGATTGAATTAACATCAATTGTAGCTGTAAGGCTAGATGGAATTTTGTTTGTGATATCTACTTCACCAGCAAATTTGCCAAATGAACCAGTTACATTGCTAACTTGTAGGTGTTTGATTTTAAAAGTTGTACTAGAATGTGCTGTATCAACGCTATAAACTGTGGCATTTGCCGCACCAAAAAGCAGACCTAAAGCTGCAACTGAAGTTAATATTTGTTTTTTCATATTTTCTCCTTTTGAGTTTATAAATTTGATTATATTTAGCTAAAAATAATATATCTTAAATAATCTAAAATTTAGCCAAAAAACACCTTTAAACGATGGGCTAAAAAGCTAGAAAATTCATCTATTTTTATATCTCTTGGTCTTGCTTCTCGCTGTTTTTTACCCCATAAAGACTCTGGAAAATACTCATCATCTTTAAATCTAGCTTGAATATGCATATGTACTCGTGGCATATAATTTGCAAAGCTTGCCCAATTAATCTTATCAGGGCTATAAAACTCAATCATAGCTTTTTCGCACTCAAGTGCTGCTTGAAATAGTCTATTTCTCGTATCAGTATCGCAATCGCTAAGTTCTTTAAATTCGCTTTGAGTAAATATTTTTACCCATGGAGAGGCGTTTGGTTCTATCTCGATATATATAAATTTATCGCTATAAATCATATTAATCCTTTCTAAAATTTATATAAATTATATCAAATTTATCGCTATTTTATAGGAGTTTTGATACTATTTCGCTATTAAAAAATAATAAGGTTAAAAGTGAAAAGTGCAATTATTGTCTATGATGGGGTAAATTTTCTTAGTTTTGCTAGAATTTATGATGTTTTTATGCGATGTGGAATTGATTTTGTTGTGATTGGATTTCGTGGAGATGCCCGAGATGAGATGGGATTAGCCCTACCTATGCATCTGAGTTCTGAGTCACTTTATGGTTATGATATTGTAGCAATTCCTGGTGGTTCAGGTGCTGATGTCTGGGCTGATGATGGGATATTTTTAAGCTGGATGAATAGCAGCAGCCAATCAAGAGATATAATCTCACTAGATAATGGAGATTTAATACTTGATGGTGCAGGGCTAAATGGCCGTAAATTTGGCTATGAAGAGGCGCTTGTAGAGTGGATAAAGAACAGAGCATAATATCGAATTTTAAGCATAACTTAAATGGTGATGATGGTGCTATCATCGGTGATATAGTATATAGCAAGGATATGTTTGTAGAAGATATTCATTTTAAATCGCATTGGTTAAGTCCAAAACAGATTGGTAAAAAGGCTATGATAGTAAATTTAAGTGATGCAATTGCTATGAACGCTACGCCAAAGTATGCACTTTTAGGTCTTGGATTACCTAAGAATTTAAGCAATAAATATATTAAAGAGTTAAGCATTGGACTAAAAGAGTGTGCAGCACAATATGGCACGCAAATTATCGGAGGAGATACCATCTTAAGCAATAAGCTTATAATTAGCTTAACTATAATCTCATATTTAAACTCAAAAAAACCATTAATAAGAAATGGAGCCAAAATAGGTGATATAGTATGTTATACCGGTACTTTAGGCGGTTCTATTAAGGGGCTTAGAACGCTTTTAAACGGTGGTAAAATTAGCTCAAATTCACGCTTTGTAACTCCAAATTTAAGGCAAGAGTTTATAAAACAAAGTGCTAAATGGATAAGATCAGGAATGGATATTAGCGATGGTTTAGCTAGTGATTTGCCAAAGATTACACAAAATAGAGCAGTTAAATTTAAGAAAAAATTATCCAAATTTGAGTTTATTAGCGGGGAAGAGTATGAGATGTTAATTGTCGTACCGCCTAAAAATATAAAAAGAGTATTAAACCAAGCTAAAAAATGTAGAGTAAAATTAAATTTACTAGGTAAAATTATAAACGAAAGGGCAAAATTTCATGGAAAATTCACCCATTTTTAAGCCATTATTAACAACAACACATACGCCAATCAATGCGCATTTTAGCAAAAATGCAAGTGATTTTGTGGTGCGTGAGATTCCACTATATGAGTTTAGTGGAAATGGCGAGCATTTAGTTATGCAAATTCAAAAAAAAGGCCTAAGCACATCTGAGGCATTGAGTATTTTAGCATCAGCTACTGGTGCTAAGGTTAGAGATTTTGGCTATGCTGGATTAAAGGATAAAGAGGGTATGACTACGCAATATATATCAATTCCAGCTAAATTTCAGAGTGCTATAAGTAGTTTTTCTAATGAAAATATTAAAATTTTAAATGCTACATTCCATAATAATAAGCTAAGAATCGGACATTTAAAAGCAAATCACTTCTTTATTCGTCTTAAAAAAGTATTGCCAAGTGAGGCTAAAAAGCTTCAAAATGTTATAGAATTGATCAAAAATCGAGGTTTTGCCAACTATTTTGGCTATCAAAGGTTTGGTAGATTTGGTGATAATTATCAAAGCGCTAAAGAGTTATTAATAGCTATGGCAAATAATGATAAAAAGAGTCTTAAAAAATATAATCCAAAGCTTAGAGATTTTTTGATTTCTGCATATCAAAGTGAGTTATTTAATCGCTATCTTAGCAAAAGAGTAGAGATTAGTCGATTTTGCGAGAGTTTTAGCGCTAAGGAGTTAGCTGAAATTTATAAATTTGATAATGATACTATCAAAGATTTAAAAAGTCAAAAGCAGTTTTTTAGATTAATTCGTGGCGAAGTGATGGGGCATTATCCATTTGGCAAGTTATTTTTATGCGAGGATTTAGAATCTGAGGTTGATAAATTTAATCAGCGTGATCGCACCAGCTGTGGTTTATTAGTTGGAGCTAAGGCTTATGAGGCTACTGGTGTGGCGCTTAGTCTTGAACAAGAGATTATGGCCGAAGGGTTTGAGTTTGCTAAGTTTGCTAATGGAGCAAGAAGATTTAACTGGGTATGGGCCGATGAGATGAAATATAACTATAATGAAGAGGAGGCACAATTTAGCCTAAGCTTTACATTACAAAAGGGATCTTATGCTACTGTGGTTTTGCGTGAGATTTTAGGTAGGGAAATTTTTGATATTTAAAGATTATTAAATTTGCCAAATGCTATGATTATTAGCAGCTTGTCAGCAATATAGTTTGTGCTGACAAGTCTTATTATAAATATCTATTTAAAGCTAGTTAGCTTATCGTTTAGTTTTTTTGCGCTATTTAAAATTTCATTTGATACTATATCAATTTGAGTAGCTAATTGAGTCAGATTAGTAGCTGCTCTACTTACCTTATCTATATTACTATTTAGCAGCGTTACACGCTCTTTGGCTATGATGGATTTTTCTTCTACGGTTTGAGTAGATTGAATTCCAGCGTTTAATTTATTTATTGAATTTGCTATATTATTTTTTAGATCAGCAGCTTTATTTGAGGTATTATTCATAGAGATATGGATATCATCCATTAGGGTTTTATTATAATTAACTTGTTGAACAATAGTTTGAACAGTTATATTTATCTCGCCTAACGATCTGCTAGTTTTATCAGCTAGCGCACGAACTTCATCAGCTACTACTGCAAAACCTCTACCATGTTCTCCTGCACGAGCAGCTTCTATAGCAGCATTTAACGCTAGTAGGTTTGTTTGGTCTGCGATATCTTTAATAGCACTTGTAACGCTATAGATAGTATCAGCGCTTTTTACTAGTTGATCCATATTAGCTACGATCTCATTTTCTTGTTGGCTACTAACTTCAATTAATTCAATCAACTCTAAAAGCGTATTTTCTACAGTATTCATTAATGTTTTTAAATCTTGCATATTTAGCGTTGCGTCATTAGCAAGTAGCTTATTTAGGTTAATTGTTTCATTTAATAAGATTGTAATCTTTTGAACACTAGCTACTTGTTCGTGCTGGTGAAGTGAGTTTTGTTTTAGTTTTTTAGCATTTTCTTGCAAGCTAATTGAGTTTTTATGACTTGTATTTGAACTATCAATAGCCTCTAAAACTGAATTTTGAACAATCTGAATAAATTTATTTATATATCCAGCACTAGTGGCTAGTTCGCTTTTTGGGTCTATTTTTAATCGAGAGTTAAGATTTGCTCTGTTGCTTGCTAAATTCGAGCTAAGTGATTCTAGATTTTTAGTTGGGATAACTACTTTAACAAGTGTCAAATATATAAATAACGCAAATATAAGCAAGGTTACACCAAATACTATAATTGAGATATATAGTTGGTTTTTGTTGTTTTCTTCTATTTGATTTGCGATTATAGTTTCAAATTTGTTTAATTTTTTGTTTAGCTCTTGATTTAGGTATAGGGTAGAGTTATCTTGCATTACGCTGATTTGGCTTAACATCATAGAGTAGTGCTTTTTAAATAAATTTAATAGCTCACTATTATCTAATCTAGCTTGATCTACATTTTTAACAAGCTCATTAAGCGTATCTAAAACATCTCTAGCCAATATATTTTGAGTTGATACAATGGCTAAGATTTGATCCATCGCCTCTAATAGAGCTAGGTTTTCTGGTGTTGGGTTTGCTACTACTAATTTATCTATATCGTGGCTTAGAGTAAATAGATATGCTTTTGAGTTTATAGCGATTGAATTTGCTGATTTAAATCTCTCTAATTGTATCTGCTTATCCTCAAATGATTTAGATATTGAGCTTAACATATTAGCATCTACATCTAAACTAGCTAAATATTGCAAGGTTTCTTTAAATTTATTGCTATAAACTACACTTGAGTCGTAGTTTATAAAGTTAAATTTGGTTCTAAAAACTTGATCGATTTGTAGATCATAAATTTGTAGATGTTGCGTAGCCATCGTTATCTCTTCATTTTTTAGAGCGGATCTATAATTATTAAAGATAAATACCAAAAGAATAAAAATAAATACCAAAACAAGCACAGTAAGTGCGATAAACTGAGTTAAAAAACTGATTTTTCTAGAATTGTTCATTATATTCCCCTGTTAAGCTCTCTAAAAATGCGACTATATCTTCTACTGTTTGCTGATCTAGGAATTTGCCTAATTGATAATAAGCCATAAATTGCACGCACGCATCAAGAGTTGGAATACTTCCATCGTGATAATATGGGGCTGTTTTGGCTACATTTCTTAGACTTGGAACTTTAAAGACCATTTTATCAGATTCTACCTTTGTAATTTCATAGCGACCCAAATTCTCTTGATTTGGATATGGCTCGAAAATTCCGATCTTTTGATACATTGTCCCACCGATATTTTGCCCTTGATGACAAGCTACACAACCATTAGTTTTAAAGGCATTCCAGCCTCTTTTTGCTGCTTCACTAATGGCATTTTCATCACCTTTTTGGTATCTATCAAATGGAGCATTTGGGGTGATTAATGTCTTTTCAAACTCAGCTATGGCATCGGTGATATTATCCATATTTATTTCACCATAAATTTTATTAAATTTAGCTTTATAATCAGGATTTTGCTCTATTATCTTTATAACTTCAGCTTCATCATTTAGTCCCATCTCTTGCGGATTAGTAAAAGGCGATCTAGCTTGATCGGCTAAATCCTTAGCTCTACCATTCCAAAATTGAACGAAATTAAATGCCGCATTAAATGTGGTTGGTGAGTTAAAAGGGGTATCCATAACTCCATTTATACCAGTTGAAAATACTTGATTATCCACACCAAAGGTCTTTGTATCGTGGCAAGTATTACACGATACTTTTCCATCTTTTGATAGGCTTGTATCCATATATAGCTGTTTTCCTAGTATTGCTTTTTCTTTGTTATATGGGATACTATCAGGAATAGGCGTAATCATCTGATTTTGATTTATCTCAGTTTGAGCATTACAAATATTAAAGACAACTAAAGTCATAAATAAAGCTCTTTTTATCATATATTATCCTTAAAAATTGCAAATTTAAAAAAATATAAAAAATTAAATTTAGTTGAATTTTACTAAAAAAGAGTTAATTAATTCTACATTAATTATAAATTTTAAGCTCGATTTTGATAAAATTACATTGGTGCGATGGATGGTCGCAAGGGTTAAAGCCTTGAGGAAAGTCCGAGCTGCAATAAGACAGAGTTCCACCTAACGGGTGGCTGAGGTAACTCAAGGGATAGTGCAACAGAAAGCAAACTGCCGCTTTAGCGGTGATGGTGAAACGGTGGAGTAAGAGCCCACCAGTGCTAGCAGAGATGCAAGCAGCTATGTAAACCCAACTCGCAGCAAGAAGGGATGGTTTGGAGTCTTATATTCAACCCTTCGCTTGAATTTGATCTAAAATCAAATCTAGATAAATGGCCATCATAACAGAACTCGGCTTATAGTCGCACCTGTTTTTTATTTAAAAATTTACCTAAATTAATACTTATATAATTTATAAACTAGCTAAATCTTAAATTTAATAATCTAGCTAGTTTAGCAAGTCAAAAGCTATTAAAAGTCATATTTTTTGGCTTTTTTAACCTTATTTAGCTCGGCTTCTAGCTCCTTTTGCTTAGTACGAAAAAGCTCAGCCGCACTCTTTAAAAGTGCAGCCGTACACTCTAGCTCATCTGGGGCTAGCTTTGGTGGATAGTTGTTTATAAGGTATTCTATCCTATCTAAATTCTCACTTACCAAAGCGGATTTAAAATCATTGAGCCAACTCATTTATCATCCTTTGTTACATCTCTCCATGCTTCTAAAAGCTCTCTTGTTACATGAACTACTTCATCTAATTTACTTTGGTCGTTTGTGATATTAGCCTCTGAGATTAGCTGAATTTGTCTACTATATAGCCCTTGAAGATACTCACTGATTTGGCCTTGGCTCATATCTAGTGAATTCATTAGCTCAAAAAATATAGCATTAGTTTTGTTTAAAAATAGTACCTTATTTTCTATATCACCCTCATCCATAGCCTTTTTAGCACGGTAGATAAAACGCAAAACCCCCTCATATAGCATAGAGATGAGTTTTTGTGGGGAGTCAATCCCCATATTATTTTGATTATAGGCTGCATATGCAGCATTTGATGATGCCATCACTGTTCCTTTACTTGTTAGCATTTCTTGCAGCCTCGATCATACCATTTACAGTATTCATTTGAGATTCTAGCTTAGCAATGATAGTATCATATTGTGACCACTTTTCTGCCATTGTAGTGTATTTAGTATCTAGCTCTTTTTGGCGTTGTTCTTTAGACTCAGTTAGAGATTTATGCGAGTTTGTTAGGTTTTCTTCATAAGTTGTTAGAGTACCATTAGTGCCAATTAAGCCATTTATAGTATCATTTAATCCTTTAAAGAATCCGCCTATAATCTCAGTTTTACCATCTAGCTTTTGCTCTTTTAGGCCTAGTTTAGTTAAGAAATCACTATTACCTTTAATCTCAATATCAATGCCACCTGAGCCTTTTAGTACTAGTTTGCCATCTTTGTCAAATGAAGCTGAGATATCGCTTAGGCCGCTAGCGTTTGCTATAGCTTTTAGTAGGGCGTTTTTCTTGGCTTTTTCATCCCAAGGGGTTGTACCTGTATTGGTTTTTGGAATATCAATTGTAATATCTACCCCATTAATTGTTAATGTGCCTTTTATATCTTCATTCCAATCTATTTTTTTATCCCCAAATGCTGTAACATTTGTAAATTTAGTCTCAGAGCTAAAGAAGCTTTTAAACTCATCAAATTTAGTATTTATCATATCGTTTAGCACTGATGAATCTAGAGTTAGTATTCCATCTTTAGTAAGCGTGATACCAAAATCAGCCAAAGATTTACCATCTTTGCTTACGCCATTTATTATTTTATTTAGTTCTGTGGTGATAGATGTGATCTCTCTTACCCCTTGGAATGTACCAGCTAGGCCAGTTTCGCTATCGTATTTGGTAGCTTCGTTTATATTATTTATTAGTGAGTTATATGACTTTACCATCGCTTGGATATCTTCTAGGATACCATCAGTGTTTTGGGTGATATTTACATTAGTACTCTCACCAGCTTTATCTACTTTATTTAGAGTTAAGCTCACACCTAAGATTAGATCTTCAACTTTATTTGAACTTCTAGTGATATCTATACCATTGTATTTAAATTTAGCATCTTTGGCAACATCTAATTGAGAGCCTACATTATCGCCTTTATCTTTTATATCATCAGGTTTTTTTAATGTTAATCTTTGAATTGTATTGCCATGGCTATCTGTATTTGTCCCAGTAGTATTAGCCTTATCAAAGTAAAATCCTAAAGCTTCTAGAGTACTATCTGTACTAGTGTGTGATGCACCACCGCTAGTTCCACTTGTTATAGCATAAAAGCTCATCGCATTATCTGAGCCAGTCTCAGCTGATTGGATTACTAGTCTATATGACTCAGCCCCAGCTGCGCCACCTACATTTAGGATTTTAGCTTGGACTTTACCTTCAGTAGCTTCATTTATCTTTTCAGCTAGTCCTTCTAGCGTGGTGCTAGAGTCTGCATTTATCACATAATCCTTGCCACCAATGCTGATGCCAAAGCTAACATCTTTATCAAATACTGTACCATTTCTTAAGTCAAATGTCTTAGATTGATAAGAGTCGTGAGTAGCTAATTGTTGTACGCTTAGGCTCATATTTTGTTCAGCTACACCTGCATTTGCCGTTACGCTTACACTACCGCTACCTGTGGCGTTAGCATCACGCCTTAGATATGTGTTATCGCTTGTTAAATTTGATACATTAGCCTTAAATGTGCTAAGTAATGTAGTGATTGCTGTTAGGTCTTTTTGTTTAGTTAGATTGTCTTGAATTTTAGTCTCCAGTGGTTTTACAAGCGCTTTTGTATCAGCCTCTTTTAGCTTATCTATTGTATCCCAGCTTAGGATATTGCCACTACCTACGCCTAGTTGTGATTTTTCAGTATTGATTGCCATTTTTATTCCTTTTTATCAAATATCATACCCACGATGTCTCTAAAATGCTCAGTAAGCTTCATAACTTGATCAGTTGGGATTTTGCGGATTACTGTGCCAGTATCAGCTTCTAAAACATTGACAAACATACTATCGATCTTATCATTATAGCCAAATCTAATATTTGTATTTAGTAGGCTTAGATTATCGTTAGTTTGGGCTAAAATCTCTTGAATTTGCTCATTTGTTAGGTGCTCATTGGCTCCATTTTGCGCTGCAGAGTCTTGGCGGAGATTTGGATTTTCTATCTCTCTAGTTTGTGGATTAAACTGCTGCTTCAAACTGACAGTATCTGCCATATCTAGCTGCTGCTGGGCTGCTGCTTTGAAAATTTCCATTTTGCATCCTTTTAGTAAATTGGTTATGTGCTAAATCGGTCAAATTTTACCAAATTTTATAGCAAATTCATAGATTTATCTAGATTTTAAGCAAATTTTATACCAAATTTATAGATATTTTGATACTATTTAGGCTTTAAAGGAGTAGGGTAATGAGAGTTTGTATAGATTGTGAGTGTCTGCTTTTAGCTGAGACTTTAAGGCTATTTTTAGGTTCAAATGCAACCACAAAAAAAGATTGCGATTTTATAGTGAGTGATAGAGCATTGCAAAGTAGCAAGCCAGTCTTTATCATAAGTGATGATTCGCCATATCTTAGCGAGCCTTTTAGTAAAGATGTGCTGTTAAATACGCTAGGTGAGTTCTATTCAGCGATGCAAATAAGCGGCAAAATACAATCAAGCGAGCTAAGCAGCCTAGAGCGTAGAGTGGGTGATTTAGTCGATGCGTTCAAGGCTGAGCTAATTAAAATAATAAAAGATGAATATGAAAAATAATCTAACCACCACTATCACTAGTGGTAAATTTAAAGGTAAAAAGCTATCTTTGCCAAGCCTAAGCACAACTAGAAGTACTAAATCTATAGTAAAAGAGTCTGTATTTAATAGTCTGCAGGGTGAGATTTATGGTTCGGTATTTATAGAATTATTTGGTGGAAGTGGATTAATGGCTGCGACTGCGGTTAGTAATTACGCTAAAAAAGGCTATGCTATAGAGCTTGATAGAGCAGCATTTAATAGCTTAAGGGAAAATTTTAGTAGATTAAATAATGATGGAAATGAGACCTTAGTAGCATTGCATGGTGATACATTTGAGCTGACACCAAAGATTCTTGCTCAAAATATAGAGCAAAAAACTATTCTTTATGCTGATCCACCATTTGATATTAGAGATGGATTTAGTGAAATTTATGAAAAACTTTATAAAATGCTAGAAAAACTAGAGGCTAATATAGTGGTAATAGAGCATATCTCAAGCCATAAACCTTCACAAAACATAGGCAAATTTGCACTTTATAAAAGTCGTAAATTTGGCAATACAACTTTGAGTTATTATACAAAATGTATCTAGTAAAAAAGTGCTACAGCTACGAGCAAGATATCAAAAAATCAAGCTTTGCTAGTTATATATGTCCATTTAGCGAGTTTGAAGAGTTGCGTGCTAGGCTTAAAGCAGACAATCCAAAGGCTGCTCATATAGTTTGGGCGTATAGGTATTATAATAAGTATTTTCAGATTGTAGAAAACTGTAGCGATGATGGCGAACCAAAAGGAAGCTCAGGACCACCGTGCCTAGATGCTTTGCGCGGAGCTGATTTAATAGACACTGCGCTGTTAGTGGTGCGGTATTTTGGCGGTGTAAAGCTTGGTGTTGGCGGGTTAGTTAGAGCGTATGGAAGTAGTGCAAATTTAGCCATAAATGCCGCAGAGCTAGAACGCTATGAGATAAGAGATATTGTGAGCATATTTGTACCATTTGCATTGCTTTCTAGGTTTGATCATTATAGCCAGAGACAAGGACTAGAGACTAGCAAGCGATATGGCGAGACTGGATGTATGTATGAATTTTATTTAACTGCTAAGGAGTTTAGAGAGTTTAGAGAGTTTGTGCGTGAATTTGAGATAGCTGGAGTGCAATACTATGCTTTGCCTCTTAGCGCACAAGAGTAGGGAATATTATAAACTTCTACCAAAACTTTGGAACACCATTTGCTTAGGGCTTTTATAACTTAATAATATTTCTATAAAAGGATTTATAATGGGTTTTAGAATAAATACAAACGTAGCAGCCTTAAATGCGCATGCTAACTCTGTAGTAAATGATAGAGCACTTACTGGCTCACTTGGTCGCCTAAGCTCAGGCCTTAGAATTCAAACAGCAGCTGATGATGCTTCTGGTATGGCTATTGCTGATAGTCTTCGCTCTCAAGCTAACTCCCTAGGTCAAGCCATATCTAATGGTAATGATGCTGTAGGTATCATTCAAACTGCTGATAAAGCTATGGATGAACAGATTAAAATACTTGATACTATTAAAACTAAAGCTATCCAAGCAGCACAAGATGGTCAAAATGCTGATTCTAGAAGAGCACTTCAAAATGATATTAGCAGACTACTTGAAGAATTAGATATGATAGCTACTACTACAAGCTTTAATGGCCAACAACTACTAAATGGAAATTTTTCAAACAAAAACTTCCAAATTGGTGCTTATAGTAATGAAACTGCAAAAGTAAGCATAGGTGCTACAAACTCAAATACAATTGGGCATACTAGGTTTGAGACGCTAAAAAATGTGGTAGCTTCTAATATTTCTCAAATGGCAGATGCGGTTGTAAAACTTAGCGGAATCGATGGATATCCGAGTGGTTATGTATTTCAAACGATTAGCGCAAAAACATTACAAACAGATGGTTTAAAAGCTGTAGCTGAAATGATGAATGGTGTATCAGATAAAACTGGTATAAGAGCTGAAGTTAATAATACTCAAATTTTTGGCGTGGTTGCTGCTGGTACAATTAAAGATTTTATGATTAATGGTGTTAAAATCGGAAATATTACCGTAAAAGCTAATGATTCTGACAATGTCCTAATCGGTGCAATTAACGCTAAAAAAGATGAAACCGGAGTAGAAGCAAGCCTAGAAAATGGTAGACTAGTCCTAGCTGCTAAAGATGGTAGAGCTATTAGACTTGGTTCAACATCTACTGGTGCTACTACTGTATTTGGTGCTAAAACGGGTGCTTCATTAGCTGGAGATGCGCATTCGGCTGGTACGGTTTATTTGGGTCAAATCACATTTATTCGCCAAGATGCTAGAGATATTAAAGTTGGTTTAGGTGGTATATCCTTAGTATCTGGTTTTACTGCTGGTGACGCTATGATTACTGGTGTGGCTTCAAATGGCTATGCCCAGGCTTCTGTAAATTTAAAATATATGAATAGTGGAACAATCAGTGCAGCTATGGCAAAGGCTATGGGCTTCTTTGATGGTGGAGCTTCTGCGGCTGGTCTTGACTTTGGTGATAAAGCCGGTGGTGTAAATACATATGGTGGTGCTCAGGCTATGGTTGATGTAGCTGAATCAGCTAGAAAAACTCTAGACAGGCTAAGAGCCGACCTAGGTTCAGTACAAAACCAATTAATAGCTACGCTAAATAACATCACAGTTACTCAAGTAAATGTAAAATCAGCCGAAAGCCAAATTCGTGATGTAGACTTTGCTAGTGAGAGTGCAAACTTCTCTAAATATAACATACTAGCCCAAAGTGGAAGCTACGCTATGAGTCAGGCAAATGCTGTACAGCAAAATGTCTTAAAGCTGCTACAATAAGTTAGTTTTAGTACTACGCCTAAACACAAGGCGTAGTAATCTTTTATAAATAGCTTCATTGCCATAAATAGATTGGCAAATCCTCATTAAACCAAACATTTGTAACACATTATTTAAAATTTAAATTTATTTTTCTATTTTTAGCTAAAAAATATCCAAATTTAGCTACAATGAATGGAAAATTTTTTAAAGGTAATTCTATGATATATAAAATTTTGATTGCCAACCGTGGCGAAATAGCTGTTAGAATCGTTAGAGCGTGTAAAGATTTACATATCAAAAATGTAGCCATATACACTGAACCTGATAAAGAATCACTTCATGTAAAAGTTGCTGATGAGGCATATGAGATAGGCAAAGACCCGATTAAAGGCTACCTAGATGCTGCTAGAATAGTAGAAGTAGCTAAGGCGTGTGGTGCTGATGCTATACATCCTGGATATGGATTTTTAAGTGAAAATTATGAATTTGCTAAGATGGTTGAAGATGCTGGTCTTACATTTATTGGGCCAAAATCTGAAGTAATACTAAAAATGGGTAATAAAAATATCGCTAGAAATCTAATGCATAAAAATGGTATTCCAGTTGTGCCAGGCACTGAAGCGTTAAATAAAGAAAGTATTGAAACTATAAAATTAGAAGCTGAAAAAATAGGCTATCCAGTAATCTTAAAAGCAAGCGGCGGCGGCGGCGGTCGTGGTATTAGAGAGGTATGGGATCCTAAAGATTTAGAAAGTAGCTATGAGAGTTGCAAAAGAGAGGCTAAGGCATTTTTTAATAACGATGAAGTCTTTATGGAGAAGTTAATTGTAAAACCTAGACATATTGAATTTCAAATTTTAGGTGATAATTATGGTAATTTAATTCACCTTTGTGAGCGGGATTGCTCTATTCAAAGACGCCATCAAAAGGTTATCGAGATTGCGCCATGTCCTACTATTAGCGAAGATTTGCGTAAGAGAATGGGTGTGGCCGCAGTTGCAGCAGCTAAGGCTGTAGGTTATACTAATGCTGGTACAATAGAGTTTTTGCTAGATGATTATAATAACTTTTATTTTATGGAGATGAATACTAGAATTCAAGTAGAACATGGTGTAACTGAGGAGATTGTGGGAGTCGATCTAATCTCTAGACAAATTCGCATTGCTTCAGGGGAAATTCTAGATATAGATCAAACAGAAGTTAAACCTCAAGGTGTTGCTATAGAGGCTAGAATTACAGCTGAGAATGTATGGAAAAATTTTGCTCCAAGTCCTGGTAAAATCACAGGTTATTTCCCTGCTCTTGGTCCTGGTGTAAGGGTAGATAGTCATATGTATCAAGGATACTCTATACCGCCATTTTATGATTCACTTGTGGCTAAACTAATAGTAAAAGCTAGAAGTTATGATTTGGCTGTAAGTAAGCTTGAGCGTGCTTTAGATGAGTTTACAATCGAGGGTGTTAGAACCACACTGCCATTTCTTTTAGCTATATCTAAAAGAAGACACTTTAGAAGAGGATTTTTTGATACTAGCTATATTGAAGAGAGACTTCAAGATATCTTAGAAAATACTCACGATCATAATCAAGAGAACAAAGAAGAGGTCATTGCAGCTATTACAGCAGCGATTCAAAAAGTAAAATCTAGTAGAGAAAATGGGTAATTTATGGATTTTTTAGATAGTTTAAAAGAGATAAAAGGGCAGATGGTTAAAGAGCAAAAGGCTCAAACCCCAGTTTCAAGACCAAAACCAAATCCAAACCGTGATGAGTTTAAAGATATATTTTCTGAGCCAGAGGTAATAGCTGATAAAGAGGCTAGATTAAGAGATGAATTTATGGAATTTATCAAATATTCGGATATAAAAAAGCTTGACTGAGATTGAATTTAGTACTTTAGATACGCCTTGTGCGTATCTAAAGGGTCGTTCTTCTAGAAGTAGCTATAAATATATTTATGAAGCGTCATATGCTTATAATTCTGCTTTAGTAGAGCATGGTTATAGGAGATTTGGCAAGTATTTTTCCAAGCCAATTTGTAAAGATTGCAATGAGTGTAAAAGTTTAAGAATAGACGCTCAAAAATTTAAATTAACTAAAAGTTTAAGGCGAGTAATCCGTAAAAATAAAGATGCTGGTATAGATGTTGTAGTAACTCGCCCACATCTAAGCCAAGAACATATAAATCTATATGAAAAATATCATAAATTTATGCAAAATAAGCGAGGCTGGGAGTATCATCAAATGAGTTATGAACGCTATTTTAGTGTTTATGTAGATGGTGCTGGAGAGTTTGGCTTTGAGGTAGATTATTATGATAAAGATAGTCTAATCTGTGTAGATTTAATTGATATTACTAGCGATGGAATTAGTTCAATTTATTGCTTTTGGGATACAGATTATGCGTATTTAAGCCTTGGTAAATATTCGCTTTTAAACCAAATTTTATTAGCTAAAGCGCATAAACTTCCGTGGATTTATCTAGGATTTTATGTCAAAAATTGTGAAAGCTTAGAGTATAAAAGCGACTACAAACCATATCAAATTCTAAAAGAGTATTGTGAGTTAGATGAACCTACTATTTGGGTAGATTCATAGTTTTAATGGAACGCAATTTGCTTTAAAAGTCCAAAATTAAAAGATAGGGCTTGAAATGGAGATTACACAGACATTAGAGTCAATTACTATAGTAACTGATGATTGCGATCTGTACCTAAATCTTATTTATAAAATTCGCCAAAGTTTTGCTAATGTGATTGGTACTCGTGATAGAATTATTATATTTTATAGCGAAAATGAGCTGATCCAGCGTAAATATTTGCTAAAATTTATAGCAAATTTATATAAAAAAACTGTCGGTAGCGGAGTAGAGTTTTGGCTAACTCATCATAAAAATATCAAGCTAGTCTATAAAAATCCGACCTCGCTTCAGGTGTTAATAGATATAGATATCAGATTTGAAGAGTTAAAAGTGCTATTTGATTTAAAAAATAGCGAGGAGTTATTTGCTAAATACCTAATGCGTGGTTTTAATGATGCAAATTGTGAATATTACCCACGACAAAATTGGCTGCTTTTTACTCCGCAAAGTCTAAGAGATATAGAGAGTCTTTCAAATATTATAAATAGCAGAGAGCATCTTAAATATGTAGTAAATTTCAACTACGATAAAGAGGAATTTGAGCGATTTAAACGCCGTTTTAATGTGCTAAATTCTAAAGAGTATAAACGAAGATTTAGTATGCTAGCTAGTCTTTTAGAAGAGCATTTTCATACGCTTGGGTGCGAAGTTGGTGATGATTATGAGACGGTTCGAGCAAGTTATTTAAATTTAACTAAAGTTTATCATCCAGATCGTCACGCTACTAAATCAGATAAAATTCAAAAAGACTATACAGATAAATTTCAAAAAATTGGTCTAGCGTATGAAGCGTTAAAACCATATTTTAAAGAACAAAAAAACTATATAAACTCATAAGGATTAAATATGAAACTAGGTGTAAATATCGATCATGTCGCTGTATTAAGAGAAGCTAGAAGGGTAAATGATCCAAATATTTTAAATGCAATGTTTACTGCTATTAATGCTGGCGCAGATCAGATCACAATACATTTGCGTGAAGACCGCAGACATATAGATGATACAGATACTATAAATATTATAAATCTTTGTACTATTCCGGTAAATTTAGAGTGCGCTACTGCTATTACTGATATTGTACTAGAGCTCTCTCCTCATCGTGCTACGATAGTTCCTGAGAGGCGTGAAGAGTTAACTACTGAGGGCGGATTAAATTTAGCTAGTCCAGAACTACCTAGTACCATAGCAGCTATGAATGAGACTGGAATTGATGTTTCACTTTTTATCGATCCAAACTCAGATGATATAATAGCAGCTAAAGAGTTAGGAGCTAATACTATTGAATTGCATACTGGAAGTTTTGCTAATGCCTATTTAATGGCGTATTCAAATATTCCAAAGACTAAATTTAGCATAAAATCATTAGAACATACAAATGCTAAAGAGGCGCTTGAATTTGAGCTAGATAGATTAAAAAAGGCTGCTAAATTTGCTAAAAATATAGGACTAAATGTCGCTGCAGGCCATGGACTAAACTACCAAAATGTAGGTTTAATAGCAAATATCCCAGAGATTTTTGAGCTAAATATCGGTCAAAGCATTATAGCTCGCTCAATCTTTACTGGATTAAGCCAAGCTATAAAAGATATGAAAGAGTTAATCAAATGAAACCCAAAATTGCAATTAGTGTAGGCGATATAAATGGCATTGGAATTGAGATTGCGTTAAAAGCTCATAAAGAGATTAGTAAAATTTGCCAACCAATATATTTTATAAACTCTAAGCTTTTAAACCAAGCAGCTAAAATCTTAAATATCAATATTCCAAAGAATTTTGAGATTTATGAGTGTGGTGATGATTTTGAGATAAAGCCAGGTAAAGTAAGCAAAAAAAGTGGCAAATTCTCATTTATTAGCTTTGAAAATGCACTAAATTTTACTACTAAAGGAAAGGCTAGCGCTCTTGTAACCTTGCCAATTAATAAAGAGAGCTGGAAAAAAGCTAAGATTCCATATAAAGGCCATACTGATGCCTTAAGTGATTATTTTAAAACTAGTGCTATTATGATGCTAGGCTGCGAGAAGCTTTATGTTGCACTATTTAGTGATCATACGCCACTTAAAGATGTTAGTAAAAAGATTAAATTTAATAAAGTTAAAAATTTTTTATTAGACTTTTATGCTTCAACTAAATTTAGCAAAGTAGGTGTTTTAGGCTTTAATCCTCATGCTAGTGATAATGGAACTATTGGAGGCAAAGAAGAATTAGAGATAAAAATGGCTATAAAAGCAGCCAATGCTACAATCGGTAAAGAAATTTTTATCGGTCCGCTTGTACCTGATGCTGCATTTACCCCAAATTCGCTAAAATCTACTAATCGTCTAATAGCCATGTATCACGATGTAGGCTTAGCACCGCTTAAGGCGTTATATTTTGATCGCTCAATTAATATTAGTTTAAATTTGCCAATCATCCGTGCTAGTGTAGATCATGGAACTGCTTTTGATATTGCGTATCAATCTAAAGCAAGGGTTGAAAGTTATATAGAATCAGTAAAATATTGCATAAATTCAGTCAAAATTCAAGCCTAAAAAGCTAAAATAGAAGAAATTTTTTGGAGGTATTGCTTGGGTAGGGACAATTTATTTTTTACTTCAGTTTTTATCATTTCTTTAGTTGTCTTTTTTATATGGGGATATGGATATATATCGAGCCATCATTTAATCTTTTTTATTTTAGCTAGTGTTTTTGGCATATTTATGGCCTTTAATATTGGCGGTAATGATGTTGCTAATGCATTTGGTACAAGCGTGGGAGCTAAGACTCTTACTATTAAACAAGCGCTAATAATCGCAGCTGTATTTGAACTAAGTGGCGCTGTATTTGCTGGAGCTGAAGTTACAAATACTATTAGAAGTGGTATTGTCATACTACCAAATAACGGTGATATCAATCCTATGATTTTTGCTGCTGTTATGCTCTCAGCTCTTATGAGTTCTGGAATTTGGCTATTTGTAGCGACTAAAAAGGGCTTGCCAGTATCTACTACTCACTCTATCGTTGGTGGTATCGTAGGGTCTGGCCTTATGATGGGGTATTTATACTATGATAATGGCAATACCTTAGATATGGTTAAATGGAGTTCTATTGGTAGTATTGCTCTTAGCTGGGTTTTATCTCCGTTAATGGGTGGAGTTATTGCTTATATCGTTTATGGTTATATCAAAACTAAAATTATAACTCCAAGTATGGATCTACATACTCAGATTAAAGCGATAAAAGCACAAAAAAGAGCATTTAAAGAAAATTATATAAACGAGCTTTCTAGCAAGAGCCAGTCGCAACAAATTCAAGAGCTTAAAGCTATTGCCATGAGTTATGATGAAAGAATCATAGGCAGTGGTCCTTTTAGAGATAAGATTAGAGAGTTTAAAGGACAAGAAAAATTAATTGATACAATGAAATATATGAGACTTCATATCCCGATTTTAGCAGCAGTTGCAGCGATGATTATCTCATCTACATTGCTATTTAAAGGGTTAAAGCATATGAACTTAAACTTTAGCACAATTGAGACTATATGGATTTTATGTGTTATTGGTACGGTTGCATATTTGCTTAGTTTCTCGATTATTAATATGATGAAAAGAGATAATCCGCAAAAAGGGATTAATAGAATCTTTGGTTGGTTTCAGATATTTACTGCTTCGTCTTTTGCGTTTTCTCACGGTGCAAATGATATCGCTAATGCCGTTGGGCCATTTGCTGCGATTTTAGATGTGTTAAAAAGTGGCGCTATTAATAGCACTACAGTGATTCCTACAGCAGCTATGGTTACATTTGGCGTAGCACTTGTTGTGGGGTTATGGTTTTTAGGTAAAGAGGTGATAACTACTGTTGGGAGTAAGCTTACAGAGATTTTACCTACGACTGGATTTAGTGCGGAGTTATCAGCAAGTATAGTTATATTAATCGCTACAAAAATGGGATTACCTATTAGCTCTACTCATGTTTTGATAGGAGCGGTGCTTGGTATTGGATTATATAATCGCAATGCTAATTGGGGAATGCTAAAACCAATTGGTCTAGCATGGGTAATTACTCTACCAATAGCAATGATAGGCTCTGCTATTGGATTTGTAATAGTAGTAAATGTACTAGGATTATGATAATTTAGCAGGGATTTTCTACTAAATTTGCTGGTTTGGGAATGATATTTGCTTGTAAAATTCCTAAATTTTTAGGAGAGTGCAAATGCGTATAACCAACCAGCTTATGAATTTCAATAATGTCTATAACTACCAAAAGAACTCCAACTCACTATATAAGTCTCATCAGGCTTTTAGTACAGGGTTAAAAATCAATTACGCTTATGAAGGTAGCGGTATCTATGTCGATGCTGCTAGGCTGGAGTATGAGAGTAATCTACTCAAACAAGTAGAATCTACAACACTAAAGGCTACTGAATTTTCAAAAAATAGCGATAAGGCGTTAAATGATTTTGTGCTAAAGCTAACTGAATTTAAAACCAAACTAATCCAAGCAGCTAATGATATTCACGATGTAACTTCTCGTAATGCTATTGCTAATGACCTAGAAGGTATCAAGCAAAATCTAATCGATATAGCTAATACTACCATAAATGGCCAGTATCTATTCTCAGGAACTGCGCTAGATACTATGCCAATTGATGATTTAGGCAACTATAATGGTAATGCCGAGAGTATAAAAGCAGTAATTGGTACTAATCAAACTTCTAACTACAATATCAACGGTCAATCTCTATTTCTAGGCTCGGATAATGATTATAAAAAGGTTATAACGACAAATGTGAATTTGGTTAATAATTATAATAAATTTGCTAATCCTGATGAGCCAATTAAATATGTAGGGCTTGGAGATGATTTAAGAGATTTAATAGGTACTAATTACCGTAGTGAAGAATTTAATAAAGCTAATCCGCCAAAAGAGGATGATTTTACAAAAGATGCAGTAAAAGATCAACCAACTACATTTTTCCTACAAGGTAGAAAGCCAGATGGCTCTACATTTTCTACCAAGGTAACTATGACCCCAGACTCATCTATCCAAAGCCTACTAGATAATATCGGCTACGCTCTAGGCAATGATAAAGAAGGTAAAAATCCACTAGTTCAAGTAACTCTAAATAATAGCGGCCAAATCGAGATAACTGATATTAGAAATGGTAATCAGATGATGGAGCTTCATCTATTTGGCCTTACTCCGCAACAATCAACTGAGAAGTATAAGATTGGTGAATATGAGATTAATATTGACCCTCAAACATCTGGCAATTATAAAATAACAACTACAAAAGACGCTAATGGCAATATAACTGAAATTACAGCAGTAAACAATAATAACAATCAAACATATACAATTAATTTAAGTAATACTAACCAACTTCAAGTTAATAATCAAGTTGTACAAAATATCGGTAATCCACCATTTGCACTAGATTTAAACGATCTTGGCAATAATGGTATAGATGCAACTGATTTTACTGCATTTAATCCAAATAATGCTGATCAAGTTCGTGAAATGTCTAGCACCAAAGTTCGTGATAAAGATGGTTCATGGGTTGATGTCAGCGACTTAACCGATTTAGAAACTATCGAAGAAAATGTCAAAAATGGCAAAGTATATTTAACTGAATTTATCAAAAGCGACTTTAAAGACACTCTAGGGGTTAAAAATGATGCTACTGACTATAATAAGCTACAGTTTGCCAAAAAAGATAATATCCTAACTGGCTCAGTCTCTCAAGTAGTCAAGGGTAAAAATACATTTGCTACTGATGCTACTAAGCTAAAAGATGTAGCTGGTGCTGGACTGCAAGATAACCCTGATAGCAATATAACTATGCATATCAAATCTAAAAATGGTAAATATTATCAAGTTAAGATAGATTTTAGCGATCCGCTCTCAGCTAGTGTTCCTAAAGCCACGCAACTCACCATCACTGAAATCAACGCAGATGGAACGCCGATAATTCCGCCAGGTGGATTCACACCAGTCCCGGTCTATCAAGGCAATATAATGCTAGGCAAGTATAATGAAGCTACTAAAACCACAGATGGGGTCGTAACTCAAGCTGATGATATAAGCTATAAACAGTTAAATGATATAGTAGCTATGGTAGCAGCGGGTAACTTACCAGATGATAGAGTGGGTAACACGGTAGCAAAAAATTTAAGTGATCAAAATTTATTCCCAAATGTGGCAATTAATAATGCTAATGATCTTAAAACAAGATTAAAAACCAATGTTAATGACCCTGCTACAGAAGCTATAATAGATCAAGCAGTAGATGCGGCTGGGCTTACTTTTCCAGTAACTAATAAACAAGAAGCCATAGGCAAGGTAAAAGATCTTATAATCAATAACGCAGATTACGCTACAGCTAGATTTGAAGCTTATAATAAAGCTGTAGATGGTGCTAATGCTAGTGTAAATGTAGAGCTAAATTATAGAGGTCAAATGCAAATCACAGACAAAAGCGCAACCGTATCAAATATAGAAATATCTATTTTTGAGACTTTTAGTGCTGATAAACCTGAATTTGGTAAAGAGGCTAACTCTACAGTCGCAGGGTCGCTATTTAATTTTAATGCTAATAATATGATTAGCATAGATGAGCCAAGTGTGGATATTTTTAAAGATTTAGATGCTATGATAGCAGCTGTAAGAGATGGTAGCTATAGAGGCAATCCAGATGGTACTAATGCTCGTACTACTGGAATCCAAGGCGCTCTAAAGAGAATTGACCATATCCAAGACCATGTAAATAAACTCCATACACAGATTGGTTCATATACTAATGTATTAGAGAGTTCTAGCTCACGAGCTAGTATGTTATATGTTAATGTGGAGAGTATTAAAAATGATGTTATTGGTGCTGATTTAGGTGAGAGTATGCTAATTTATAAACAGTATCTAACACAGTTTGAAGCAATGCTACAAACTTCATCAATGATTAGCAAAATTAGCCTACTTAATTATATGTAATATAGCTATTATAAAGTATTTATAAAATTTAAAAATAGTCGCCATTTGCTAATTTTATTAGCTTAAAATGGCGGCTTAAATCCCTTTTTAATCAATGCAAACTAAGCAATATATAACAAAATTTTTGATATAATCAGCAGATTTTTCAAGTTTTATTCAAGGATTTTACGATTTTGCGAGAGATTTTGCTGGTTGTAGCTATCTGTGTGCTTGTATATCTTGGTGTGGCAACTATCGTTCCGCATGCTTCATTTGTGGGGAGTTATGGTGGCGCTTTAGGCTGGTATAATGCAAGACTATTTGGCTATGCGTCATATTTTTACCCATTTATTTTGTTATATCCTGTTTATAATTTATATAAATCTTATACGAAATTTAGCCTAAAAATAGCTGGAAATATCATTGGATCGCTGATGTTATTTTATGCTTTTTTATTGCTTTGTGCGATGTTTAATCCTATAGCTGGCGGCATAGTTGGTGGATTTAGCTATGAGGCGCTTGGGAGTGTGATTGGTAGTATTGGGACATTTATTTTTATTTTAATGATATTTTTTATTGGATTTGGGCTTAGCTTTGATGATAGGCTTGATGTAATGATAAAAAAGGCATTTGTAGTTAAATCTATACCTAAATTTAGCCCAAATTCAGCCTTAGAATCTAATATTAAAGATGAAGAGATATCTCAGTTTCAAGAGGTAAAATTTAACAATAATAATCTAGAAGTAGCTAAATCACAAAGCACTACACCTGAGCCTAAAGTATCAAAATCTAGAAAAAAATCCCAACAAAAAGAGCTTGATGAAGTAGAGATAGATAATGTAGATGAAGTTGATAGATTTAGTGAATTTAATATAGATGATGAGCAAAACCAAATTCCAAGCGAGATTACTCAAGATACTGATATATCTTTGTTAAAAGAGCCAAAATCAACATCAAGTGGCGCTATAATCCTTAATGAAGTAGCTGAAAATAAACAGCTTTTAAGCCAAATTGAGACAGGCAAAATAGAAAAGCCAAAGGATTTTATGTTGCCAAGTTTGGATTTTTTAAAGGATCCACCAAAGCGTAGTAAGGCTATAAATGAGGTTGAAATAGATCAAAAAATTGCTGATTTGCTAGATAAATTAAGGCGTTTTAAAATCGATGGCGATGTAGTAAGAACCTATTCTGGTCCAGTGGTTACGACATTTGAGTTTAAACCAGCAGCCCATGTAAAAGTAAGCAAAATCCTAACTCTTCAAGATGATTTGGCGATGGCTCTTAAAGCTCAAACTATTAGAATTCAAGCCCCAATCCCTGGTAAAGATGTAGTTGGGATAGAGATTCCAAATAAAAATATAGAGACTATATATCTAAAAGAGATATTACAAAGCGATATCTATAAAAATGCCAAAAGCGAGCTTACCTTAGCACTTGGCAAGGATATCGTAGGCGATCCATTTATAACTGACCTTAAAAAATTACCACATCTTTTAATCGCTGGAACCACAGGAAGTGGTAAAAGTGTAGGTATAAATGCGATGGTATTAAGCCTATTATATCGTAATTCACCTAAAACTCTACGCCTTATAATGATAGATCCTAAGATGCTTGAGTTTAGTATGTATAATGATATACCGCATTTGCTAACACCTGTGATAACTGAACCTAAAAAGGCGATTGCTGTACTAGCAAATTTAGTTGCTGAGATGGAGCGTAGATATAAAATAATGAGCCAAACTCGTACTAAAAATATAGAGAGTTATAATGAAAAGATGAAAAAAGATGGCGGTGAAACCCTGCCTTTTATAGTAGTTATCATAGATGAGTTGGCTGATCTTATGATGACAAGTGGCAAGGATGTGGAGTTTCATATAGGTCGCTTAGCTCAAATGGCTAGAGCTAGCGGAATTCATCTAATAGTAGCAACACAACGCCCAAGTGTAGATGTAGTAACTGGGCTTATAAAGGCGAATTTGCCAAGTCGCATTAGCTATAGAGTAGGGCAAAAAATCGATAGCAAGGTTATCTTAGATCAGATGGGAGCAGAGAGTTTGCTGGGGCGTGGAGATATGCTCTTTACACCACCTGGAAGCCCTGGAGTAGTCAGGCTACATGCGCCATTTGCTAGTGAAGAGGAGATTGATCATATAGCCGAGTTTTTAAAAGCTCAAGAGAGTGTAGTATATGAAAATAGCTTTTTAAAAGATGATAATGCTAGTAATAGCAGTATCGGAGAATTTAGCGGTGAAATAGATGAGCTTTATGATGAGGCTAAGGAGATAGTCTTAAGCGAAGAAAAAACATCTATAAGCTATTTACAAAGACGATTAAAAGTAGGCTATAATAGAGCTGCAAGCATAATAGAACAGCTTGAACAAAATGGCGTATTAACTCCGCCAAATTCAAAAGGTCAACGAGATATAATAAGATAGGAGAGTATAATGATATTTGATGATATTTTTGGTGGTCAGCCTAAGGATAAATTTTTTGATATTGTCTATAATGCTAATCGAAATATAGTAGAAAATGAGCTTGAAATTTTATTTAGTGAGCTTGTAGCATTAAGAGAGCTGGCTGAGAGTAGTGGTATTACACAAGTTCAAATAGATAGCTTTAAGGCGTTAAATCCAGATGCTATGGAGAGCGGACTAAATGATATATATATAGATATTACAGGGAAAATATTAACACAAAATGAGTAGATTAACTCTTTGGCTTTTGCCATTTTTTTGTTTTGGGTTGCTATATGGTGTAGCTCCAAAATGGACACATCAGAAGGAATTTATCCTTAAAAAAGATGAGAAGGCTAAGATTATATTTTTTGAAAGGCGCCATCAGATAAAAGACGAATTTGAGTTTTCGTGGACTCTTTATGATAATACAAATTTAGTAGTTCATACTAAATTTAGAAAATATCCACGCCAGATTGTCTTAAGTCTTAGGCGAGGATTAGAGATGTATCGTCAGCCGATTTTGGCATTTATCAAAAACCCACTTGTAGATAATGTGGATTTATATCTAGTCTTTAAAGAGTATAGACATTATGATGGCAGTGTAGTATTTGACGTATTGATAATGGATCAAAGTGCTAGAGTTGAGATAGAGTATATACCAGATAGATAGGAAGTTTTATGGTTGATAAGATTTTATATGAGTTTGTCGAGGAGTGTGGTTATAATAGAGCTCTTGAGATATTTAATAATATTAGTAGTGGCAAAAAGCTACGAAGCAAGCTAATTTTAAAAATAGCTGGTCAAAATGAGACTTCGCTTAGGCTATGTGCGGTAATAGAGCTTATACACTTAGCAAGTTTATTGCACGATGATGTCATAGATGACTCTACTATTAGACGCGGTAAGCCTAGTATAAATTCGCTTTTTGGTTCTAAGAACGCAATAATGCTAGGTGATATCTTATACTCTAAGGGCTTTTATGAGATTGTAAGCTTAAATCCACAAATTGCCAAAATCATTTCAAAAGCGGTTTTAGATCTTAGTATCGGCGAGATGATGGATGTAGATATGGGTAGTAAATTTAGCCCAAATTTAGATGAATATCTAAAAATGATAGAGCTTAAAACAGCAGTCTTGATAGAAGCAGCAGCAAGGAGTGCGGCTATAATCGCCAAGTTAGATGAGAGTGCGTATTCTATATATGGTAAAAATTTAGGCCTAGCGTTTCAGATAGTTGATGATATTTTAGATATTGTATCAGATGAGAATAAACTTGGCAAACCAGCCTTTAACGACTATAAAGAGGGTAAAACTACTCTTCCATATATTCTTTTATATAATGCTTTAAGCGCAGATGACAAAGAGATATTAAAAGGCCTTTGGGGTAAAGATCTAGATGATAGGCAGATTAGATGGATTAAGGATAAATTTAGCGAATTTAACATAGTTGAAAAATCCAAAGAATTTGCCAAAGAGCTTGGCTATAAAGCTATATCATCAGTGAGCGATGAGAGTCTAAGAGAGATAGTATCAAGTATGATAGATAGGGAGTTTTAATGCATTATATAAGTATTAGCTTTACGCATAAAAATACAGATATTAGTATTAGAGAGAAGCTATCATTTGCTGATGAGAGTCGCAAAAAAGAGATATTAAGACTATTAAGTGCTAATGAAAAAATCATAGAATCCATGGTGCTAAGCACCTGTAATAGAGTAGAAGTTTTTGCGTATGTAGCTGATATAAAAGAGTGTGTTAGGCATATTTTAAACTCAATATCTATTTTAACCCTTGTGCCATATGAGGCTTTGGAGCTTAGGGCTGATATATATGAAGATGATGGTGCTATCCACCATCTATTTGCCGTGGCTAGCTCACTTGATAGCCTTGTAATTGGCGAGACGCAGATAGCAGGTCAGCTTAAAGAAGCATTTAAATTTGCCTATGATAATGGAAATTGCGGTGATAATATCAGCTATGCTATACATTTTGCTTTTAAATGCGCTTCTAAAATTAGAGCCGCAACGACAATTAGTAAAAATCCCGTATCAGTCTCAAGTGTAGCAGTAGCAAAAGCCAAAGAGATATATGGTAATCTAGGTGGAATGAGCGCTGTGGTAGTAGGTGCTGGTCAGATGAGTGCCTTGGCGTGTAAGCATCTTATTAACTCTAAGGTCAATGTAATTATAGTAAATAGAGATATCAATAGAGCTAAAAATTTAGCTAGTGAGCTAGGTGAGCTTGCTAGTGTGGCTGAATTTAGCAGATTAAAAGAGCTTATAAATAGATATCAACTCATATTTAGTGCCACAGGCGCCAATGAGCCTATAATAACTGATGAGATTATAGAGTCAGTTGAGTTTAATAGATATTTTTTTGATATTGCTGTGCCTAGGGATATTGATTTGAGTTACAGTGATAATATATCAGTTTATGCTGTTGATGACTTAGAAAGTATAGTAAAAAGTAATATCATGCTAAGAGAAGAGCAAGCTAGCACGGCATATGCAATCGTAGGTGCGATGACTAGCGAGTTTTTCAAGTGGCGCTCATCACAAAATAGCACGCCAGCTATCAAAGCCCTTAGATTTAAAGCTAAGAATATAGCTGAATTAGAGATAGAAAAAGCGATTAAAAAAGGCTATATCAAACGCTGTGATGAAAATGAAGCTAGAAAGCTAGTTCATCAAGTTTTCAAGGCATTTTTACATACGCCTACTATGCGTTTAAAAGATAAAAATAGCGATGAGGTACTTGGTGCGCTTGAGTATCTATTTGATATAAAAATTGATAAAACAGAACTAAAAGAGGAAGAGTAGATGAAATTTACCAAATTATATATCCCAACACTAAAAGAGGCGCCAAAAGACGCAACCTTGCCTAGCCATCAGTTTTTGCTTAGGGCCGGATTTATCCAACAAACTGGTAGTGGGCTTTATAACTTCTTACCGCTTGGCAAAAGGGTTTTAAGAAAGATAGAAAATATCATTAGAGATGAGATGGATAGAGCCGGAGCAAATGAAGTATCTATGAGCTTTGTCGTGCCTAGTGAATTATGGAAGCAAAGTGGGAGATTTTTTAAATTTGGAAGCGAGCTTTTAAGGCTAAATGATAGAAAAGGAAATGATTTTGTTCTAGGGCCAACACACGAAGAGAGCGTGGTGGATATGGTGCGCGGAAGAGTAAATAGCTATAAGCAACTACCTTTGAATTTATATCAAATTGGATTAAAATTTAGAGATGAGGCTAGACCTAGATTTGGGCTTTTGAGATGTCGTGAATTTATAATGAAAGATAGCTATAGTTTTCATTCTAGCTATGAAGATTTAAAGCGTGAGTTTGACTTGATGCAAGAGACCTATAGTAAGATTTTTACTAGACTTGGGCTAAATTTTAGATGTGTTGAAGCTGATAGTGGCGCAATTGGCGGAAGCGGAAGTAAAGAATTTATGGTGCTTGCTGATAATGGCGAAGATGATATTTTAATCAGTGATAGTTCAGATTACGCTGCAAATATTGAAGCTGCTAAAAGGGCTAAACGCACTTGTAGTGCAGAACGCCCACAAAGCAATGGAATGCTCAAATTTCATACGCCTAATTGTAGCACTATCGCAAGTGTGAGTGAGTTTTTTAAAGTTGATCCATTTTATACTATTAAGGCTGTTATCAAAAAGGCTATATATGAAGATAGAAGCGAAGTTGTGATATTTTTCCTAAGGGGAGATGATGAACTTCAAGAGACAAAAGCACTAAATGCTTGTGGGGCATTAGGGCTATGTGATGCTAATATAGATGAGATTAAAAATGCTGGATTAGTAGCTGGATATTGTGGGCCAATCGGGCTACCTGAGGGGGTGAATTTCTATATTGATAGTGAGCTTGATGGCGAATATGAGATGATTTGTGGAGCAAATCAAAAAGATTATCACGCTATTGGCGTAAGCATTATAAATTTCAATAAAGATAGATTTAAAGATTTAGTAGCCATCAAAGATGGGGATAAAGCCCTTGATGGTGGGAGATTGAGCCTTACAAAAGGGATTGAAGTCGGCCATATATTTCAATTAGGCGATAGGTATTCAGCGGCGATGGATGCTACATTTTTAGATGAAAATGGCAAGGCAAAGCCGTTTATAATGGGATGTTATGGTATCGGTGTGAGTAGGTTAGAAGCTGTGATTATAGAGTCTAGCCATGATGATAAGGGATGCGTATGGAAAAAAGAGTGCGCTCCATTTAGCGTCCATATCATAGTATCAAATTTCAAAGATGGAGCCCAAGCTAAATTTGCTTTAGAATTAGAAAGCAGACTTGAGAGCTTTGGAATTGAGGTGTTATTAGATGATAGAGATGAGAGGTTTGGTGTAAAGATGGCCGATTTTGAGCTGATTGGAAATCCATTTGGTGTAGTAGTAGGCAAAGGATTAGCTAATGCAGAAGTAGAATTGATAATCAGAGATGGTTTAATAAAAGAAAAAGTTGCTTCTAGCGAAATTTTAGGCAAATTAAAAGAGCTTGTATGATTAGAATTTCATTGCTACCATATATCTTTTTAGAGATAGTATTGGTTGTTTTATATGTATTAGAATTCGGATTTTTTAGTCTATTTAGTGAGATTTTTCTTAGTGCATTACTTGGCGTAATTTTAATACTAAATTATGGATTTACTAATTTATTTCAAAATATAAACTACTTTAATATCAAAGATATTTTTGGTAGTTTGGGGCTTGCTATTGGTGGATTGGCTCTTATAATTCCTGGGATGTTAAGCGATATTTTTGGGGTAATTGTGATCGGAGTTGCTTTAGCTTTAAAAATTTATTCTAAATTTAGTACTCCTAGGTATCAAAATAATCAAAATCAATATTGTCAAACTAATCATAATGATGATATAATAGATGTAGAGATTATAGAGGAGAGATAGATGAATATTAAAATCGCAAGCAGAAATAGCGCCTTAGCACTTTGGCAGACATATCATATTAGAGATCTTTTAGAGGCTCGTGGTCATAATATAGAGATTATTACTATGAAGACTAAAGGCGATGTTATTTTAGATACACCACTAGCTAAGATCGGTGGTAAGGGTTTATTTACCAAAGAGCTTGAGAATGCGATGCTTGATGGAAGGGCTGATATTGCTGTGCATAGTTTAAAAGATGTACCAACTACATTTCCAGATGGGTTAAAATTGGCCTGTGTTTGTAGTAGAGAAGATATAAATGATGCTATGCTAAGTATGAATTTTAAAAGCTTTGATGAGCTTCCAAATGGTGCAAGAGTTGGAACAACATCTTTGCGTAGAAGAATGCAACTTCTAGCTCTTAGACCTGATTTAGAGATTATCTCGCTTCGTGGAAATGTAAACTCAAGAATTGCTAAGCTTAAAGATGGTGAATTTGATGCTATTATACTTGCTATGGCTGGAATTAATCGTCTTGAACTCCATAAAGAGGTAAATTATGTATCTTTGCTTAATACTATTGCAGCAATGGGGCAAGGAGCTTTGGGTATTGAAGCAGTAGATAGGGCTGATATTTTAGAGGCGATTGAGTGTTTAAATGATGAAAAGAGCGTTATAGAAACTACTATTGAGAGAGCATTTGTGCATAAATTAAATGGCGGGTGTCAAGCCCCAATTGGAGTAAATGCTAGTTTAAATGGTGATAAAATCATAGTTAAAGCTATTTTAGGCACCCCAGATGGGAAGGAAATTTTAAGAGATGAAAGGCTCTTTGATAAGAGTGATTATAAGGTAGCAGGCGAGATTTTGGCTGATGAGTTTATAAATAAAGGAGCTAAGGAGATTTTGGCTAGGGCTGAAGAGATAGCAAGTCAAATTTGAGTAATAAAATAATTTTATTTTAAAAATGTTTATTTATATTCAATATAATCGCAAATTAATTTTTTTTACTGAGGGCATTTATGGGTATTATTCATAAATTATTTTTTAGTATGGGCTCAGCCGTTGTATTTTTCTTGATTTTTGCGTTTGCTAGTGGTGCTGCGACAATTATTGAGAGTGTTTATAATACACAAACTGCTTGGGCTTTAGTATATGGTGCTGGATGGTTTGCACTGATTCAGCTTATTTTGGGTGTAAATTTGGTCTATAATATATGTGAATATAGATTATTTAAGCTCAAAAAACTTCCTGTTTTAATATTTCACTTAAGCTTTTTATTTATTTTAGTTGGTGCGGGTATCACGAGATATTTTGGTTTTGAAGGGCATATGAGTATCCGTGAAAACGATAGTAGCAATGAGATAAGAACGATGCAAAGCTATATCCAAATGATCTCAAGCGATGGTAATAATACCTACACAGTATCAGAGCCAAAGTATATATCTAGTACTATTGGAAATGATTTTAATTTAAGACTCAATATCCATGATAAATTGGCCACTTTGAAATATAAAGATTTTACCCCAAATGCTACGCCAGCTTGGATCGATAGCCCTAATGGTGAGGCGGTTTTGGAGCTTATGTTTTCTGATGAGAGCAATAGTGAATCAGTCACTATGAAACTTGGGGATAAATTCGAAGTTGGTGATATGAGCTTTAGCTTTGGTGCCAAACCTACAAAATCCAAATATATCCAAATTTATATTAAAGATAGTAAATTTTATATAAAAACCAATCAAGATATAAGCTATATGGTGATGAGCGATATGAGTAAAGGCAAATTACCAAAAGATGAAGAAGTTGAATTTGCCGGACTTAGACTATATAGCATTGGTGGAGTAAATTTTGCACCTAAAACTATGAAAGTAAGTGCTATAAAAGGTGCGAAAAAAGCCGGCGAAAATGTAGCAGGCGCAGATGCTATCATAGCAACACTAAGCTATAATAACGATAGCAAAGATGTTGCGATATTGAGCAATTACCCGCCTGAAGCAGTAGAGGTTGGCGGACAGAAATTCTATGTAGCGTGGTCACCGATGGCTATTACATTGCCATTTAGCATATATCTAAAAGATTTTGAGCTAGCTAGATATCCTGGGTCAAACTCACCAATGAGTTATAGCAGTGATGTAGTCGTAGAAGATGGGGATTTTAAGATGGATTATAGAATTTATATGAATAATGTGCTTGATTATAAAGGTTATAGATTTTTCCAAAGTAGTTACGATTCTGATGAAGGTGGTACTATCTTATCAGTAAATAGCGATCCAGGTAAATGGCCTACATATTTTGGATATTTCTTGTTAACTTTGGGGCTTTTATTAAATGTTATGAATCCTCATTCAAGATTTAGAAAACTGGCTAAAGCCGTAAATGAGGCAAATACCAAGGCGCTTGGGCTGATTTTAATAGCTGGACTGGCAATATTTGGTGCTAAAAATAGCTATGCTCTAACAATGCCACAAATTCCACAAAGCCATATAGATAAGGTATCAACTCTAATTATACAAGGTTCAGATGGTAGAATGAAACCATTTGATACTATGGCACACGAGATTTTAAATAAAATTTACCGCAGTGATAAGTTTCAATCAATGGGTGCTAATGCTGTATTTTTATCAATGATGGCAAATTCAGAAAATTGGCGTTCCGTACCAATTATTAAAATTAGCGATGATGAGTTAAAAAAGGTATTAGGGATTCCAAAAAGTCAAAAATATGCTAGTTTTGATGATTTCTTTGGCCCTAATAAAGATGGTCAAATAGAGTATAAGCTAATTAAATTCACAGAACTTGCTAATCGCAAAGCACCGGCTACAAGGGGGCTTTTTGATAAAGATGTTATAAAAGCTGATGAGAAGCTAAATATTCTTTATATGGTATTTATAGGAGAGATGTTTAGAGTAATACCTAAAAAAGATGATTATAATAATACTTGGCTTAGTCCTGGTGGAGCACTTATGGAGCTTAGCGGTGAAGAGGCATCAAATGTAGCTATAATGCTACAAAGATATTTTACTGCAGTACTTGAAGCACAAGATAGTGGCGAGTGGAGTAAAGCCGATGAAGCTATAGAAGCGATTAAAAAATATCAGGCTGAATTTGGTGCAACCGTAATGCCAGCTAGTAATAGGGTAGATTTAGAATTAGCATTTAATAAATATAAGATATTTCAAAATTTAACTCCAGTATATCTTTTGGCCGGTTTTGCACTTTTAATAGTAGTGTTTGTTAAGATGTTACGTCCTAAAATTAAAATAAATTTAATTTTTAAAATTGCCTATTGGGTCAATATCTTAGCATTTATCGCTCACACTATTGGTATGGGACTTAGATGGTATATCGCAGAGCATGCGCCTTGGAGTGATGGATATGAGAGCTTGGTATTTATCGCTTGGTGTTTGGCATTTAGCGGGACAATGTTTGCTAGAAGTTCGGCTATATCACTAGCTTTGACATCTATTTTAGCCGGAGTTACTCTATTTGTAGCTCATCTTAGTTGGCTCGATCCGCAAATTACAAATTTAGTGCCGGTTTTAAAAAGTTATTGGCTTACAATCCATGTAAGTGTAATTACAGCTAGTTATGGATTTTTAGGGCTTTGTGCTCTTCTTGGGCTATTTACTTTAGTTTTATTTGCACTTCAAGGCAAAAATGAGAATAAAGAGCTTACTAGAAATATAATTGAAGCCACTAGAATCAATGAAATGGCGATGATTTTAGGTCTTAGCTTGCTTGTTGTAGGTAACTTCTTAGGCGGTGTCTGGGCTAATGAGAGTTGGGGAAGATACTGGGGCTGGGATAGCAAGGAGACTTGGGCTTTGGTTAGCATTTTAGTCTATGCGGCTGTAGTTCATATGAGATTTATACCAAAAGTAAATTCGCAATACGCCTTCGCTGTGGCCTCTATGTTTGCTTATAGTGCGATTATAATGACCTATTTTGGGGTGAATTTCTATTTAGTTGGTATGCATAGTTATGCAGCTGGTGACGCTGTACCAGTACCAAATTTTGTCTGGATAGCACTTGTGGTAATGGTAGTTATTAGCCTACTTGCTTATCGCAAAAGGTCATATAGCGCTAGACTGTAACTAAATTTAGGAGGTTTAAGTTGAACGAAAGTATTATATTTATTGCGATGGCTACAGTAGCTGTCGTTTTGGGTGTGATTGTCGTGGTTGTGATAAAATCGCTCAGCCGCGGCTCAAGCGCACCAAAACAGACAACTCAGCAAAAAGATGATGAACCAAAGATCACTTTAGAAGATCTACTAATTATCGTATCTAATAAGGATTCAACCAAAGAAGAGATAGAAAGAGCATCGTTGTATTTCATTCAAAAATTCCCAATTCCAGCAAAAAATCGTGGGCATGTACCTTCTAATGCAATTCCTTATCTTAAATTTATTTCATTAGTTTCAGGTCATAAAAAATCAGATGCTAAGCTAATCTCATATCTAACAAATGAGCTTGATAAACAGCATGCTGAGTATATTGCTGAGATTGAGCAGTATAAAAATATGGGACTTCGTGCTAGATTTTAACCATAGTAGGTAAATTTAGCTTTTTAAAGCAATCAAATAGCTATTAAATTTTTGTCATAATTTGATAGCTATTTTTACATTTTCTCTAAATTTGAATTATAGAAAATTTAAAATATACTAAAATATAAAATCTAAGTTATTTTTTACTATTAAATTTTTATTTTTTTTGGTAGAATAATCAAAAATTTTTTTTAAAGGATGAAAATGTGCTTTTTTGAACAATACAATAGCGCTAAAGATGAACGCGCAAAACTTGGTATTCCACCACTTCCGCTTACTAAAGAGCAGACAAAAGAGGTATGCGAATTACTTAAATCATCTGCTAGTGCTGAACTTGTTGATTTGTTAGCAAATCGTGTTAATCCAGGCGTTGATGATGCAGCTAAGGTTAAAGCTGAGTTTTTAAATGAGATTATAAATCACGGCTTAAATTGTAGTTTGATTAGTAAAATTGATGCTGTAAAAATGCTTGAGCCAATGCTTGGCGGATATAGCGTTATAGTGCTTGTGGCTACTCTTAGAAGTAGTGATGAGAGCGTAGCAAAAGCTGCTGCAGATGTATTAAAAAATACAATTTTTGTTCATGATTACTTCAATGATGTAGCACACCTTGCTAAAGAGGGAAACAAATTTGCTGCTGAAGTTATCAAAAGTTGGGCAAATGCTGAGTGGTTTAAATCTAGAGATGATATCCCTGAAAAAATCGAGGCTATAGTATTTAAAGTCCCAGGCGAGACTAATACTGATGATCTAAGTCCAGCTAGTGAGGCATTTAGCCGTTCAGACATACCACTTCACGCAAATGCTATGTTAATGAAACGCCAACCAGGTAGTTTAGAAAAAATTGCCGAGCTTAAAAAAAGCGGTCGTGAAGTTGTCTATGTAGGTGATGTAGTTGGAACAGGTAGCTCAAGAAAGAGCGGTATCAACTCAATTCAATGGCATATAGGTCGTGAAATTCCAGGAATTCCAAACAAAAAAACAGGTGGTGTAATCCTAGGTAGCATCATCGCTCCAATATTCTTTAACACTGCTGAAGATAGCGGTGCTTTACCAATTATCGTAAATGTAGATGGCTTAGAAACCGGTGATGAGATTGAAATTTACCCACACAAAGGCGAGATAGTAAAAGATGGTAAAGTGATAAAAACTTTCAAACTTGAGCCAAACACTCTAAAAGATGAAGTAAAAGCCGGTGGTAGAATCCCGCTAATCATAGCTAGAAGCCTATGCGCTAAGGCTAGGGCTGAGCTAAATTTAGGTAGTGAAGATATCTTTACTAAACCAGCCCAACCTGCAAGTGATGATAGCGCAGGTTACACTCTAGCACAAAAAATGGTCGGCCGTGCGTGTGGTTTAGATGGTGTTCGCCCGGGTATGTATGTGGAGCCTATCACTCTAACAGTAGGTAGTCAAGATACAACAGGCCCAATGACAAGAGATGAGATAAAAGAGCTTGCAAGTCTTGGATTTTCAGCTGATTTTGTATTACAAAGCTTCTGTCATACAGCAGCCTATCCGAAACCAACAGACGCTTTAATGCATAAAACTTTACCAGATTTTATGATTAGTCGTGGTGGTGTGAGCTTAAAACCAGGTGATGGCGTTATCCACTCATGGTTAAATAGAATGGTTTTACCTGATTCAGTAGGAACAGGTGGGGACTCTCATACTCGTTTCCCTATCGGTATAAGCTTCCCAGCAGGTAGTGGTCTAGTGGCTTTTGCAGCGGTTTTAGGCTCAATGCCATTAAATATGCCGGAGTCAGTTTTGGTAAGATTTAGCGGTAAGATGCAACCGGGCATAACTTTAAGAGATCTAGTAAATGCTATCCCATATTACGCTATCAAAAAAGGTCTTTTAACAGTAGAGAAAAAAGGCAAAGTAAATGTATTTGCCGGTAAAGTGCTTGAGATTGAAGGCTTGCCAGATCTTAAAGTAGAACAAGCATTTGAATTAAGCGACGCAAGTGCTGAAAGAAGTGCCGCAGCATGTGCTATAGCTCTAAATAAAGAGCCTGTAATAGAGTATCTAAAATCCAATATAACCCTAATTGACGCTATGATAGAAGCGGGATATGGCAGTGATAAAACTTTAGCTCGTCGTCGTGATAAGATGAAAAAATGGCTAGAAAACCCAGAGCTATTACAAGCTGATAAAAATGCGAAATACCACACTATAATTGAGATCAATATGGATGAGATCACTGAACCAATTTTGGCGTGTCCAAATGACCCAGATGATGTGGCTACTCTAAGTGAAATTTTAGCTGATCCAAAACGCCCTAAAAATATAGATGAAGTTTTCGTAGGTAGCTGTATGACAAATATCGGCCATTATAGAGCTTTAAGTGAAGTCTTAAAAGGCGAAGGTCAAGTGCCTACTAGATTATGGGTTGTTCCACCTACAAAAATGGATGAAGCGCAGCTAAGAGCCGAGGGTAGATACTCGCTATTTGGTGCAGCCGGTGCTAGGACAGAGGTGCCAGGATGCTCACTATGTATGGGTAACCAAGCTAGAGTAGCTGATAATGCTATAGTATTCTCAACCTCTACAAGAAACTTTGATAATCGTATGGGTATGGGCGCTCAAGTTTATCTAGGTTCTGCTGAGCTTGCAGCGGTGTGTGCTATGCTAGGAAGACTGCCAAGTGTAGAAGAGTATATGAAGATTGTTCCAGCTAAACTTGCTGGTAAAGAAGATGAGATCTATAAATATCTAAACTTCAACCTAATTGAAAACTACAAATTAGAAAACTAATTTATAAAACCCGCTTTATATAGCGGGTTTGTTTATTTTATCAAATTTGCTTATTTAATAAATCAAATTTAACTACTTCATCAATCCTAATCTCCAAGCTAACTGATAGTAACTAAACTCTTCATATAGCTTATGAAACTGAGCTTTTGATTCATCAAGCTCAAAGCTATCATTACTATTTTTTAATGTATTTGAGTTTTGATATCTATATCCTTTAGTGCTTGATATTGGATATATGCCATCATTATCAGCCCAGACATTTATATGCATTGCAAACTCCATCTTAGTATCATTAGGTTTAGATAACATATCTCTACCACCCATGCTTAGATATTTGGTATTATTTAGACTAAGATTATATAGAGTTGGAAATATATCTTTATGCGAGCCGATTCTATCTTTGTCATAATAGATATTGTTTTGTAAATTTTGTGGTATATATAGATAAAATGGCACACTAATCCCAAAAGCTATCTCATTTTTATAATCAAATTTATACTCTCTATTTGCATGATCGCCAGTTGCAGCTACTATTATATTATCTTTGAATTTGCTATTTTTGATCTTATTTAAATAATCTCCAAAGCTGTTATTTGCATAGCTATATGCGTTTAATAGTGCTTTATAGTCAGTAGAATAACGACTAATCTCAGAGCTATTGAGATCTAAATTTAGCTCATTTTTACCTTTGTGTAAATATGGAGGATGGTTTGAAATCCCAAGAGAGATAATTAGAGTTGGTTTGGTTGCATTATTAAAAATTTCATAAATCTTGTTATACATATACTCATCTTTTATCCCATATGGATGCTTAGACTCTTTGGCATTTGTATACTCTTGCATTAGTATAGTCTCATCTATAATCTCATCTACGCCTTGAGCTTTTAAAAAGTAATTTATATTATACCAAGCAGAATTCCCTGCATAAGCAAAAATCACTCTATAACCAGCTTTTTTATAGATATCAATGACTGTGTAAGGTAGCTTTGTTTTTTGAAATTTGCTACTTGTAAGGTTGATTATAGGACTTTGAAATAGTATTCTATTTAGACTATCTATCGTGCCATTAGTAGAAGGTAAAAATCTTTTAAATACAAAATCAGAGTTAAAATGTTCATCAAGGGAGCCTAAAAGTATTTTTTGCATAGCTTTATCTTCTTGAAGCAGCCCAAGCCCAAAACTCTCCATGAGATTAAAATGTATATGCATTTTAGCATGATTGGAGTTTTGTTTTGTAGTAGCAAACATATCAAACAATCTCTTTTGCAGCTCTTTGCCTCTATTTATATCCACATATGGGAAGTTGGCTTGATTTTTATACTCTTTACTAGCCCATGAAAGAGCCATAATAGGATTAGTAGATATCTCATTAAATGGTTTAAATGAGCTAAATTGATATGTAGAAGCACGAAGCGCATTATATACTGGATGAGCCCGCAGTGCCACAGCATATGCGTAAATTAATATAATATTACAAATAATTAAAATCCAGATCGGTTGGTTGGATTTTTTAAATTTAATTTTTAAAATTTTACTATTTAAATATCCACATAAAATAGCAAAAACCAAAGCGCATAATAGTATTAAAATTACTGGATAATCATTCCAGATAATCGATGTTAAAGCTGCGGTATCATCATCTTTAAGCCCAAATATAAACATATCAATCTTATTTTGATAAATTTGATAATAGTAGTAGTTGATAAATGCGAAAATAGCCACGATAAATGATACAATGGCTATATAAATGCTAGAGAAAATTTGATAAAATTTGGCTAAATTTGATCTGATAAATCCGCCCAAATAGCTAAGAAATCCACATAAAAATATAGGCAAAAATATAGCACTAAAAGTCCGCATATCATGCCCAAGCCCATACAAAAATACCCACCCCCAATCATCAATATCATGCTCAATTAGGTTATATAGCATAACCGCTCTCATAAGAGCAAAGATAGCCATATATATGGCTGTAAAGATGAGAATTTGGGTTATGATCTTTCGCATTAATTTCCTTAAATTTACTGTTTTAAATTTGCTATTTTACAATATTTTTATTAAATTTTAGATAGACTTATGGTTTTAAAATTTATTTGAGTGATGATAATGCAAAGATACAAAACAAGACAAATTCAAGTAGGCAGTGTAAAGATAGGTGGCGACGCGCCAATAAGCGTCCAATCAATGACATTTTCTAAAACAAGAGATGTAGCTGGTACTTTAGAGCAGATTAACCGCTTATATTTTGCGGGGTGCGATATAGTGCGGTGTGCTGTGTTTAATAAAGATGATATAGAAGGGCTTAGGCAGGTTAAAAAAGATAGCCCATTACCAATAGTAGCTGATATACACTTTAACCATCTTTATGCCTTGGCTGTGGCTGAATTTGTAGATGCTATTAGGATAAATCCGGGTAATATCGGTGGTAAAGAGAAGATTAAAAAGGTGGTGAATGCTTGTAAAGAGCGAAATTTGCCTATAAGAATTGGTGTAAATAGCGGTAGCTTAGAAGAGCAGTTTGAGCAAAAATATGGCAGAAGCGTCAAAGCTATGGTAGAGAGTGCTTTGTATAATATTAAGCTTTTAGAAGATTTTGATTTTAGAGATATTGCTGTGAGTTTAAAAAGCAGCGATACAGCAAACACAATGGCAGCATATAGAGCGTTGCGTCCAATGGTGGATTATCCATTTCATTTAGGAGTTACAGAAGCTGGAACGACATTTCACGCTACGATAAAATCAGCTATAGCACTTGGTGGGCTTTTGATGGAGGGGATCGGTGATACTATGAGGGTTAGTATCACAGGAGAGCTTGAAGAAGAAATTAGGGTAGCTAAGGCAATTTTACAAGATAGCGGAGTCCAAAAAAGTGGATTAAATATCATCTCATGTCCTACATGTGGTAGGCTCCAAAGCGATTTAGTAAGCGCTATAAAGATAGTAGAAGAGAAGACTGCTCACATAACCGCACCATTAAATATAAGCGTAATGGGCTGTATAGTAAATGCTATTGGAGAGGCCAAAGGAGCCGATGTGGCTATCGCTTTTGGCAAGGAAAATGGGCTTATAATGCGTCATGGAGAGGTGGTAGCTAGACTGCCTGAGTCTGAGCTAGTAGATAGATTTTTACAAGAGATAGATGATGAGCTAAAGGCTAGAAATGAATGAGATAAACTCAAATTTATATGACCTAGATATGGAGCGCTCGATATTGAGTGCGATATTATTTGAGCAAGATAATTTGGGTGAAATTTATGATATTATCAGCCCAAAAGATTTCTATTTAAAAGCTCATGAAGATATATTTGCAGCTATGCAAAGTTGCTTAAATAGTGATGATCCAGTAGATATAGCCTTTGTTAAAAAGCATTTGGGGACTAAATTTAATGAAGAGGTTTTTAATAGCGTTTTAACTACAAATTCAATCCTAGATATCAAAAAATACGCCACAGAGCTTAAGGAATTTTCTATCAAAAGATCACTTGTAAAAGTAGCAAATCAAATCCCAAGCAAGGTAAATGAGAATAAGCCTGGCCGTGATATGGTAGATGAGATTAGTAGCGAAATTTACTCTTTAGTAGATGGCGTAGGTAGTGGCGTGATAAAAAATGCTAAAGAGATTGTGGTTGATTTAATTGAAGAGTTAAATAAGCAAAAGCTTGCCAAAGATCATGATGTAGTAGGGCTTGATACTGGTTTTCGTGAATTAAATGAGCGGACAAAGGGATTTAAAGATGGTGATTTAGTCATTATCGCAGCTCGCCCTGGTATGGGAAAAACTACATTTGTGCTAAATTTGGTACAAAGGGTACTAGATCAAAACTTAGGTGTAGTATTTTTCTCTCTTGAAATGCCTGCAACTCAGCTTATGTTAAGGTTATTAAGCGCTAAAACATCGATAAATTTACAAAATCTTATGACATCAGATATGGATAATGATGAAATTGAACGCTTAAGTAATGCGTGTGATATGATGAGTCAAAAAAAGCTCTTTGTCTATGATAGCGGTAATGCTACTATTCATCAGGTTCGTACTCAAATGAGAAAATTAAAAAGCGCTCATCCAGAGATAAAACTATGCGTGATTGATTATATCGGCCTTATGACAAACTCATCAGCATATAGTGATCGCCATTTGCAAATTGCAGAGATTTCACGCGGATTAAAGCTTTTAGCTAGAGAGTTAAATTTGCCAGTTGTAGCTCTTTCGCAGTTAAATAGAAGTCTAGAATCAAGAGCCAATAAACGTCCTATGCTTAGCGATTTGCGTGAGTCTGGAGCAATCGAACAAGATGCTGATACGATTTTATTTGTTTATAGAAATGAGGTTTATTTAGAACAAGAGGAGAATGAGAAAATTCAAAAAGCAAAGCTCGAAGGTAAAGAATATACCCCTAAGTTTAGTAGAAATAAAGTAGAAGAAAGTGCTGAGATAATTATTGGTAAAAATAGAAATGGCCCAACTGGAACTATTGAGTTGGTATTTCAATCTATTTATACTCGTTTTGTGGAAAAAACACACAATCATCCTGCTGAGATGGTAACTTTTGAGGGGTGATGTGAATTTATGTGATTAAATTTGAGATTTATTCACATATTGATTTAAATTCACATTAATAGTTAAATTTATATAATTTAATCTGTGATTAAATAAGGTTTAAAGCTCGAATTAATAGGTATTTGACTAGATTTTCACATAGTGAAAAAACAGTGAATAACTTTTTTAAATTTGACTTTTTAAAGCAGTAATCTTATGATACTTAAGATAAAATTTAGTATAATGCTAAAAAGCACGAAGGAGATATATGCAAAATTATGACAAAGAGGCTGAAGCGCAGGCATTTGAAGAGTTTCAGCGTGAATTAGAGGCTAGATTTAAAGCCGAGGGTACTCCATCAAATTTTATAAAAAATATTGTAGCACTTAGTGCCATAAATTTTAGATTAGCTAAGGCTGTGTATGATTTAAAAAGCAATACTAAATTTGATGTATTTGCTGGTAAGACAAATTTGGATATAAATATAATAAATACCGAGCTTAAAGAGCCAATTTATACTGAGTCTCCAGCAGCTCATACAAATGCGATGTTGGAAAAATTTAAAGATGAATATGCACTATATCCATCGCTATTTTTCTTTGGACTTGGAAATGGAAATTTTTATACCAAATTACTACAAAACCAAACCCATGAAAAGATTATAGTATTTGAACCAGAGATTGAGATTATATTTATAGCATTTAATCTTTGTGATTTTGGTGCTGATATATTTAATGAGAGATTTATCGTGGTTCATCCAGATTATTTTAGAAGTGGTCAAATGGAAGTTTTATGCAATTACCCAGCAGTTGTAGCAAATATTAGAAATTATGATTTTCATGTTTATAGTGATTATTATGCTAAAAATTATGGCCAAATAGCACAAAAAATCAATAAAAAACTTATAGAATTATCATCTAAAATGATTCTAAATATGGGTAATGATGCTTACGATAATTTACTTGGTATCAAACATGTTGTGGCAAATATACCTCATATTTATAGCGGAATTCAGTTAAAAGATATAATTGAATTAAATCAAGGCAAAAATAAGACAGCTATCATAGCCTCTACTGGTCCAAGTCTAAATAAGCAGATTGAGCTTTTAAGAAAGGTCGCTCCACACGCATTAATTTTAATTCCAGATGCTTCATATCATGTGCTTAAGATAAATGGTATTAAGCCTGATTTTGTAACTACAATGGAGAGAGTAGAGAAGACTAGCGAGTTTTTCCAAAGTCAGCCAAGCGAATTTGATAATGATATAGTATTTATGGTAGCATCTCTAACTCATCCCCAAACTAGCGAAAATTTAGAAGGGCGAAATCGCACTTATGCTCATAGGCCAATTAGATTTGAGTTTATCTTAAAAGATGAGATTCCATTTATGTGTAAAGGGCCTAGCTCGGCACACTTTGCTTTTGATATGGCTCTTATGCTTAAATGCGAAAGAATTATATTTATCGGTCAAGACCTTGCCTTTGGTAAAGATGGAGCTAGCCATGCTAAGGGAAATATATTTGAAAATTATATAAAAGAAGATGGTACTATGACAATTAATCCAAATGCTAGACAAAGACCGCAAACTGCCATAGCTTACGGTGGAGATGGTGAAGTAAAAACTACTGATGTTTGGAATTTCTTCCGTTGGTATTTTGAATCTATGATGGAGCCAACTCATTATGATTATGCATTTAAAGTCTATAACGCTACTGAAGGTGGGGCTAGAATTCATGGAATGATAGAAAAGCCATTTAGTGAATTAGTAGATGAAATATTGGCCGAAAATAGTATTAAAACAGTAATCAAGCCTGAGCCAATTAGTCTTGAAGAATCAAAAGCAGTAATAAAACATCAAAAGGCATTAGTAGAAAATCTGATCAAATATGGTCTAGAAAAGCAAAAGCTTTGTGAAGAGTTATTTAAAAAGATTAGCAAAGCTGTAGAAAATGCTAATCGTGATATCTCTCGTGGCAAAGAGCCTCATTATCCTAAATTTTATGAATTAAAAGAGAGAATTGATAGATTTAAAAATAACTTTAAGAACGATGAGGTTTTTGATACTGTTTATTACCATGTAGTAAATAACTTTTGTATTCATCAAGAGATGGAATTTGGCGAATTAATGGTAAAACCTGAACGCACCAAAAATGATAAAGATAAAAAGATATTTGAGTATGTAAGGCAGCATGGATACTATTTCTTTAGTCTTGCTGGAATGATTGAAGCTACTAGAGATACAATGAAAGAGTCACTGCAAAGCTGGGATGAAGAGAACAAATCCTAGCTTAGTAAAGCTAGTCTAGTAGCTAAATTTTAGCCTTGCAAATGTGATTTAAAAAGCACTCATTACACTTTGGTTTGAGTGCTTTGCATGTGTAGCGTCCATGTAGTACCATTGCTTGATGTAAAGTATTAAGTTCAGTTTCAAAAGCTTTAACCAAATCTATCTCAGTAGCTTCTGGCGTTTTAGCTTTGCTAAGCCCAAGTCTATGCGAGACACGAAAAACATGGGTATCAACTGCCATTAAATTTGCATTTTGATACTCAATAAGTACTACATGAGCTGTCTTTTGTCCTACGCCAGCAAGTTTTACTAAGCTTTTTTCATCTAATGGAATCTCTCCGCCAAATTCGCTAATAACCGAATTTGCCATTTTGATTAAATTTATAGCCTTATTGTTAAAAAAGCTACAACTATTTATTAGCAGTTTTAGACTTGATAAATTTGCTTTAGCAAGTGAATGTGCGTCTGGATAAGCCTCAAATAGTGCTGGTGTGATTAAATTTACTCTTTTATCAGTGCATTGGGCTGAGAGCATTACAGCTACTAAAAGCTCATATAGATTTTTAAAATTTAACTCAGTCTTTGCTCCGCTAAAATGCTCTAAAAATAGCGCTTTTATCTCATTTATATCTTTTTTACTTCTCATGTTTTAATTATAACAAAATATAAAAAACATAATCTAAATTCAATAAGATATAATCAAATTTATAGTATAATACTGGACTTATTTTAAAAATTTAATACTGAAGGAAAACAGATGAAAAAAGGTCTATTTCTAGCTCTTAGCTTAGCTGCTACTATGAGTTTAAATGCAGCGGTTTTAGCAACTGTAAATGGTGAGGAGATTACTGATAAAGATTTAGCTCCACTACTTGGTGCGCATGGTGCAGATTTTGATAAAATTCCAGATCAAATGAAAAAACAATTAATAGATATGGCTATTAATGGTCAATTGATTTTAGAACAAGCTAAAAAAGATGGTGTTGAAAAAACAAAAGAGTATAAAGAAGCTCTTGAATTTAGCCAAGACAATGTTTTAAGAAATGTTTGGACACAAAATGAATATAAAAAAGTAAAAATCTCTGAAGCTGATGTAAAAGCATTTTATGATAAAAATAAAGATACAATTTTTGTCAGTCCAGCTCAAGCAAAAGCAAAACATATCTTAGTGGGTACTCAAAAAGAGGCTGAAGATATAATCGCACAGCTAAAAGGTTTAAAAGGTGATGCATTAACAGCTAAATTTAGCGAACTAGCTAAAACTAAATCAATAGACAAAGGTAGTGCTATGAATGGTGGCGAGCTAGGTTGGTTTGATGAGTCAAGAATGGTGCCAGCATTTAGCAAGGCTGCATTTGCTCTAAAAAATGGAACAATCACTATAAAACCAGTTAAGAGTGAATTTGGATATCATGTAATCTTAAAAGAGGATTCAAAAGCTAAAACAACAGTATCATATGATAAAGTTAAAAAGAACATAGAAGAGCAATTAAGAAGTGAAAAATTTAGAACTGTAATGCAAGACAAAATGAATGAACTAAGAAAAGGCGCAAAAATAGAATACAAATAATAGGGGTATGATATGGGAGTAACAAATATCGTTAAACCTGGCGTAGTCTGGGGTGAGGATCTTAGCAAGTTATATGAGTATGCTAAAAGTGAAGGCTTTGCAATTCCAGCAGTTAATGTCGTAGGAAGTCACTCTATAAATGCAGTAATGGAAGCAGCCAAAAAAGCAAATTCGCCTGTTATAGTACAATTTAGTAATGGCGGCGCAAGCTATTACGCTGGTAAGGCTTGCCCAAATGGTGATGTACTTGGCGCTATAGCTGGAGCTAAACAGGTTCATCTACTAGCTCAAGCATATGGAATTCCTGTGGTTTTACATACTGATCATGCTGCTAGAAAGCTTTTACCGTGGATTGATTCTCTTATAGAGGCTAGTCGCGAAAATATTAAAAGTTGCAAAGTTCCTCTATTTAGCTCACATATGCTAGATCTAAGCGAAGAGCCATTAGAAGAGAATTTGGCTACTTGTCAAGAGTATTTAAAAACTCTAAGCGACATTGGCATAGCACTTGAGATTGAACTTGGTGTAACTGGCGGTGAAGAAGATGGCGTAGATAATACAAATGTAGATAATGCGCTTTTATACACTCAGCCTGAAGATGTAGCCATGGCGTATGAGAGACTTGGCAAGATTAGTGATAAATTTAGCATAGCTGCAAGTTTTGGTAATGTCCATGGTGTCTATAAACCTGGTAATGTTGTGCTTCGTCCAGAGATTCTTAAAAATTCTCAAGAATATATCAAAGCCAAATTTAACACAACTAGCAATAAACCAGTAAATTTTGTATTTCATGGTGGCAGCGGTAGCGAGTTAGCCGATATTAAAGCAGCAGTAAGCTACGGTGTGATTAAGATGAATATCGATACTGATACTCAGTGGGCATTTTGGGATGGTGTGCGTGGATATGAGGCTAAAAACCATGACTATTTACAAGGTCAAATAGGAAACCCAGAAGGTAGCGATAAGCCAAATAAAAAATACTATGATCCTAGAAAATGGCTAAGAGAAGGCGAAGAAAGTATGGTAAAAAGACTTTTAGAAGCTTTTGAGGATTTAAACTGTATTAATAAAAATTAAATTATTTAGCCAAAGATATCTTTGGCTAAATTACTTTAAGCTTAGCTATCTTTGATGGTTAATCTTAGTGTAATTAAAAGGAAATTTAAATGGAAAAAGAGAGCGAGCTTGGCGAGATATATCTGCCTGAAAGCGGAAATAGACAGAGTAAATTTGTATATTTTAAAATTGTATTAGTACCGATTTTGGTGTATATAATGTGTATACTGTGCTATTTTGATATTATAAAATTTAAAGTTGGACTTGATATTGTTATTATTATGGGACTTATGCTTGTTGTAGCATTAGCTTTTGCTAGACATAGTGCTGAGCTTGGGTGTTGTCTATTTGAACAAAAAAAAGATATATTTAAAAAAGAGCTAAAAAATTATATCATCAAAACTCTACTTACAATTGGCAAGGAGAGAAAATCAAATGGCAGCTTTGATGAATTTGCTTCTAGATACTCTAAAGATGTGCGAAATGACAACTTTGCAACTGTGGCGACTGGAGTTTTTCCTATGCTTGGAGTTTTTGGGACATTTGTGAGTATTGGGATATCTATGCCGGTTTTAAGCTCGGCTGATATGCTTAGTTTAGAGAGTGAGATTACTCAATTATTTGCAGGTATTGGGGCATCTTTTTATCTATGTGCTTATGGGATATTTTTAGCGCTTTGGTGGATATTTTTTGAGCGATATGGCATTAGTAGATTTGAGAGACTAATTGCTAGACAAAAGAATGCTACGATGTCGTTTTTTTGGACTTCTGATGAGATTCAAAAAAGATATATGCAAGAGACATTAGGTAGCTTTGAGAAAATTGGAGTAATATTTGATTATGTTAGTAAACAAGAATTTTTCAAAGAGCTGGATAATGTTGTGCAGAAAAAATTTGATAATTTTACTAAGCTTTTACAGACTGAAGAGGAAGCTGTAAAAGTAAGTGGTGAGCATATTAAACAGACAATGGATATGTTAATAAGATCACAAAGAGATCAAAAAGATATGATTAAGATTCATGCTGAGATTATTAATGTTTTAAATTTATTCAATAGTAATATAAAAGAGTTGCAAATTAGATGGAGCGAGAGTTATGCAAGGCTGCAAAGTATTAGCGATGAGAAAGTTGCAAAGCTTGATAAAACTGTTTATAATCTAGGTATGAATATCATCAAATTTGAAAGATCGCTAGAGGAGTTTAGTGTAAATATTCTTGAGAAGCAGCAGCTTGCTTTAGATGGGTTTAAGATTGCTATTGTCGATGGTATGCAAGCATTTAAAGATGCATTTGATGAGGAGAGCGTAGGTAAAGATAGTAGTACTGTTATTGTTGAAGAGCTTAAAAAAAGTATCCAAGAGATAGATAATGAGGCAAATATCGCCCTAGAGATGCTAGAAAAAACTGACTTTGAAACTATATCAAAATCAGATGAAGAAGAATCAAAATCAAGTGATGAGAAGAAAGATTGATGAGAATTAATATATCAAATGATGAGAGATCAAGCTTTTGGCTTAGCTATATTGGACTTATAACAGGGTTATTTTTTATCTTTGTTTTAGTAGTTGGGGTAGTAGTTGTACGATACTCCATCTCTGCTTCAAATTTAGCATATCTCCAAAAGGATTTAAATGATAATATCGCTTCTTTAAATGCTGCAAATAAGGAGTTAAATAAAAAGCACGAGAGCATTAAAAGCTTTATTGAGAAACTAAAATCAAATCCTGATAGTAATAATATTGAGCAGCTTTATTTAAATTTAAATAAAGAACTAAGTAAAGCAACATCAACTATAAATAATAGCTTGGATGTGATTAGTTTAAAAAATGATGAACTAACAGCACATATTAATAAGCAAGAGGAGTTAATAAGCGATCTAAATAATCAAATCAATCAGCGAGATATTCAAATAGATGCTATTGAAAACGACTTACAAAATTATAAAAGCAGCTTAGAAAACTATACAAAAATTAGAGAAAATATCGCTTTATCTCTTAAGTCTAAGCTAGTAAATATGGCGCAGATAGATCCTAAAACTGCTGAGATTACTATGGATGCAGCAAAGATTTTTAACATTAACTCATCAGTTATTAGGGATGATGCCAAATTTGATCTACGCCGAATTTTTAAGGTATATTTAGATCATATGCTAAGTTCTGAAGTAGTGCAAAATATCAATAAAATTATCATTGAATGTCATACAGATAGCGATGGTGGATATATGCATAATCTAGATTTATCCCAAAAACGAGCGTTAGAGATTATGAAATTTGCCTACGCAATTTATAAAAATGAAAGTTTAAGTAGATATTTGGTTGCTATTGGAAAAAGTAATAGTGAGCCAATATTAAAAGATGGTCTAGAAGACCCAGTAGCAAGCTTTAGGATAAAAATTAAATTTGATTTACAAGATCCTAAATATTTCATTGATAAGGTTTTAAATCAGCGTGTCAATTGAACCAATCTACTTTAGAGGGCGTAGATTTTGGGTTTTGCGAGATGATTTAATAGGTGGCGAGTTTAATGGTAATAAAGCTAGAAAGCTTGCCTTTTTGCTAAACTCAAATTTAAACCACATAAATCGCATAATTTCATATGGTTCAAGCCAGTCAAATGCTATGTATTCTATTAGTCTTTTGGCTAAAATGCGTGGAGTTAAATTTATATATTTTACCAATCATATTTGTGATTTTTTATTAAATAATCCATGTGGAAATTATGCTTACGCATTAAAAAATGGTATGGATATTAAAATAAGTGCTAACCCATCAAAATCAGCTCAAGATGAATGTAAATCAAGTACAGATCTTTTCATTCCTGAGGGTGTAGCAATGCGCGAAGCCGAATTTGGATTTAAAGAACAAGCTAGAATAATAAAAGATTATGCTAAATTAAATGGGATTAAATTTGATGTATTTTTACCTAGTGGGACAGGGTGTAGTGCTACATTTTTAGCTAAAAATTTAAATGATATGGCAGTTTGGAGCGTGCCTTGTGTAGGCGATGCGAAGTATTTAAAAGAGCAAATTTCAACCCTTGATCCATTTAATAAGGTTAAGATATTAAATCCGCCTAAAAAATATCATTTTGGTAAGTTGTATCTTGAAATTTATGAGATATATAAAGAGCTTTTAGATAGCAATATAGAGTTTGAATTACTGTATGATGGAGTAGGGTGGCTTACTTTGATGAATAATTTAGATAAATTTCAAAATGAAATTTTATACATTCATCAGGGTGGAATATTAGGAAATATTACGCTTTTAGATAGGTATAAACGAAAATTTAATTAATGAATTTATATTTAGTTATTATATTTTAGATATACTTTTTTTAGCTAAATCGTATCATTTAGCTCTTAATTAAATAAGATAAAATAAGGAGGAATAAGGTAGTATAGTTGATATTATTTATCAATTATAATTTTATATAAATTTGAATTTAATCTTTTTATGGTGCTAAAAAAAGAGCTTTTAAAAATATTTTTGATAATTATAATCAAAATAAGCTAAAATTTATAATAGCTAGATTATAATAACAATTATCAAAAATACTACAAAGGCAAGAGATGTCAGTATTAGTAATAGGCGCAGATGAGATAGCACCGATTAGGGCAGTTTTACAAGGTTTAGGCGTTAGCAAGATAGAGCATTGGGATGCAAGAAACGAAAATAGAGTAAATCGCAAGCCCATACCACAAGAGGTAGAATGCGTTGTAATGCTAACTAGTTTTTTAAATCATAACACGATGAAAAAGATTAAAACTCAAGCCAAAAAACGCAATATCAAGCTAGTTTGCGCTAAAAGAAGCGTGAGTTGTGTGTATTGCGAATATTGTAAAGTTTTTGGTTTGGATCGTGAATTTAAATGTGAAAGGTAAATATGACAGCAGTAATTTTTGGTAGTTCAATGGGAAACGCAGAAGAAGCAGCGAATAAAATCGCAGCAAATTTAGGTATCGATACAGTTTTGAATATATCTGAGACTTCAGCAGATGAGATCAATGGATTTGATAAATTAATAATCGGCTCATCGACTTGGGGAAGCGGTGATTTACAAGATGATATGGATGCTTTTGACTTTTCTGAGCTAAACTTAAGTGGCAAAACAGTTGCTTTATTTGGTGTTGGTGATAGCTCTAGCTATGATGATACATATTGCGATGCTTTGGGTATTTTGTTTGAAAAATGCACAGAATTAGGCGCAAATATCGTAGGTGCTACAGAGGCTCCAAAATATGATTTTAAAGAGTCAAGAGCAGCTAGAGATGGCGGATTTGTGGGCTTGGCGCTTGATTTTGATAATTATGGTGATGAAGTAGATTCTAGAATTTCAAATTGGTGCGACCAAATCAGAGCAAATTTTAGCTAATTTTTGATACAATTACGCAAAAATTATAAAGGAAATAATATGCCATTACTTGATAGTTTTTGCGTAGATCATACTATTATGAATGCCCCAGGCGTTAGACTTGCTAAAGTGATGAAAACCCCAAAAGGCGATGATATCAGTGTTTTTGATTTGAGATTTTGTAAGCCAAATGTAGATATCTTGCCAGAGCGTGGGATTCACACGCTAGAGCATCTTTTTGCGGGTTTTATGAGAGATCATCTAAATTCAAATAGTATTGAAATCATAGATATATCGCCGATGGGTTGTAGGACGGGATTTTATATGAGTCTCATCGGAACACCTAAAATAGATGATGTTATCGAGGCTTGGCGACTATCTATGAATGACATCCTATCTGTAAAAAGCCAAAGCGATATCCCAGAATTAAACAAATTTCAATGCGGAACATACAAAATGCACTCACTAGATGAAGCCAAAGAGATAGCACAAAATATCTTAAATTCAGGCATTAGCCATATCGATAATGAAGCTATAAAATTAGATCTTAATAAAATTAAGTAATCTCTAATTTCACATTCATCTGCATTTAGATAGGGCATCTAAATGCAGATGAAGCTTAAATACAAATTCAAACTTAAAAGGAGTAAAAATGAAATTAAAAGATTTGTTGCCTTTTTTTGGCCGAAAATCAAAACGAGTTTAAAGTCCATTGTGCTATTGGCGGGCAGGGTAGAGATGCACGATTGCCATTAAATGAATTTTTTAGTGGGAAATTTAGTGATTACCAAAACCACCAAACTCAAAAGAACTTTGGTCGCAAATATATACTTTCATTATGCTATTTGAATAAAGATGAGTGGCTATTTGTAGGTATATATGAAAGTTTGGGCGTAGTTGGCACAGTAAAAGAAGCAGACAGAGAGCTTTATAAATATAACACAAGGCTAACCGATATCGGCGCTGAATTTATAGGCAAACTTGTAGTTGGCTTTAAAAAAGATTTCCGCCAAAGTTATCCAAATCTTGAAACTTGCCTAGATAATTTAGAGGTTTTAGAGCTCAAAAGAGAGGTGATAAAAGCATAATTCCCAGGCTATGATAATGTAAATGTAACTTGGAGAGAGCTTGAAAGCCTTATAGAAACACCTATATGGAAAACAGCCTTGGAAAATCAAAAAGCTGTGTACCTAATAGTAGATACAAAAACTGGAAAAAAATATGTTGGCTCAGCGTATGGCAATGATATGCTACTTGGGCGTTGGCGTAACTATATAGCAAATGGACATGGCGGAAATAAGCTTTTAAAGCCGCTAGATTTTGAGTATATAAAAGAAAACTTTAAATATTCAATTTTAGAGATTTTTAAATCTAGTGTAGATGATGAAATAATAATAAATAGAGAGAGCTTTTGGAAAGAAGTTCTATTGACTCGCACAGATTTCGGATATAACGGCAATTAATTACTCTGAGATTAGAATTTAAAATTATTTTAATTCTAGCCCCCCCATACCACCTTACAGTAAAAATATAAAATATTAGAATAAAAACTCTCAAAGATTTTAAACCCCAAATAATATAAATAAGATCTCTAAAATTCAAATAATATTTTAGAATTCAAATTTGACATTTGCTATACCATTGATACCTTGTCTTTTGCCTAAGTGGCCAAATAGACCTACATCTACACTAAAGCCTCTATTAGCATCGATACTTAGACCAGCTTCTAGCATAGCAGAAGCACCACTTAAAGTAGGTGAATCCACAGCCAATCCATATGAGTATACATCCACACTACCTTTAAACTCATAATCCAAAGCCGCACCAGCATAAGGTGAGAGTTTGAAGTTGTTTATAGGAGCTAGATCCACTTTATATCTAGCAGCAGTTATTAGTTTGTGAGACTCTACAGCTTTAAACTCATATGGTGTATTCATAATCTCTATCTAATCACCAGCTAGGTTGTTATATAGATATTTAGCATATATATCAAGAGCTTGATTATATATCTTAAACTCATACCCAGCACCCACATGGATACCAAAGTAGTTTGTACTCATATCATATTTAGCGTGATTTCCGTTGTCATCATTCATATGGGTATTTTCATATCTATTGTAGTTTCTACCAAGTCTAGCAGAACCCTCTATATATGGTCTAGATGCCATAGTGCCAAAGTCATATCTAGCTAGTAAACTAGCACCGATATATTTGCTATCACCATCACCTACATTGCTTGCTGCTATGCTGATGGTTTTAGCACCACTAGTATTACCTTCTAGGGTTACTGGGTTCTTGGTATTTATGTTTAGGGTATCCACTATTACTAGTTTTATCACCTACTTGGATATTACCAGTTACTTTAGTCAGGTTACCTGATAGGGTTATTGTGTTGTTGCTACCTTGGACCTTTTGTGTTGCTTGATTATAACCACCATAGATATTACCATCTACATTGCCATTAGCAGTGATTTGGTTGCCACTAGTTTGGCCATTAGGATCTAAGATTTGACCACCTATAATATCCCTTGGGTGTCACCAGCTACGCTTATTATGTTATTGCTAGCTGAACCATTATCTGTTTTACCACCGATTACTGTGCCACCTACATTACCAGCTACTTTTATGTTGTTGTTTTCAGAGCCGATTTTACCTTCACTGCCAGTTACATTGCCAGTTACACTTCCGCCGATGATAATATTGTTTTTATTTGCGGTGCCTTGGGCACTTGTACCGCCAATAATTTCTGAAACCTGTAGCTCCATCTTTAATTATTACATTATTGTCATTTACAGAACCATTGTCGTCATAAACCCGGCCACCCATGACATATGTAGATTTTACATTTGTGCCTTCTCCAGAGATGATTATAGTATTTCTACTTGCACTTGAATTGACATCTCCATGTGCGCCAGTATATCCGGCACCTATATTGGTGGTGCTTGGTCTTTTGTCTGGTCTAGGTCCTCCTACTGATGATCCACCAGATATTTCTATTTTATTTTCATCAGCTTTTCCAGAGCCTATAAAAGCGGCATAGAGACTGTAGCTGGTAACATTAGTTTCACCTCTTATAATTATATTTTGTCCAGTTACCTCGGTAGTTTGATCTGTTTTAGGGAAAAGAATAATAGTATTTGTTGTGTTTTTGTCGCTTATAATACATGTTTTGTTGTTGTCAGCTATTTGGCAATAAGACTTGCCATCAGCGAAACTAGCAGAGTATAAGACAGTAATTGCAATTGATGATAGTAGGATTTTGGGATTGTTTAGTTTTTTAGAATGTGTGGGTAGTAGCGGAATTTGCTACTTATAGTAGTCTTTAGTCCTTTCATTTTTTTCTCCTTATTAGTAAAATTTAGGTGGGATTATAGCAAAAAATGAAAAAATTTACTTATTTTTATAATTAAATATAAAAATTTATTTTTTTGATAAGGATTAAAAATAATTTTTTATATTTAAATTTAAAATCTTTTATTTGATTTTTGTGATTGGAATTTTGTTTTTAATATTTTTGTGAATATTTTAGCAATTTGTGAAAGTTTAAGAAAAGTGTTAAAATGGGGTGATGGTGCCTGAGGTCGGACTCGAACCGACACAGGGTTGCCCCTACTAGATTTTGAGTCTAGCGCGTCTACCAGTTTCACCACTCAGGCTTAAAAAGAGTAAAATTATAGCTAAATTTAGATTAAAATATTATAAATTTAGCTACATCCATTCTAAAACTTGGGTTATTTCTTTGGCTACGAATGTTTTTATAGGGTAGGTTTCTAGTGGTTTGTTTGGAGTGATAGCGTTTTTGAATTTTTGAAATACGGCTTCTTTTAGTCTTGCATCAAGGTTAAAAATTTCTCTAATCTCTCCATTTAAACTAAGCTCACCGATAAATACGCTCTCTTTAGATATTGGGCGGTTGCGAAAGCTAGATATTATCGCAGCAACTACGGCTAAATCACAGGCTGGTTCGTTGATTTTTACTCCGCCTGTAACATTGATAAAAACATCATAATGACCAAGTGGAATCTCAAGCTTACGTTCTAAAAGTGCTAAAATCATATCTAAGCGATTTTTATCAAAGCCGGTTGAGCTTCTTTTTGGGTAGCTGCTTTCACATACTAAGGCTTGAATTTCTACTACTAACGCACGACTTCCTTCCATTGTTACAGTAATAGCTGAGCCACTAACAGCATTGCCACGAGTAAAAAATTTACTACTAATATCTTTAGCGCTTACTAGCCCATTACTTCTCATTTCAAAGATACCAACCTCGCTAGTTGTTCCAAAGCGGTTTTTAATCCCTCTTAAAATTCTAAGCTCTTTGCTGCTATCGCCTTCAAAATATAATACTACATCTACCATATGCTCCAAAATTCTAGGTCCAGCTATAGAGCCTTCTTTGGTTATATGGCCAATGATAAATATAGCTATATCCTCTTTTTTGGCTAGTCGCATAAGCTCAAATGTAATCTCTCTAACTTGCGATATAGAGCCTGGCGCGGAGCTAATCTTATCACTATATAAAGTCTGGATAGAGTCTATAACTATAGCTTTATACTCATTTTTAGCCACTTCAGCTAGTATAGATGAAAGATCAATCTCAGTAAGCAAAAATAGATTATCGCTATTAGCATTTAGGCGATCGGCTCTTAATTTGATCTGACTAGCACTCTCTTCGCCGCTGACATATAAGACTTTTTGATTATCATTGGCTAAATTTGAAGCAATTTTAAGCAGTAGAGTAGATTTGCCAATACCAGGGCTTCCACCGATTAAAACTAGCGAACCACTTACTACTCCACCACCTAATACAAGGTCAAGCTCATTATCGCCGGTGGATTTGCGTTTTATCTGTTCTATTTGAATTTGAGATATTGGAGTTGCGTTATTTATAGTTTTAGTTAGTTTTGCTAATTCTTGGCTTGCTTTTATTTGCTCATTACTAAGCTCTATAAAACTCTCCCAAGCACCGCATTGCGGACATTTTCCCATCCATTTGCTCTGCTGATTTCCACACGCTTCACATTCAAATAGAGTTTTTAACTTTGCCATTTTTATTTTTAAAATATAGCATCGCAGATAGTATCTACGAACTCTTTTGGATTAAATTTAATTAAATCGTCTTTGCTCTCGCCAACACCAATATATAAAATAGGCAATTCAAGCTCTCTAGCAATTCCAAATAATGCACCGCCTTTAGCGGTACCATCAAGCTTAGTGATTATTACTCCATCGACCTTTATAATCTCATTGAATGCCTTAGCCTGAGCAACTCCAGCACTTCCTTGTGTACCATCTAATATTAGAATTTTTTGATGTGGAGCGCCACTTAGGGCTTTATCACTGATTCTTGAGATCTTTTCTAGCTCACTTGCTAGGTTTTTTTGATTTTGTAATCTTCCAGCTGTATCGATAATCGCATAATCCATCCCCTTAGCCACAGCAGAGCTAATGGTATCATAAGCCACAGCGGCCGGGTCGTGGCCTTGATTTGAAGCAATTATTGGCACTTCTAATCTGGTTGCCCATTGGCGTAGTTGTTCTATTGCACCAGCTCTAAATGTATCACTAGCACCCAAAATAACGCTTTTTGAATTTGATTTAAATAAATTTGCTAATTTAGCTATTGTAGTTGTTTTGCCAGCACCATTTACGCCCAATATCATCATAACAAATGGCTTAGCTTCTATGCTTTTACTATCATACATAAAGTATGTTTGCATAACTCTAGATAGATCAGCTTTATCAACTATTTCACGTGGTGGAAGGTAATATATAATCTCTTGTACTATTTCATATGGCACATCTGCTTCTAATAAAAGCTCTTCAAGAATATCTTTAGTAATTTTTTTATCTGCTGGTTTAGAACCAGTAAAGATACTTATGGTCTTTTCAAGACCTTTTTTAAGGAAGCTAAACATTATTTAATCACCTTTTTAATATCATTTTCAAGCATTTCAATAGGCACCAATCCGCTATAAGATGTAGCAAATTTGCCATTTGGATAGTATAAAATGCTAAAGGGAATGCCAACTACACCGCCAAGCGATGAGATTAGATACTCATTTTCCTTGGTATAGGCAATTGGATAGTTGATATTTAACAACTCTTTAAATTCATTTGCTTGTTCTAGACTTATCTCATCAACTGATACCCCAATGACTTGAAGCTTATCTTTAAATTTATCTTGAAGCGATACAAGATATGGAATTTCTATTTTGCATGGAGGGCACCAAGTAGCAAAGAAATTTAAAAATACTGCCTTATCTTTAATATCAATATCATATCCATCATTACGCTTTTGTATATTAAGTTCTGTGCCATCGTTTAATGGGAGTTTAAATGGTTTTGAGTAGTCAGCTTGCATAACTGATGGCGTAGATGGTTCTTTGTCATTTTTATCATCGCAGCCAGTAAAAAATACCAGCAAGGCCGCTACTAAAAAGATTTTAAATTTCATCATATTTTCCTAATTTTTTGGTAAAATGTCGCAATTATACTAAATAAAGATTAATATTATGGTTAAATATGATAAACAAACTTATAGAAAAATGGCTAAAACCGCTCTAAAAAAAGAGTCCAAAAGAGTAGCTAATAGTTATAAAAATAGACTAAATTTTGATATTTTAAGGCTAATTAAGTTTTATAAAGTAAGAAATTTATTGATTTTTACCCCGATGCAAACAGAGCCAAATTTGATAATGCTTAGACGAAAGTTAGCAAAAAATTGTACAATATTTGTCCCATTTATGGTAGATAAAAGCTTAAAAATGGTAAAATTGCGTCTGCCCTTTTTTGTATCTAAATTTGGAATTAAAGAAGCAAGAGATTCAAATGCTTATAAAAAAAAGATAGATATGGCAATAGTGCCAGTAATTGCAGTAGATACAAATATGGCTAGAGTAGGGCATGGTGCTGGATTTTATGATAGATTTTTTGATAGTCTAGGATATAGACCAGTTATTGTGTTTGTGAGCATAAAAGATATGTATATTAATGATAAAATTTGTGATGCACATGATATTTGTGCGGACTTTTATATCACACCTACTACAAAATATATTAAAAAGGTATGTTATGATAGAGATGTCATTAGTGGGGTTAGGAGGCTTAATTTTCGGAGCCGGTGGTGGTTGGCTAATATCTAAAAAGATAAATGATGCTAATTATAGTATATTTTTAGAACAGGCTAAGGCTAAGGCTAAGGCTATTGAATTTGAAGCCGAAAGCGTACTTAAAGATGCCAAAGTCAAGGTAAGTGAGGCTGAATTTGAAGCTAAAAAAAGATATGAGGAAAAAGGCAGCAAGCTTCAAAAAGAGTATAACCAAAAATTTGATGAAATAAATAAAAAAGAGCAAAATTTATTATCTCAAAAAGAGAGCTTAAACAATCTAAAAAATGATCTAGAACAGAGTCAAAATAGAGCTAATGCTCTATATGAAGAGGGTTTGAATTTAAAAAATTCATATCAAGAAAAGATAGATGAAGTGCTAAAAACTATGGAGCGCATAGCCGGTTTAACTCAAGAAGAGGCTAGGGATTTGGTCTTAAAAAAAGTTGAAGAAAAAAGCCGTGCCGATATCGCTCATATCGTTAGAAAATACGAAGAAGAGGCAAAAAGAGAGGCTAAGAAAAAGGCAAATTATATCCTAGCTCAAGCCACTAGTAGATTTGCTGGGGAGTTTGCTGCTGAGAGATTGATTAATGTAGTTGATATCAAAAATGATGAGTTAAAAGGTAGAATTATTGGCAAAGAAGGGCGTAATATCAAGACGCTCGAGATGGTTTTAGGAGTGGATATTATTATTGATGATACTCCTCATGCTATCGTGCTTTCTAGCTTTAATCTATATCGCCGAGCTATCGCTACAAGGGTTATTGAGCTTTTGGTTGAAGATGGAAGAATTCAACCTGCTAGAATAGAAGAAATCCATCAAAAAGTTTGTGAAGAATTCGAAGCTAGTATCTTAGAAGAAGGCGAAAATATCTTGATTGATTTAGGAATTACCAAGGTTCATCCTGAAATTGTCAAATTGATAGGCAAGATGAAATTTAGGGCTAGTTATGGTCAAAATGCCTTAGCTCATAGCCTAGAAGTCGCTCACTTAGCAGGTATTATCGCAGCTGAAACTGGCGGAGATGAGAAACTAGCTATTAGAGCTGGTATTTTACACGATATCGGCAAAGCCTTAACGCACGAATACCAAGGTAGCCATGTGGATTTAGGGGCTGAAATTTGCAAGCGATATAAGGAGCATCCGGTTGTAATCAATGCCATTTATGCACATCATGGACACGAAGAAGCCTTAAGCGTAGAGTGTGCAGCAGTTTGTGCTGCTGATGCCTTATCTGCGGCACGCCCTGGAGCTAGAAGAGAGGTGCTTGAGAGTTTCTTAAAAAGAGTTGAAGAGATAGAAAATATCGCAAATTCAAAAGAAGGCATCAAAAATGCCTACGCTATAAATGCCGGTCGTGAGATTAGGGTTATTGCTAATGCTGAGTTGGTCAATGATGATGAAGCGGTGCTTTTGGCTAAAGAGATTGCTGAAGAGATAGAGAGCAAAATGCAATATCCAGGCGAGATTAAAGTAAATGTAATCCGGGAATTACGAGCCGTAGAGTATGCAAAATAGGGGCGCAAATGATAAGGGTTATCTGGTTGGTTCTATTTAGTTTAAGCTTATTATATGGTGGAAATGAGAGATTATTAGATAGTGCAAATGCCTATAATCATATTAATAGAATTAATAAAATCCCCCAGTCTATCGTTATAAATTCATCTGCGATTATTATTTTTCCTACTTTTGTTAAGGCTGGATTTATCCTTGGAGCGACCATAGGGCGTGGAGTTATGCTTGTGCGTGATGATGTAGATGAATTTTATAGCGATGATAACCTTACTCGCCATCTAAACAGCAACTGGAGCGCAGTTCCTGTGCGACTTGGTGGGGCAACTATTGGGTTGCAAGCTGGATATGAAAATAATTTTTTAGTAATGTATGTAATGAATCCGGCAGTAATTAAAGATATTTATGATAATAAGCTTACTCTTAATGCTAGTGCATCAGTGAGTTTTATGGATTATGGTACTAAAAATGAAATAGTTAGTGATATTGGCTTTAGTGATATTTATATTTATACAAATAATAGCGGCTTTTTTGCTGGGGCAAATCTTGGTGGATCGGTAATAACTGTTGATGATAAAATACGTTTTAATACAAATTCATACGGTTACAAACAATTAATGCATGCTATAACGGTGGTAAGATAATGCAAGATATACTTACAAATCTCTCAACTTATGGCTATTTAATTTTATTTTTATATAGTCTTGGCGGCGGTATGGTGGCTATTATTGGAGCAGGGCTTTTGAGTTTTGAAGGTAATATGAATTTGACATTATCTATTATTATTGCAGCAGTGGCAAATTTTATTGGCGATATGATTTTGGTATATATGGGTAGGTACAATAAAAGCTCAGTAATGCCATATTTTAAATCGCATAAAAGAAAATTAGCCCTAGCTCAAATTCTATTTAAAAAATATGGAGATAAGATTATTTTTATCAAAAAATATATCTATGGATTAAAAACTTTAGTTCCTTTAGCAATAGGGCTTACTAAGTATAGTTTAATTAAATTTACTATTATTAATGCTATTTGCTCAGTTATATGGGCTATTAGTCTTGGACTAGCTAGCTATTATGCTGGCGGATTTATTTTTAAATTTACTAGCTATTTTGGTGAACGCAGCTATTTAGTCCCACTATTTTTATTTATTTTATTGGGGTTGATTTGGCTATATTTTAGCTGGGCAACTAAAAAGAGATAACTATGAAAAAGTTTGCATATCTTATTGCAAGTCTACTTATTTTGATGGTTGGCTTGCATGGATATGCATATCTTTTTTCTAATTTTGTTTTAAGCTCAGCCATAAATAAACTTAAAAGTAGTAGCGAATTTGCTTTATCAAACATAAACCAAAATAACTCAATTTTTTCTACTAATCTAAATTTTACTCTAAAATATAAAGATTTCAATCTTAAATTTGATATTTTTAGTCATTATAGTGTTATTTCAATTTTTAATAGACTAGATATTGTAGGCGATATTTGTGATTTAGATCATCGATTAAAGATGGATTTGACACAAAATGAAAACTCAGTATTGGCTAAATTTAATCTAAATATTCCTATAAATGGAGGTATTAGTCAGCTAAAAGCACAGGTTTCCCCACTAAAAATAATCGAAAATCACAATCTTTTTACAATTTCTAGTATAGATATTAGCACAACATTTGATACAGAGCGCTTATATTTTCTAGGTGTACGTTTCGATAAAGCTGATTTTGAATTTGATGGCATTAGTAGTGTTTTTAATGGAGTCGATATTGAAATTGATTATTTAGATGGACTTGAGTTTATTAGCTTTGACCTATTTAAATTTAATCCAAATGAGTTAAATATTAGCATTAAAAATTTAAGAGCAAATGTTCCACTTATTAATATAGTAAGCGATGAAATAAAATTTGACTCCAAAACCATTACTAATAATCTAGCAAATATTATAAGTAATATACATGCCAAAAATGTGGCAATAAATAATATTATGATTGATAATATAAATTCTAAAGTTCGTTTAGAAAATCTTATTATTGATAGTTATAAGATGATTTTTAACATTATGCTTGGGTCTAAAAGTATTGGATTAATAGATGCATTTATTAGTTGCAATCCAGTTTTATATGTTGATAAAATTAGTATTAATGATCTTTTTGAGTTAAAATTTAACCTTAGAGGAGATAGTTTTGATATAACAGATATAAATTTAGATGGAGAATTTATAGCTTTACGCCCAATATCTACAATAAAAGGGCTAGAATTTATATCTTTTTATGAAAATTTTTTAATAAGTAGTGGAATTTTAATAAAAAATGGTGAGGGTTATATATCTAAATTTAAATCTCAAAGAGAAAATGGTGAGTTAATTTTTAATAATTATGTCAAATTTAGCGATATTTTACTAAATTTTTAACCAAATTTGCAAATTTTTTTAAATTTTTTAGAATTTTCCCTAATATTTAATCTTTTTTTAAGCATATCTCTTATATAATTCCAGCTCACGAATTGAGAAACACCTTAACCTTCTGAAAAGCTTGGTTAAATCATTTCTCTATCGTTTTT